>DASZQH010000110.1:0-32851 GCA_035549805.1 Burkholderiales bacterium
GCGCATGGAGAGCGAGGCCTCCATCATCACGCCGGCGTTGCGCAGCACCTCGTCCTGCGCGTTCCGGTGCAGCAGCTCGTAGGAAATGAAGCCGGTGGTGCCCAGGCCGGTGACGAACACCAGCAGCAGCACCAGGTTGAATTTCAGTCTCAGGCCCATCGCTTTTCTCCCTTGCAGGCGCTCGTTGTCCGCCCCTGTACGTCCCTGTACGTAGGTCGGCGCCGTTTGGATTTAGCTTACATCCGAACCCGGCGCCGGTTGCACTAAAATGCGCGCCTTCCTCGATGGCGTCACAGAAGCTCCCGGGCGGCGAATGGGGCGTCCTGCGGCTGCTGGCTCCCTACGTCTGGGAGTACCGGCTGCGGGTCGTGCTCGCGCTCGCCTTCCTCGTCGTCGCCAAGCTGGCGAACGTCGCCGTGCCGCTGGTGATGAAGGAGGTCGTCGACGGCCTCGACCCGCGCCTGCAGGCGCTGGCGGTCCCGGTGGCGCTGCTCGCGCTGTACGGGGCGCTGCGCTTCTCCACCACGCTGTTCCAGGAGCTGCGCGACGTCATCTTCATCCGCGTCGCGCAGCGCGCAATGCGCCGCGTGGCGCTGGGCGTCTTCCGCCACCTGCACAGCCTGAGCCTGCGCTTCCACCTAGAGCGCCAGACCGGCGGCATGACGCGCGACATCGAGCGCGGCACGAACGGCATCTCGACGCTGCTCTCGTACCTGCTGTTCTCGATCCTGCCCGTGATCCTCGAGTTCGCGCTCGTCGCCGCGGTGCTGCTCGCCCGCTTCGACTGGCGCTTCGCTGCGGTGACCTTCGGCGCGGTCGCGATCTACATCGCCTTCACGGTCGCGATCACGGAGTGGCGCATGGAGATCCGCCGGCGCGCCAACGAGCTCGACTCGAAGGCCAACACGCGCGCCATCGACAGCCTGCTCAACTACGAGACGGTGAAGTACTTCGGCAACGAGGACTTCGAGGCGCGCCGCTACGACGAGAACCTGCGCAAGTACGAGGACGCGGCGACGCGCAGCGAGTCCTCGCTCGGCCTGCTGAACATCGGCCAGAGCCTCATCATCGCCGGCGCGGTCACGGCGCTCATGCTCCTCGCCGCCGAGGGCGTGGTCGCGGGCACGTTCACCCTCGGCGACCTGGTGCTCGTCAACGGCCTGCTCATCCAGCTCTACATCCCGCTCAACGTGCTGGGCATGGTGTACCGGAACATCAAGCAGTCGCTGCTCGACATGGACCGCATGTTCCGCCTGCTCGCGGTGAACCGCGAGGTCGAGGACCGGCCCGGCGCACCCGCGCTGCCGCCCGGGCCCGCGTCGGTGGCGTTCGATGCGGTCGACTTCTTCTACGAGAAGGAGCGCCAGATCCTGTTCGGCGTCTCGTTCGAGATCCCGGCCGGGCGGCGCGTCGCGGTGGTCGGCCATTCCGGCTCGGGAAAGTCGACGCTCGCGCGGCTGCTCTTCCGCTTCTACGACGTCACGCGCGGCGACATCCGGGTGAACGGCGTCTCGCTGAAGGACCTGCAGCAGGCGAGCCTGCGCGCCGCCATCGGCATCGTGCCGCAGGACACGGTGCTCTTCAACGACACGATCCTCTACAACATCCGCTACGGCCGGCCCGACGCGAGCGACGCCGAGGTGATGGAGGCGGCGCGCGCGGCGCACATCCACGACTTCATCCAGTCGCTGCCGGCGAAGTACGAGACGCAGGTCGGCGAGCGCGGCCTCAAGCTCTCGGGCGGCGAGAAGCAGCGCGTGGCGATCGCGCGCGCGCTGCTGAAGAACCCGCGCATCCTCATCTTCGACGAGGCGACCTCCGCGCTCGACTCGCGCTCGGAGAAAGCGATCCAGGCCGAGCTCGAGCGCATCGCCGAAGGCCGCACCACGCTCGTCATCGCGCACCGCCTCTCCACCGTGATGGACGCGGACGAGATCCTCGTTCTCAACAAGGGGCGCATCGTGGAGCGCGGGGCCCACCAGCAACTCCTTGAACTTAAAGGAGAATACGCAAGAATGTGGGCGCTGCAGCAGGAAGCGGCGCAAGCCGAAGCCGTACTGGAGAAGGCCAAGACCGAGTAGGCGAGCGACCGCTCACTGTTGTCGTTCCCCGACGCTGCACAATTTCACGCGACTTCTAGATATCGCGCCCTATGCCCTGATTTGCCTTGCATTTTTTTTCGGCCGTAGTTTAGACTGCGACCCTCCCCATGGGCCGAAGAGGGCATGGGAGGCCACCAACGAAAACCAGCGCAGCCGGGGATAGTGCCGCACATGTCGCAGCGTCAAGAAAGAACCCTCCACCCACTCGAAGGCATCGTCGCGGTGTGCGCGCTGTTCTTCGTCCTGGCGCTGACGATCGGCTTCGCGCAGGCGAGCGACCTAGGCATCGACATCAAGAAGGTCAAGCTGCGTTCCGCGAGCGTCCTGGTCGCCGAGGCCGACACCGGCGAGGTCGTGTTCCAGAAGAACAGCGAGGTGGTGGTGCCCATCGCCTCGATCACCAAGCTCATGACCGCCATCGTCACGATGGACAAGGTCGAGGCCGGCGGCCTCGAGATGGACCAGCGCGTGGTGCTTTCCCGCGCCGACGTCGACACGATCAAGGGCACGCGCTCGCGCCTGCGCACCGGCGCCACGTACACGCGCGACGAGCTGATGCTGCTCGCCCTCATGGCCTCGGAGAACAAGGCCGCCGCCGCGCTCGGGCGCAGCTACCCGGGCGGCATGGACGCCTTCATCGAGGCGATGAACCGCAAGGCCGACGAGCTCGGCATGACCGACAGCCGCTTCGTCGACCCGACGGGCCTCTCCTCCGGCAACGTCTCGAGCGCCCGGGATCTCGTCAAGCTCGTCAACGCCGCCCACGGCTACGACAAGATCCGCGAGTACTCGACGCGCAGCCGCGCGACGGTGAAGGACCGCAAGCGCGCGCTGAACTTCGCCAACACCAACGGCCTGGTGCGCAACGCGCAGTGGGAGATCGGCCTGTCCAAGACCGGCTACATCAGCGAGGCGGGACGCTGCCTCGTGATGCGCGTGCGCCTCGCTTCGCGCGACCTCATCGTCGTGCTGCTCGACTCCTGGGGCAAGCAGTCCCGGATCGGCGATGCGAACCGCCTGAAGAAGTGGCTCGAAAGCAACGCCACGCACGGGCGGCCGGGATAGCCCCGAAGGCAGCCAGTCCGTTCCGCGAGGACGTCATCGCGGGCCTGTCCCTCCCGCAGAAGGCCCTACCCCCGAAGTACTTCTACGATGCCGCCGGGAGCCGGCTGTTCGAGCGCATCTGCCGGCTCCCCGAGTACTACCCGACCCGCGTCGAGCTCGCGCTCACGCGCGCGAACCTCGCCGCCATCGCCCGGTTCGCCGGCCGCCGTGTCGCGCTGGTGGAATACGGCAGCGGGGAGAGCCTCAAGACCCGGCTGCTCCTCCGGGCGCTCAAGCCCGCGGCCTACATCCCCGTCGACATCTCGGAGGACGCGCTGCGCGCGGCCGAGCGAAGGCTGCGCCGCGATTTCCCCGCGCTCGCGATCCGGCCGGTGCAGGGCGACTTCAGCCGTCCCCTCGGCATCCGCATGGACCCCGCGCGCGGCGGCCGGACCGTCGTCTACTTTCCCGGCTCCACGATCGGCAACCTCACCCCCGAGGAGGCGCACGCCTTCCTCGTCATGACGCGCGGCCAGGCGGGCGGCCGGGGCGCGATGCTGGTCGGCGTGGACCTGAAGAAGGACCCGACCGTGCTGCACGCCGCCTACAACGACGCGAAGGGCGTGACGGCCGCCTTCAACCTCAACCTGCTGGTGCGCATCAACCGCGAGCTGCGCGCCGATTTCGTCCCGGCGCGCTGGCGGCACTATGCGTTCTATAACGCGTCGCAGGGGCGAGTCGAGATGCACCTCGTGTCCCTCGAGCGCCAATCGGTCTCGCTCGGGCGCCACCGCTTCCACTTCGAGCGCGGGGAGACGATCCACACCGAGAACTCGTACAAGTACAGCGTCGAGGAGTTCCACGCCCTTGCGCGTAGCGCGGGGTTTCGACCCGCGCGCACTTGGGTCGACAGGAAGCGGCTCTTCTCGCTGTACGGCCTTACCGCCGCCTAGGCGACGCCGATCTTCCTGCCGGGGCGATGGCCGATGGCGCGCGAGACGCGGTCGGCCGTTTCCTTGACGAGCGGCCCCCAGGTCGCCTTCATGCGGTCGGCGGGCGTGGAAAGCGAAAGCGCCGCGACGAGCGCCGCGCCGTCGTCGCGGATGCCGGCGGCGACGCAGCGAACCCCGACCTCGGCTTCCTCGTTGTCGGTCGCCCAGCCCTGCGCCTGGATGCGCTCCAGGTCGCGCTCGAGCAGCGGCACGGCGGAGAGCGTGTTCTTCGTCTGCGGCGAAAGGCCGGTGCGCCGCGCATAGTCGCGCAGCCGCGCGAAGCCCTCCTCGAGCAGGAACAGTTTTCCGGCGGCGGTGACGTGGAGCGGCGCACGCGTGCCCACCACGTGCACGACGCGCATCGCAGAGCGCCCGGACGAGGTGCGCTCGACGTAGACGATCTCGTCGTCATGGCGCACCGACAGGTTCACCGTCTCCCCGGTCTGCGCGTGGAGCTCCCGCATCACCGGCAGCGCGAGCTCGCGCACGCTGATGCGCGATTTCACCAGGTTGCCCAGCTCGAGCAGGCGCATACCGAGGCGATAGCTGCCCGGCTCGACCCGGTCCACCATCCGGTCGGCGGACATCGCGGCGAGGATGCGGTGCGCCGTCGAGGGGTGCAGCTTCGTGTACTGGGCGATCTGCTTCAGGCCGAGCGGTTCCGGGTGCTGGGCGAGGACCTCGAGCAGGCGGGTCATCCGCTCGATGACCTGGATCGGGTTTTTCTGTTCTTCCTTGGCCGGCATGGGGAGCGGATTTTATCCCACGATGTGAAACGGGCGCAGCTTGCCATTAGAATGCGGCGCCATGCCCGTCGTCACCTGCATCGAGGACCTGCGCCAGCTTTCGCGCAAGCGCATCGCGAAGGCCATTTTCGACTACGTGGACCGCGGCTCCTACGCCGAAGCCACGCTGCGCGCGAACCGCGCCGACATCGAGTCGCTCACGCTGCGCCAGCGCGTCGCGATCGACGTCGACCGGCGCTCCACCCGCAGCACCATGCTCGGCCAGGACGTGTCCATGCCGGTCGCGCTCGCGCCGGTCGGCCTCACGGGCCTCAACTGGGCGAACGGCGAGATGCTCGCGGCGCGCGCCGCGGAGAAGTTCGGCGTGCCCTACACGCTCTCGACGATGTCGATCTGCTCGATCGAGGACGTCGCGAGCGCGCTGACGCGCCCGTTCTGGTTCCAGCTCTACGTGATGCGCGACCGCGGCTTCTCCGCGTCGCTGGTCGAGCGGGCCAAGGCGGCCGGCTGCTCGGCGCTCGTGCTCACGCTCGACCTGCAGGTCCAGGGCCAGCGCCACATGGACCTGAAGAACGGCCTCGCGGTGCCGCCGCGCCTGACGGCCGCGACCTTCTTCGACATGCTGCTGAAGCCCGCTTGGGTCCTGAACGTGATGACGAGCAAGCGCAAGTCGTTCGGCAACCTGGAAGGCCGCATCCCCAACGCCGACAGCCTCACCACGCTCTCGCACTGGATCGCCGGCCAGTTCGACCCGACGTTGTCCTGGAAGGACGTGGAGTGGATCAAGTCCCTCTGGGGCGGCAAGATCATCCTCAAGGGCATCCTCGACGTCGAGGACGCGAAGATCGCCGCCGGCCTCGGCGTCGAGGCGCTCGTCGTCTCCAACCACGGCGGGCGGCAGCTCGACGGCGCCTCTTCCTCGATCCGCGCGCTGCCCGAGATCGCCGACGCGGTGGGCGGGCGCATCGAGGTCCTTTTCGACGGCGGCATCCGCTCCGGCCAGGATCTGCTCAAGGCGCTCGCGCTCGGCGCGAAGGGCGCGCTGATCGGCCGCGCCTATGCCTACGGGCTCGGCGCGATGGGCGAGAAGGGCGTCACGCGCGCGCTCGAGATCATCCGCAACGAGCTCGACGTGACGATGGCGCTCTGCGGCATCAAGGACGTGAAGGAAGCTTCGCCGGCGATCCTGCGCGCTTCATAAAGCGCAACGGGGCGAGCGCATCCGCCAGCTTGCCTTCGACGGGGAGCGGCTCTGCCTCCAGCATCGAAGCAATGAGCTCGGCCCCGAGGGAGGCCCACGTCAGCCCTCGCGACCCCAGCGCAAGAAGCGCCCAGGTGCTCTCGTCCACGTGCCCCGCGAGCGGCAGCCGGTCGCGCGCCACGGCACGGAACGCGACGCGGCCGTCGAGCGAGGCGGGGTCGAGCGGCGGCACGGGAAGGATGCGCGCGAGCCGCTCGAGGTTTCCCTCGTGGCTGGAAACCCGCGGCGACGGGTCCTCGTCCTCGAGGTCGAAGCTCGCGCCGGTGACGCAGATCCCCTCCACCGGCGGCAGGATCATCCCGCCGCGCAGCACCACCACGTGCGGCGGCTCGACGGCGCCGGAGGGCAGGTAGGAGAGCTGGCCGCGCACGCGCCTGAGGCGGGCATGCGGGATCTCCGCGGCGGCCGTGGCGAGGATCGTGATTCCCTCCGGCCTCGTGCTCATCTGCGAAGAGAATCTCCGAATAAGGCCCGGGCCGCAGGCGGCGAGCAGCGCATCCACCAGCGAGCGCGGCTGGACCCACCCGGCGCCCGGGAACCACACTCCGCCGGCGGGAAGCGCGACGCCGGCGTGGCGGCTCGCCTCGTCCGCGCTCACGAGCTGCGCATAGTCGGGCGGCAAGCCGAGCGCGGCGATCGATGCGCGCTGCGACTCCTCCTCGCGCCCGTTGCGCGCGAGCTGAAGCACGCCGCACGGGTCCCAGCGGAGATCCCGGAGCGAAGCGAACGTGCGCAGGGCGGCGAGGTATCCTGCCCGTGTCACCCGGGCGAATACGCTGTCATCGGGCGTCACGACCGGATGGAAGGCGCCCGCGAGGTTGCCGGAAGCCTCCTGCGCCGGCGCCGCGTGGCGCTCGACGAGCGTCACCTCCCAGCCGCGCGCGCAGAGCCGCTCGCACACCGACGCGCCGGCGATCCCAGCGCCGACCACCGTGGCCTTTCGCTCCCTCCTTTCCACGGCGACTTCGTTGCGCCGACCCCGATAGGTCGCGACGAGCATTTCGCGCTTGGCGCCGAAGCCGGGACGCTTCTCGACGGCGAATCCGGTCTCCTCGAGCGCGCTGCGCACGCCGGCCGCGACGCTCCACGTGGCGACGGTGGCGCCGGGCGCGGCGAGCCGCGAGACGGCGCGCAGGGTCGGATGCGACCACATGTCGGGATTGCGGTCCGGCGCGAAGCCGTCGAGGTAGAGCGCGTCGGCGGACAGGCGCAGGTCGCGCACGACCTTGATGTCGGCGAAGAAGAGCGTGAGCACGACATCCGGTTCCAGCTCCGCACGGTGCCCTCCCGGGACGAGCATCGGCCACGCGGAATGAAGCTGCGCCGCTTCTTCCTCCACCTCCGGATACCGCGCGTGGAGCGTCCGGAGGTCCTGCAGGGAGAACGGATGCTTCTCCACCGCCACGTAGTGCAGCTTGCGACCCGGGTTGCGCCGCCAGGCCTGCAGGGTCGCCAGGAAATTCAGGCCGAGCCCGAATCCGGTCTCGAAGATGACGAAGCGCTCCCGGCCCGCCCAGCGGCGCGGCAGGTCGTTGCCGGCGAGGAAGACGTGGCGGGACTGGGCGATGCCGCCGTCGACCGAGTGGTACACGTCCTGGAAAGCTTCCGAGAACGGGATGCCGTCCTTGAAGGCGGGCGCGGCGGGGAGGAGCGGTTCGGCCACCCGCCGCATGTTACTTACTGCGAAGCCGTGATGCCCCCATCCACGTACAACACCTGGCCGGTCACGTAGTCGCTCGCCGGCGAGCAGAAGAAGAGCACCGCGCCGACCACGTCGGCGGGCTCGGCGACGCGGCCGAGCGGGATGCGCTCCTGCAGCCAGGCGCGGGTCTTAGGGTTCTTCAGCCAGTGCGCGCCCATCTCCGTGCGCACGACGGTCGGCGCCACCCCGTTCACGCAGATTCCCCGCGGCCCGAGCTCCGAGGCGTGCTGGCGGATGAGCATGACGAGGCCGCCCTTGGTCGAGCAGTAGGCGGAGTAGCCGCGGCCGCGCAATCCGAGCTGGGCGCGGACCGAGAGCAGGTGGACCTGCTTGCCGCCGCGCTTCTGCTTCTTCGCCGCGGCCTGCGCGAGGAACATCGCCGCCTTGAGGTTGGTCCGGTAGAGCTCGTCCCAGGCGTCCTCGGTGACCTCGTCCACCGGTTGCTCGCGCTGGATCCCGACGCAGTTCACGAGCAGGTCGAGCTTCTTCAGCGCGCCGACGGCCCTGCGGATGGAAGGAACGTCGCGCACGTCGAGCTCCATGGGCGTGGCGCCGCGAATGCGCTTCGCGAGGGACAGCGCCTTGTCGTAGCTCCGGCCGGCGATGATGACGCGCGCGCCCTCGGCGGCGAGCCCGCGGCACACCGCGGCGCCGAGGCCGCCGTACCCGCCGGGCACCAGCGCGACCTTGCCCCGGAGCCGCATCAGTCCATGATCAGGCCGCCGTTGAGATCGACGATCTCGCCGGTGATGAAGCCTGACAGCGGGGAAACGAGGAAGCGCACCACGTGCGCGAACTCCTCCGGCTCGCAGAAGCGGCCGACGGGAATCTGGGCGATGAGCGCCTGGCGCTGCGCCTCGGTGAGCTGCTCGGTCACCATCGGGGTCTTGACGTAGGCCGGCGAGATGCCGTTCACCGTGACGCCGAAGGCCGCGAGCTCGCGGGCGAGCGAGAAGGTGAGCGAGGTCATGGCGCCCTTGGACGCGGTGTACGCGGTGCCCGCGGTGATGCCGCCGCTTTTCGCCGCGAGCGAGCAGGTGTTCACGATGCGCCCCCAGCACTTCTTCTTCATGCCGGGAACGAACGCGCGAGCCATGTAGAAGGCGCCGTCCAGGTTCACGGCCATGACCTTGCGCCATTCCTCCGGCGTGCTCGCCTCGACCTTGTTGTTGGAGAGGATGCCGGCGTTGTTGACGAGGATATCGATATCGCCGATCTGCGTTGCCGCTTCTTCGACTTGCCTTGCATCCGTAATGTCACAGGTCAAAGAATCGGGAAAAGACGCTTTCCTGACATCCACGGCGAAGACCCGCAAGCCGTCTTCGAGGAAGGCGCGAACCACGGCAGCCCCCATGGTGCCGGCGGCGCCGGTGACGACGGCGGTCTTTCCCTTCAGTTCAGTTCTCAAGCGCGGTCTTCTTTCCGGCGAGGCCTCGAGCGCGGAAGGTTACCAGTGCGATCAGGAGCAGGTACATGGAGAGCAGGGACCACTCGGAAGCGTAGGCGCCGGTGAGGCCGACGACGATGCCGACGAGGATGCCCGCGAGGACGGCGCCCCAGAAGCTGCCGACGCCGCCCAGCACGATGATGAGGAAGGCCGGGACGACGGCGTCGACGCCCATGTGCGGGCGCACGCCCCAGATCGGCGCGAGCACGATGCCGGCGATCGCGGCGAGCGCGGTGCCGAGCGCGAACACGAAGAGGCGCAGGCGCGTGAGGTTGATGCCGAGGGCGCGGACCATTTCCGAATCGTGGGCCCCCGCCTTGATCATGGCGCCGTAAGGAGTCCTTTCGAGGAACAGATAGAGCGAAAAGATGAGCGCCACGGCGGCGAGGGTGGCGAACAGGCGGTATTTCGCGTAGATGAGGCCGCCGATCATCATCGCGCCCGAGAGCTCGGGCGGCACCGGCAGCTGCTTCTCGCCGGAACCCCAGGCGAGGCGGATCAGCTCCTCGATCACCAGGGCCGCCCCGAAGGTGAGGAGCAGGCCGTACAGCGCGTCCTTGCCGTAGGTGCGCCGCATGCAGAGCTCGAGCAGCATGCCGAAGATCGCCACGAGCACCGGCGCGAGGAAGAGCACCGCGTAGAACGGCAGCTTGTAGCCGAGAAGGAAGATCGCCACATAGGCCCCGAGCGCGAACAGGGACCCATGGGCGAGGTTGATCACCTCCATCACCCCGACCACGAGCATGAACCCCAGGGCGATCAGCGCGAACAGCAGCCCGAGGCTCACCCCGTTGAAGAGGTGAGGGAGGAGGTTGAGGGCGAGCTCCAATTACTGCTCGTAGGTCGGGGTCGCCTCGTAGGACTCGAGCTTGCACGCCTTCGCCGCGTCCTGGTCCTGCACGTCCTGCGGCGAAACGTTCGCCTGGATGCGGAAGATGTCGTCCGCCTCGGCCGGCTTGTCGTTGTAGCTCGCCATGTAGATGGTCTGCTGGCACTGGTGCGTCACCGGGTCGATCCACGCGTCGTGGTGCTGCATCCGGTCCGCGGCGGCCATCTTGCGGCCCTCGAGCTTCTTGATCACCGCGATGTTGTTCGTCGTGCCGGCCTCCTCGACGCAGCGCAGGAGCTCGCGCGTCGCCATGTAGCCGTTGTGGAACACGTTGCCCGGTACCTTGATCTGCACGCCCGGATAGGTCTTCTGGTACTTGGCGACGAACTCCTTCACGCCCGGCAGGTCGAGGCGGTAGTACCACGTCGTGCCGAAGACGCCGAACACCGCGTCCGGCCCCAGGCCGTACACGTCCGGCCAGTCCTGCTGGTTGTTGATCCAGGCGTAGGACTTGTCGAGCTTGGTCTGCACCACCTGCTGGCGCAGCGCCTTGATGTCGTCGCCGCCGACGGCGGTGCCGATCACGTTCGGCTTGATCTGCTGCAGCTTGAGCAGGTACGAGGTGAAGTCGCGCGTGTTCTGCGGCACGAGCAGCTCCTCCACGACCTTGCCGCCGTTCGCCTCGATGATGCCGCGCATCGCCTTCGACGTGTTGTGGCCCCAGACGTAGTCGTTGGTGAGCAGCACCCAGTTGCGCCCGTTCACCCGCATCGCGTTCTTGACGATGGCGTGCGCGAAGTTGGTGCCGTTGCCGTCCCAGACGAACTTGACCCGGTGGCAGTCGCGCCCGGCCTCGGTGGGCGAGCTCGAGTTGGTGTTGAAGTAGATCGCGCCGTACTTCTGCGCCACCTGCGAGATCGCGTTGGCCACGCCCGAGTGCACGCCGCCGATCAGGAACGCCGCTTCGTTGCGCGTGATGAGGCGCTCGGCGACGCGAGAGCCGGTGGCCGGCGTGGTTTCCGTGTCCATGTGGAGGGCTTCGATGCGCCGTCCCAGCACGCCGCCCTTCTCGTTGAACTCGCGGATCGCGAGCATCGCGCCCAGGCGCTCGTCCATGCCGCTCGCGCCGTACTGGCCGCTCGCGTCCATGGTGAGGCCGATGATCAGGGGCTTCTTCTGCGCCGCCTGGGCCCAGGCATGGTGCACCTTCCACGGCCCGTAGAAGGCGGCGCCCGCCGCCAGCATCTTCAGTAGATTGCGTCTCTTCATGACTGCCTCCTCTTTAACCTGCGATCTTGATCCCGTTGATCCGTTCGTAGGCCTCGATGAGGGACGGAACGAACTTCTCGCCGAGGCCGAGCGCGTTCGCCTGCACCAGCTGCTGGTAGAGGACGCCTCCGAGCGGTCCCGCGAAGGAGGCATTCCCCGCCATCTGCTGGTAGTACCCGATGTCCTTCTTTGCGTTCGCGAGCGTGAAGAGCAGGCCGGTGTGGTCGCCCTTCAGCGCCTTCGGCGCCACCATCTGGAACATGGCCGAGTTCGCGCCGCCCGCGGAGATGAGCTTGTAGAACGCCTCCAGGTCGATGCCGACCTTGGCGCACACCGCCAGCGCCTCGCAGGTGGCGAGGGCGTGGCTCATGGCGAGGAAGTTGTTGACGAGCTTCATGCGGTGCCCTGCGCCGAAGCCGCCGACGTGGAAGATGTTCTCGCAGAACTTCTCCAGCACCGGCTTCACCTCGGCGAAGGTCTTCGCGTCCGCGCCGACCATGCAGTTCAGCTTGCCTTCCTCGGCCTGCACCGGCGTGCGCGCGAGCGGCGCGTCCACGAAGCGCGCGCCCTTCTTCTCGAAGTCGGCGCGGATGCGGTCGGTCGAGTCGGGCTGCGCGGTGGAGCAGTCGATGACGATCTGCCCGCTGCGGCAGGCCTCGAGGATGCCGTCCTTGCCGTAGACGCTGGCCTCGACCTGCGGCGTGCCGGTGACGCAGAGGAACACCACGTCCGAATGGGCGGTGATCTCCCTTGCGTTGGGAAATTCCTTCGCTTTCAAGGCGAGAAGATCGTCGATCGTCGATCGATTGCGATGAACCATGAAGCACAGGGGATGCCCCTTCTTCAGCAGGTTCTTCGCCATCCCGTGGCCCATCAGGCCGATGCCTATGAAACCGATTCTTTGCATTCGCTCCTCGCTTTGCGCCAGATCTGCACCAGGCTCGAGTACTTCCTCGAGACGTCGTCGACCACCTCGGCATCGCTCGCGCGGCCGGCGAACCAGCGCCGCGCGGCGTCCATGAAGATGCTGCGGCCCACGGCGAATCCCTTGCAGAAGGGATGGCGCGCCGCCAGGGCGAAGCCGCGCTCGAGCGTCTCCTCGCTCGCCTCCATGCCGAGCAGGATCACGCCGCGGCACCAGGGATCGTTCTCCCGGATGACCTCGCCGACCGCGTGCCATTCCGCCTCGGCGGCGGGCGCGGGAAGCTTCCACCAGTCGGGCCGCAGGCCGGCGCCGTAGCACGCCTTCAGCGCGCCCGGCAGGTCCGGCGCCAGCATCTCGAGCAGGAGCTCGTGGCCGGTGGCGATGCAGGCCTCCTGGAGCTGGCGCACCTTCGACAGGTTCTCCGCCTCGGGGGAGAACAGGCACTTGACGACGTGCTCGGCGGGCCAGGTGCGGAGCGTCGCCGCGATGTTGTCGCCGGCCTCGAAGGCGAGGCGGGCGCTTCCCGGCACCTCGACGGGGCGGGCGAGCCACAGGCCGGTCCCGGTGAGGGAGAAGAGCGCGTCTTCTCCGTAGCGATCGTCGACGATCGCGCCTTTCCCCGGGAAGGAGCTCTTGGCAAGGGCGAGGGCGACGAGGCGCTTGAACGCGGCAATGCGCTCCGGCGGTCCGAGGTCCTCGAGCTGGCGGCGATGGTCGAACGCGAGCGCGAGCACCTCCGGCCAGGCACGCCGCTGCGTGGTCTTTCGATGGATCTCGTTCAAGGACGAGGCGTCGCGCAGGCGGAAAGGCCAGTCCCTGCGCGAAAGGAAGAGCTCGAGCTCGGCGCTGGAGGGCATCGCCGGCGCGCAGCCGTGGCGCGAGACCACGATCGCGCCGCAGGCGTTCGCCCGCCGCGCGCATTCCTCGAGCGGCAGGTCCTTCAGCCAGGCGGAGAGGAAGCCGCCGGCGAAGCCGTCTCCCGCGCCGAGCACGTTGAACACCTCGACCGGAAAGCCCGCGTGGTCGAAGTCGAGGTTGCGCGAGTACACGCTGCACCCGAGCGGGCCGCGCTTCACGACCAGGATCGCTTCGGACAGGGCGCCGACCCGCGCGATCGCCTTTGCGGTGTCCTCGACGCCGGCGGCGATGTGCAGCTCTTCCTCGGTGCCGATGACCAGATCGCAGTGCGGCAGGATCTCCTGCAGCTTCGCGGTGACGCCCTGCGAGGCGACGAAGCGCTTCTCGCCCAGGCCGGGCGGCGTGAGGCCCCAGAGCACCGGCCGGTAGTCGATGTCGAGCACCACCCTGGTACCGGCTCGCTTCGCCTGCTCGATTGCAGAAAAGCAAACGGCAGAGATGGCCGACTGGGAAAAGTGCGTTCCGGAGACCAGCAATGCCCTGGAAGAGCCGATGAAGCGCTCGTCGAAGTCCTCCGGCGCGATCGCCATATCCGCGCAATCGTGGCGGTAGAAGACCAGCGGGAAGGTGGTGCGGTCCTTGATCGCCAGGAACACGAGCGCCGTGAGGCGCTGCGGATCGGTCCTCACATGCGACACGTCCAGCCCCTCGGCGGCGAGCGTCTCGCGCACGAAGCGGCCATTCTGCTCGTCGCCGACCCGGGTGAGCATCGCCACCTTGAGGCCGAGGCGGCTCGCGGCCACGCCCGTGTTGGCGGGCGAGCCGCCCAGGTACTTGGCGAAGGACACCTGGTCCTCGAGGCGAGCGCCGACCTGCTCGCCGTACAGGTCGACGGCGGCGCGGCCCATGCAGATGAGGTCGAGGGTCCTCACTTCGAGATCTGCTCCCCGAGCGAGACCACCAGCGCCTGGGCGAGGCACATCGGCGCGACCAGCATGCGGAACGGCTTCGACGCGTTCGCTTCGACCTGGAAGCACACCCGCGCCGGGCGGACGAGCGGCGACAGCGCGTTGTCGGTAATCGCGACCACGGGGACCTTGCGCGCGTGGCAGGCCTGCGCGACCTCGACCACGTCGGGCGTGTAATTCTTGAAGGACACCACGAGCAGCGCGTCCTTCGGCCCGATCAGCCGGGCCGGCTCGCGCAGCATGCCCCCCACCGTGTCGAGGAGCTGGGTCGGCAGCTCGAGCTGGGAGAGCGCGTAGGCGAGGTAGTAGGCCACCGGGAAGGAGCGCCGATGCCCGAGGACGTAGATGGTGCGCGCGGCGGCGAGGACCTTGACTGCCGCCTCGAGCTGCTCCGGGCGCACCTGCTCGTGCAGGTGCTCGAGCGAGGCGAGGCCGTCGGTGACGAACTGGGAGAGCACGCCGGCGGGGCCGGAGCGCTCCTGGCGGGCGCGGAACGCCTCGATGCGCTCGCGGTAGTTGCGCATGCCGCTGTTGGAGCGCTCGACCAAGCGGCCGCGGAACACGCGCTGCATTTCCGAGAACCCGGCGAAGCCGAGCGCCTGCGCGAAGCGCACCATCGCCGATGGCTGCACGCCCGCGCCGCGCGCGAGCGAGGCGACGGTGTCGAGGGCCATCTCCTGCGGGTTCTCGAGCGCGAAGCCGGCAATGCGCTGCAGCTGCGGCGACATCGCGGGATAAGCGCGGGAAAGCTGGTCCTTCAGCTGCTCGAAGGCGCGGGGTGCGGACACGTAGACAACCCTGCTTAGAACGTTTATTCTCAAATCCTATATAACTAGAACATCCGTTGCAAGCGCAATGAAATCGTTCCCGCTGCCGATGCTGGCGACCTTCGCGGCCTTCGCCACCCTTCCCTTCTGGATCAAGGGGGTGGGGCTGTATCCGTACCTCGGCGTCGAGGTGATGGTCTGGGTGATCTACGCGCTCGGCTTCAACCTGCTGCTCGGCTACGCCGGCCTGCCGTCGTTCGGGCACGGCGCGTACTTCGGCGTCGGCGCCTACGCCTTCGGCCTGTTCCAGCTCGGGGTGTCGCAGAACCTCTGGCTGTGCCTGCTCGCGGCGGTCCTCGCCGGCGGCATCGCCGGGGCGATCGTCGCCACGTTCATCTCCCACCGGCGCGGCATCTACTACGCGCTGCTCACGATCGCGTTCGGCCAGATCTTCTGGTTCGTCGCGATCAAGTGGCACAGCGTGACGCGCGGCGAGGACGGGCTGCTCAACATCAAGCGGGCCGGCGCCCTGGGCCTGGACAGGCTCGAGAACCTCTACTACTTCGCGTTCGCGATCTTCGTGGCGGTCGTGCTGCTGCTCTGGCGCGTGGTGAACTCGCCTTTCGGCCGCATCCTGAGCGCGATCAAGCAGAACGAGACGCGCGCGCGCTTCGTCGGCTACAACGTCTGGCTCTACAAGTGGCTCGCGTTCGTCCTCTCGACGCTGGTCGCGGGGCTCGCCGGCGGCCTGTTCGCGCTCGCGCAGCAGTCGGCCTACCCGAACGTCATGAGCCTGCACCAGTCGGGCTTCGTGGTGATGATGGTGCTGATCGGCGGCGGCCTCGTCTCCTTCTGGGGCCCGGTGCTCGGCGCGGTGCTCTTCTTCCTCGCGCGCGATCTGCTCGGCGCCTACACCGAGGCCTGGCTCCTCTGGTACGGGCTGCTCTTCATGGCGATCGTCCTGTTCAAGCCCGAAGGCATCGCGGGCCTCTTCCGGAACCCTTCCTTCCATGTTCGAAGCAAAGAGCCTGCACAAGCGGTTCGGTGACCACGTCGTCCTCGAGGACGTGAGCCTGCGCTTCGAGGCCGGCAAGCTCACGGGCATCATGGGCCCGAACGGGGCCGGCAAGACCACCTGCTTCAACCTGCTCACCGGGCGCTTCGCGCCCGACCGCGGGCGGGTCACCTTCGAGGGCCGCGACATCACGGGGCTGCCGCCGCGGCGCATCGCGCGGCTGGGCGTGTCGCGCTCGTTCCAGATCATGAACCTCTTCGACGACTACAGCGCGCTCGACAACGTGCTAGTCGCCACGCCCGCCGTGCGGGAGCGGGGATTCTCCCTCCTCTCCTCCTTTGGAGCGAAAAGCGAGGAAGCGGCGGAAGTCCTGCGCAAGGTCGGGTTGGCGGGGAAGGAGAACGTGCGAGCGAAAGACCTTTCCTATGGGGACCGCCGGGCGCTCGAGATCGGCGTGGCGCTCGCGGCGCAGCCGCGCCTGCTGTTCCTCGACGAGCCGACCGCGGGACTCGGCACCGAGGCTACGGCGCGCATCGGCGCGCTCGTCGGCGAGCTCAAGCGCTCGCTCACCATCGTCATGGTCGAGCACGACATGCGCTTCCTCTTCGGCCTCGCCGACCACATCTACGTCATGCACTGGGGGCAGGTGATCGCGCAGGGGACGCCCGACGCGCTGCGCGCCAACCCCTGGGTGCAGCGCTCGAGCCTGGGGCAGCATGCTGCAGCTTGAGCGCATCGAGACCTTCTACGGGGAGACGCAGGCGCTCTTCGGGGTGTCGCTCGAGGTGCGCGAGGGCGAAGTCGTGGCGCTGCTCGGCCCGAACGGCGCGGGCAAGACCACTACGCTGCGCTCGATCCTCGGCCTTTCGCCCGCCCGCACGGGGAAGGTACTTTTCGACAAGCATGAAATCACCCGCAAGGCGACCCACGAGATCGCGCGGCGGGGAATAGGCTGGGTGCCGGACGACCGGCGGGTCTTTCCGACGCTCACGGTCGAGAGGAACCTCAGCATTGCCAGGAAACGCACGCGCTGGCGGCGCTGGACGGAGAAGGAGTGCTTCGAGATCTTCAGCGCGCTCGAGTACCTGATGCACCGCGAGTGCGAGAACCTGTCCGGCGGCGAGATGCAGATGGTCGCGATCTCGCGCGCGCTGCTCGGCTCGCCCGGCCTCGTGCTGCTCGACGAGCCGAGCCAGGGGCTCGCGCCGCGCGTCGTCCAGCAGGTCATGCAGGTGGTGAAGCGGCTGAAGGCCGAGGGCATCGGCGCGCTGCTGGTCGAGCAGAACCCGATCGCCGCGCTGTCGGTCGCCGACCGGGTCTACGTCATGGACAAGGGGCGCATCGTGCACGCGGGCCCTGCCGGCGCGCTTCTGGAGAATGAATCCTTGAGAAAAAGGCTGCTCGGCGTCTGATGATTCTCTCCGTCGAGAAGGTGCGCAAGGAATACACCCGGGGACTGCTGCGGCGGCAGGTGACGTTCTCCCTCGAGGCCTCGCTCTGCGTGGAGAAGCCCGAGATCATCGGCGTGATGGGACCCAACGGCTCGGGCAAGACCACCCTGTTCGAGCTCATGACCGGTTCGAACGCCCCCACCTCGGGGCGCGTCCTGTGCATGGGACAGGACATCCACCGGGTGAAGGCCCGGCAGCGCGACCGCCTGGCGATCCACTACCACCAGTCCTACCAGGTGCGCCGCTTCCAGCGCAGCCGGCCGGACTTCCTTTTGGAGGCGCCGAAGACCGACTTCCCGATGGTGCACCTCTTCGACGAGCCGCAGTTCAATACCCAGGACGGCTACATCGGCTTCATGCTGGATTTCTTCCGCCGGCTGCGCGACGAAGGGCGCGTGGTGTTCCTCTGCCTGCACCCCACGGAGCGCTACCACCTGGAGATCCTGAAGGAGGTCTGCGAGCGCTTCATCTTCGTCGAGAAGGGTAGAATTTCCCTCCATCCGAATTTCGACGCTCTCTCGGCCGACGGCCGGATTGCGAGCTACCTGGGAAGCCCCGCATGAACAAGCCTGCTGAACTGAAGCTCGACATCGTTCCCGCATGGATCGACGGCAAGCCGGTGCGCCCGGCATCGGGACGCTTCGGCGACGTGTTCAATCCCGCCACCGGCCAGGTGACGAAGCGCGTACCGCTCGGCGATGCGGCCATGATCGATTCCGCCGTGAAGGCGGCGGCGGCCGCGCTGCCCGCATGGCGCGATGCTTCCATCCTGCGCCGGGCGCGCGTGATGCAGGAGTTCCTCGCGCTGATGAAGAAGAACCAGAAGCAGCTCGCCGAGATCGTCACCGAAGAGCACGGCAAGACGCTCCCCGACGCCATGGGCTCGGTGCAGCGCGGCATCGAGGTGGTCGAGTTCGCCTGCGGCGTCCCGCATTTGCTCAAGGGCGAGTACTCCGAGAACGTCGGCACGCAGGTCGACACGCACACGCTGCGCCAGCCGGTGGGCGTGTGCGCCGGCATCACGCCGTTCAACTTCCCGGTGATGGTGCCGCTGTGGATGTTCCCGATGGCGATCGCCTGCGGCAACACGTTCATCCTCAAGCCGTCGGAGAAGGTGCCGTCGGCGTCGGTGCGCATGGCGGAGCTCCTGAAGGAAGCGGGCCTGCCCGACGGGGTGCTGAACGTGGTGCACGGCGACAAGGCCGCCGTCGACGCCATCCTGAACCACGCCGGGATCCATGCCGTGTCGTTCGTGGGCTCCACGCCGATCGCGAAGTACATCTACGAGACCTGCGCGAAGACCGGCAAGCGCGTGCAGGCGCTCGGCGGGGCGAAGAACCACGCGGTCGTGCTGCCGGATGCCGACCTCGAGTTCACCGCCGACGCGCTGATCGGCGCCGCCTACGGCTCCGCCGGCGAGCGCTGCATGGCGATCAGCGCCGTCGTTGCCGTGGGTTCTTCCGCAGATCCTCT
This sequence comes from Burkholderiales bacterium, assembly GCA_035549805.1. Lineage (GTDB taxonomy): Bacteria > Pseudomonadota > Gammaproteobacteria > Burkholderiales > SG8-39 > SCGC-AG-212-J23. The sequence continues at coordinate 18,850 of DASZQH010000110.1, forward strand.
CGTCAAGCTGTTGGCGGAGAAGGCAAAGGCGATCAAGGTCGGCCCCGGCAACTGCGAGGGCATCGACATGGGCCCGCTCGTGACCGCGGAGCATCGCGACAAGGTCGCCTCCTTCATCGAGAAGGGAAAGAAGGAAGGGGCCAGGGTCGTGCTGGACGGCAGCCAGGCGCCGGTCAAGGAGGGATTCTTCCTCGGGGCGACGCTCTTCGACAACGTGACGCCGCAGATGGAGGTCTACCGCAACGAGATCTTCGGCCCGGTCCTCGTGGTCCTGCGAAAGGACACGCTCGAGGAGGCGATCGCGCTCGTGAACGGCAATCCGTACGCCAACGGCACGGCGATCTTCACCGAGTCCGGCGGCGCGGCGCGCCGCTTCGAGAACGAGATCCAGGTCGGCATGGTCGGCGTGAACGTGCCGATCCCGGTGCCGGTGGCGTTCTACTCCTTCGGCGGCTGGAAGAACTCGCTCTTCGGCGACCTGCACGTGCACGGTGTGGAGAGCATCAAGTTCTACACGCGCACCAAGGTCGTCACCACCCGCTGGCCGCACCAGGACACGCCCAAGGGCGGCGGCTTCACCATGCCCACCCTCGGCTAGAGATCGGGGACAGCTACCGATCTCCGGAGCTATGTGAGGTGAGATCGGTAGCTGTCCCCGATCTCAGGTAGCGCTCGCGCAGCTCGCGCTTCAGCACCTTGCCGATGGCGCTGCGCGGCAGCGCGTCGACGATCTCGAGGGCGGCGAGCCGTTGCGTCTTGCCGAGCCTGGCGTTCGCAAAGGCCAGGATTTCATCCCGGGAAGCGTCGTTCCTCAGGACCGCGAACGCGACCGGCGTCTCGCCCCATTCCTTCGACGGCACGCCCACCACCGACACCTCGGCGACGTCGGGGTGCTCGCGCAGCACCGCCTCGAGGTCGCTCGGATAGATGTTGAAGCCGCCCGAGATGATCATGTCCTTCTTGCGGTCGACGAGCACGAGGAAGCCGTCGTCGTCGAAGCGGCCGACGTCGCCGGTGCGGATGAAGCGCTTGCCGGAGGGATCGTGCCACTCGGCCTCGCGGGTCTTCTCCGGCTGGTTGTGGTAGCCCGTCATGATCCCGGGCGAGTGGCCTACGACCTCGCCGGTCCCACCGCGCGGCACCTCGACACCGCTCTCGTCGATGAGGCGGATGTCGTGCCCGGGCGCAGGGACGCCGACAGTGTGCAGCTTGTCCGGATGCGCGGTGCAATCGAGCATGCAGGTGCCGCCGCCTTCGGTGAGGCCGTAGGAGTCGAGCAGCCGCCCCGGCCAGCGGCGCACCACCTCGGCCTTCAGTGCCGGCGCGAACGGCGCGCTGGTGCAGCGCTTCAGGGGGAAGGCGGACAGGTCGTAGCGATCGAACTCGGGAAAGGCCATCAGGCGCTGGTACTGGACCGGCACGAGCATGGTGTGCGTGACGCGGTACTTCTGCGCGAGCTCGAGGTACGAGCGCACGTCGAACTTCGCCATCAGGATCGCCGTGCCGCCGAGCCCCACCGCCGGCAGGAAGCTGACGAGCGTGGTGTTGGAATAGAGCGGCGTCGAGAGCAGCGTCACGGCGTCCGGCCCGTAGCCGAGGCCGGCGGCGCGCTGCACGTGCGCCCAGCGCATCGCATGCGGGTGCACGATGCCCTTCGGCGTTCCGGTGGTCCCCGAGGAGTAGATGATGTTGAACGGCCAGTCCGGCTGGATGTCGACCGGGCGCGGCCGGGTTCCCGGCGCTGCGATCCAGTCCTCGAGACGCTCGAGCTCGCGGTCGGTGAACCAGAGCTTCGAGCCGGAATCGGCGCGCATCTGGGCGATGCTCTCCGCAGTCGCCGAAGGCGGGAGTGGCGCCACGCAGGCGCCCGCGCGCAGCACGCCGATGAAGAAGGCGGCGTACTCGATCGAGTTCGCCGCGCATACGGCCACCGCATCGCGCGGCCGGACGCCGTCGCGCTGCAGCGCCGCGGCGATCCGGTCCACCAGCGCGTCGAATGCCGCGTAGTCCAGCGTGCGGACGCCGCGCGCGTCGTCCTGGACGACGGCGAGATGGCGGGGCCGCGCGCGGGCGACCTGGCGAACGAGGTCCGGAACGGTGCCGAAGTCCATCGGAACGAATAGGATAAGGCATGCAAAGAATAATTCTCGCGACGGCGACGCCGGGCGGCGGCTTCCCCGTCTTCGGCCTCGCGTTCGCGGAGCTGGTGAACGCGCAGGAGCCGAAGCTGCTGGTGCAACCGAAGAACACCAAGGGCAGCACCGAGAACGTGCCCCTCCTCGAGGCCGGGCAGGTGGACCTCGGCCTGGTCGCGGGCGAGCTCGCGAGCGCCGCGATGGCGAAGCCGGGCACGCCGCTGCGCATCGTCACCGCGATGTACTCCTCGCCGGGACTGATCATCGTCAAGGGCGACAGCCCGGTCCGCTCGCTGGCGGATCTGAAAGGCCGGCCGGTCGTCCTGGGCACCAAGGCCTCGGGCATCACGGCGCTCGGACACACGGTCTTCGACACGCTCGAGATTCCCATCGAGATGATCCTGCTCGACAAGGCCGCCGATGGCCCGCCCATGCTGCAATCGGGCCGCGCTGCCGCCCTATGGGGCGCTGGGGTGGGCTGGCCGGCGTTCGCCGCGCTCGCCGGGGACGGCGGGCGCTTCATCGGCCCGAGCGAGGAGGAGATCGGGCGCATCCTCGCGAAGCAGCCAGCGCTGCAGCGCGTGACCATGCCTGCGAACAGCTACCCGAACCAGAAAGCCGCGGTTCCCTCCGTCGGCTCCTGGAGCTACGTGTTCGCGAACGCGAAGATGCCCGAAGACACGGCGTACCTGCTGGCCCGCGCGATCCATCGCGCGGAAGTGCCGCTCGCCGCACGGCTCGAGCAGGCGCGCGAGACGACCATGGCTAATACGGTGGCGGCGGCGCCTCGGCCCGAGCTGATTCATCCGGGCGTGCAGAAGTATCTGCGCGAGGCAGGGCTGCTTCGCTAGAGCCATCGCGGGCGGCGTCGACGACGCTGCCCGCCGCGAGCCCCACCACGCCGCCGAGGATCGCGGCCGGGACCACGACGATCGCGCACAGCGGCCCGCCGATCGTGCAGAGAACTCCCGCGGACGAATAGGCCATCACGCCACCCGCGAGCGCGCCGCCCGCGCCGCCTACCACCTTGCCTTCGTGGCTGCGCGGGAGCTCGGCGGAAGCTTCGGGTTTCGGAGTCGAGGCGCAGCCGGCGAGGATTGCGATGGCGGGCATCAGTGCGGCGAAGCGGGTCATCCATTCACAACGCCCCGGGCCGCTTGCTCGTTGACTGCAATATTTACCGCACAATAGCGGCGTGTTCGCGGATCTCCCGACAGCGCGGCTCTGGTACGAAGATTCGGGTGGCGCCGGCCCCGTCGTCATGCTCCTGCATGCGGGAACGGGATCGAGCCCGGGCTGGCGCGAGCAGATCCGTGCATTCTCCGCCGCCGGGTTCCGCGTTCTCGCGTACGACCGCTGCGGGCACGGCCGCAGCGAGGGATCCGGTTGCGGCGTCGCCTCGCAGGACCTCCATGCGCTCGTCGATCTCCTCTCGATCCGGAATCTTTCCCTCGTCGGGACGGCGGCCGGCGCGATCGTCGCCCTCGATTTTTCTCTGACTCACCCCGAACGCGTCACCCGACTCGTGCTCGCCAATACGCACCTGAGCGTGCAGGAGGAAGACTACGTCGCGCTGCAGAAGCGCCTTCGTCCCGCGCCGCACTTCGATACGCTTCCGCCGGACCTGAAGGAGCTCGGCCCCTCATACCGCGCCGCGAACCCGGAAGGCGTGAAGCACTGGCTCGCCCTCGAGCAGGCGTCGCGCCAGAAGGGTGCCCCCACCCTGCCGAAGACCGCGAACCGCATCACCTTCGCTGCTCTCGGCACCCTCCCGATGCCGACGCTCCTTCTCACCGGCGACGCCGATCTCTATATGCCTCCCTCGGTGCTTCGCCTGCTCGCAGCAAGAATGCCGCACGCCACTACCCAAGTAGTCCCCGAGTGCGGCCACTCCGCGTACTGGGAGCAGCCTGCCGTTTTCAACACCGCAGTGCTCGATTTCCTGAGGAATCGGGGTCAGAACCAATAGATCGGGGACAGCTACCGATCTCCGTCAACCGCTGTCGCAGGCCAGCCGTTCTGAACGTGTGCCTCGACAAGCTCGGTTAGTGCTTGCGCACCATACGCTGCACGTCATTCAACGCGGAAACAACCGCAGAACCTGCTTCGAGTCGGAATCCGACTATCTCGTCTATCTGGCGCTGCTGCGAAGCCTGGCGCCGGAATCGAAATGCGCGATCCACGCGTACTGCTTGATGACGAACCACATTCACCTGCTGCTGACGCCTGAACGCGAGGGGTCGTGTGCGCGACTCATGCATGGCGTCGGGCAGCGCTACGCCACCTACTTCAATCGCAGGTATAAAAGGAGCGGGACGCTTTGGGAAGGACGTTTCAGGTCCTGCCTGGTCGGGAATGGCGAGTACGTTCTTGCTTGCCATCGCTACATTGAAATGAATCCTGTTCGGGCGGGAATGGCTCGCGACCCGGCTTCCTACCCCTGGTCCAGCTTCGCTTCCAACTCCGGAATCAGGCCCGATCCCCTGTTATCTCGCCACTCTGATATGTCTGCGATCGGAGCGCAGGGCTATCGACAGATGTTCGAGAGCGATCTCCCTGACGCGCTGGTCGCGGCAATCCGTGAGACGGTGAACTGCGGGTATCCACTCGGGAACGAGTCGTTCAAACATTCCGTGGCGTTGGCCACCGGGCGGGAAGTCGAGAAGCGCAGGCCCGGTCCGAAGACGACTGAGGCCCGAGAAAGATCGGTAGCTGTCCCCGATCTTTTTAGTGGAGGTGGGGTTTCTTGAGGAAGTCGGCGCGGTCGGCGGAGCGCAGGACGACGTCGCGCGCGCTCTTGTTGCGCGCGATGCGCAGGGGGACGTCGACGCCGGCGGGGCCGAGGGCCCAGACGCGGCGCCACAGGTCGGCGAGGCCCGAGGGCTTCGTGCCGGCGACGCCGACGATGAGGTCGCCGACCTTCACGCCCGCGCGGTCGGCGGGGGCGCCGGGCGCGATGCCGGCGACGGCGAGCCGGCCGTTGGCGTCGCTCGTGTACATGCCGAGCCACGGGCGCGGCGGCTGGTTCGGCCGGCCGAGGCGCAGGAGGTCCTCGAGGATCGGCTCGAGAAGGTCGACGGGCACGAGCATGTTGCCCTGCAGGACGCCGGCGTCGAGCTTCTCCTGCACGAGCAGCGAGCCGAGCGCGAGCAGATCGCCCGTCGCACCGATCAGCGCGGAGCCGCCCCACTGGGGATGCGCGGGCGCGGTGTACACGGCCTCGTCGAGCACGTACTCCCAGTAGCCCGCGAACTCGCGCTTGGCGAAGATCGTCGCCTTCAGCGCGTGCTCGCGCCCGCCATGGCTCGCGACCACCACGTTCTCGCCCACGCGGCAGGTCGAGGCGCTGCCGCGCGAGATGGCGTCGACGCCGAGCTTGCCGAGCGGCTGGATGAGGCCGAAGCCGGTGACCTGGTCGTACGCGATCGGGAAGCCGGCGGCGACCGCGCCCTTGTTCGTCGTCAGCCAGACCGAGCTCGCCTCTGTGATGAGATAGCCGATCGTCAGCACCAGCCCGTCGTCGCGGATCACGACGCCGTTGCCGACGCGCTCGGTGCCGAGGATCGGCGCGGTGAACGCATCCTCCGGGATCTCGGCGCGCACCTGCACGACCGAGTCGAGCGCCGCGTCGAGGTCGAAGCGCCAGTCCTCCGGCTTCGGCCGCATCTCGAGCGGGAACGCCCACTGCTGTTCAGCCATGGCCGGATTCTAAGCCCCGCGCGATCCCCGCGCGCGTCGTTTGTAAAAGCTTCATGCGAGCCGCGCGATTCGGTGCGGATAGACTTGGCAGATGGTCGAGATCCAGCAGGCGGGTGGGGTGGCGCGCATCTTCCTCAACCGCCCCGAGAAGAGCAACGCAGTCAATACGCCGCTCCTTCTGCAGCTGCGGGAGAAGCTGGAGGAGATGCGCAGTCATGCGGACCTTCGCGTCGTCGTCCTCGCCGGGCGCGGCAAGGCGTTCTGTGGCGGCGCGGACGTGACCGAGCTCGCGACGCTCGATGCGACGAACGGCGGCGCGTTCGTCGAGCGCATCCACCGGGTGTGCGCCGCGCTGCGCGCTCTGCCGGTGCCGGTGGTCGCGAAGCTGCACGGCGCGGTGATCGGCGCGGGCCTCGAGATCGCCGCCGCCTGCGACCTGCGCGTCGCCGCGCCGGGGACGAAGTTCGCGATGCCGGAGGTGCGCCTCGGCATCCCGTCGGTCGTCGAGGCGGCGCTGCTGCCGCGCCTCATGGGCGCCGGCCGGGCGGCCTGGCTCGTGCTCACCGGGGATTTCATCGATGCGGCGCGGGCGCGCGATTGGGGCCTCGTCGAGGAAGTGGGCGGCGATGAAGCCGTTGAAAAGCTTGTGGAAAGCCTGCTCGCCGGCGACCGCGAGGCGCTGCGCCAGCAGAAGGCGCTCTGCCAGCTCTGGGACGAAGCGCCGCTGCAGGAATCGGTCGCGCGCAGCGTCGAGGCGTTCGGGCGCGCGTTCCGCGGCGGGAATACAATATCTAGTAGGCTGAAAGGAAAAAGAAACTAAATAGATGGCCAAGCAACAGGTTTACGACGCTTCCGCGATCCAGGCCCTGAAGGGCCTCGAGCCGGTCCGGCGCATGCCGGGGATGTACACGCACACGATCCACCCGTTGCACATCGTCCAGGAGGCGATCGACAACGCGGTGGACGAGGCCCTCGCGGGCTTCGGCAAGAGGATCACGGTCACCGTGCGCAAGGACGGCTCGGTCGAGGTCGAGGACGAAGGCCGCGGCATCCCGGTCGACATGCATCCGGTGGAGAAGAAGCCCGCGGTGGAGGTCGCGTTCACGATGCTGCACGCGGGCGGCAAGTTCTCGAAGTCCGGCGACGGCGTGTACCACATCTCCGGCGGCCTGCACGGCGTCGGCGTGGCGGTCTCGAACGCGCTGTCGAAGCGTTGTGAGGTGGTTGTTTTCAGGGATTCCCAGAAGCACTTCATCGCATTCGAGGGCGGCGAGCTCAAGCAGAAGCTGAGGAGCGAGCGGATCAAGGAGAAGAAGACCGGCACCGTGGTGCGCCTCTGGCCGGACCCGAAGTACTTCGATTCCCCGAACATCCCGCTCGGCGAGCTAGAGCACCTGCTGCGCTCGAAGGCTTATCTCCTGCCGGGCCTCACGGTCGTCTTCAACGTCGAGTCGAAGGAAACGAAGACCTGGCGCTACGAGCGGGGCATGGAGCAGTTCTTCGAGTTCATGCTGCAGGGGCGCGAGATGGTGGCGCCGCTCTTCTCCGGCGAGCGCTTCTTCAAGGAGGCCAACATCCCCGACATCGAGCCGGGGGAAGGCGCGCAGTGGGCGATCGGCTGGGTCGCCGACGGCGACATCTTCGCCGACAGCCACGTCAACCTGATCCCGACGCGCTCCGGCGGCACGCACGAGGCGGGCTTCCGTGCCGGCATCTTCGAGGCGCTTGCCGCCTTCATGGACACGCGCCAGCTCACGCCGAAGGGCGTGAAGCTGATCGCCGACGACCTGTGGCAGCGCGCCTGCTTCACGCTCTCGGCGCGCATCGTGCGCACGCAGTTCCACGGCCAGACGAAGGAGAAGCTGACCACCCGCCACGCGGCGAAGCTCCTCGAGATGTGCGTCAAGGACGCCTTCGAGCTGTGGCTGAACGAGCACCCGGAGGAGGGCAGGAAGATCGTCGAGCTCGCGATCGAGCAGGCGCTCGCCCGCCTGTCGAAGGGCAAGAAGGTCGAGCGCAAGAAATCGAGCGGCATCGCGACCCTGCCCGGCAAGCTCGTCGATTGCGCCTCCGGCGACATCCAGAGGAACGAGCTGTTCCTCGTCGAGGGCGACTCCGCGGGGGGCTCGGCGAAGGAGGCGCGCGACAAGGAGACGCAGGCCCTGCTGCCGCTGCGCGGCAAGGTGCTGAACACGATGTCGAAGGACAGCCGCACCGTGCTCGCGAACAAGGAGCTGCAGGCGATCGCGACCGCGATCGGCGTCGACCCCCATTCGGCCGAGGAAACCCCCGACCTGGGCGGCCTGCGCTACGGCAAGGTCATCCTCATGACCGACGCCGACGTCGACGGCGGCCACATCCAGGCGCTGCTGCTCACGTTCTTCTTCATGCACGCGCCGAAGATCGTCGAGACCGGCCACCTCTACGTGGCCCAGCCGCCGCTCTACAAGGTCGAGGTGCCCTCGCAAGGCAAGGGCAAGCCCGCGCGGCGCCTCTACTGCCTGGACGACGACGAGCTCGACGAAGTGCTGAGCCAGCTGAAGAAGGAGAAGGTCAGGGAAGGAAGCTGGGAGATCTCGCGTTTCAAGGGCCTGGGCGAGATGAGCCCGGAGCAGCTCTGGGAGACGACGATGAACCCCGACACGCGGCGCCTCATCCGGATGCAGCTCGACGCAAGGGAGCTGAAGAAGGCGAAGGACACGTTCGAGCTCCTCATGGACTCGGGCGAAGCCGAGGGCCGGCGCAACTGGATGAGGGAGCACTGGAAGACAGTTGAAGCGGACGTCTAAGAAGCCTTTCTGGGAGCGCGCCTACAAGGGGCACGCGTTGTGGCTTGGCAAGACCAAGCTCGGGAAGGTCACCCTCGCCGCGACGAATCGCTACACCTGGGAGGCCGCCGGGCGCGCCGGCGAATGCGAGAACCTCGAGAAGGCGAAGCGCGAAGTCGAATACGCAGTCCTCATGGCGGACAAGCAACGGGATTTATTCAATGGATAACCTCACTCCGGATCTCTTCCCGCCCGACGGCGGCGACGACGCGGCGCCGATCGAGCAGCACGCCTCGCACGCCTACCTCGGCTACGCGGTCTCGACCGTCAAGGCGCGGGCCCTCCCCGAGGTCGCGGACGGGCTGAAGCCGGTCCAGCGGCGCATCCTCTACGCGATGGGCGACACGCCCGGCGGCGCGCAGGGCTTCTCCAAGTGCGCGCGCTACGTCGGCGAGGTGCTCGGCAAGTACCACCCGCACGGCGACAGCTCCACCTACGAGGCGATGGTGCACCTCGCGCAGCCCTTCTCCATGCGCTATCCCCTGATCGAGGGCCAGGGGAACTTCGGCTCCCGCGACGGCGATTCGGCCGCCGCCTACCGCTACACGGAAGCCAGGCTCTCCCGTTTCGCCGAGCTGCTGCTGAGCGAGATCCGCGAGGGCACCGTCGATTTCCAGAAGAACTACGACGGCAAGTTCGACGAGCCCGTGCTGCTGCCCGCGAGACTCCCGTTCGGCCTGCTGAACGGAAGCTTCGGCATCCCGGTGGGCTTCTCGACGCGCATCCCGTCGCACAACCTGAAGGAAGTCGCCGCGGCGGCGGCGTACGTCATCAAGCACCCGAAGGCGAAGGTCGAGGACGTGCTCGAGCTGATGCCCGGCCCGGACTTCCCGGGCGGCGGCCAGGTCATCTCGCCGCCGGAGGAAATCCGCGCCGCCTACGAGACGGGCAGAGGGTCGCTCGTCCTCAAGGCGAGGTACGAGAAGGAGCTGCTCGCCCGCGGCCAGTGGCGCATCGTCGTCACGGAGCTGCCGCACGGCGTGTCGGTGCGCCAGGTGATGGAGGAGATCGAGGCGCTCGCCAACCCGAAGGCCGGGCAGGGCAGGAAGGAGGTCTCGCAGGAGCAGAAGCGCCTCAAGCAGTTCATCCTCGACCAGGTGGAGACGGTCCGCGACGAGTCCGACCGCAAGTCGAAGCTGCGGCTGGTCATCGAGCCGCGCACCTCGAAGATCGACCCGGACGAGATGATGGCCGCGCTGATGGTGCACACCTCGCTCGAGACGCGCTATGCCATCAACCTCACCTGGCTCGGCCGCGACGGGCTGCCGGAGACCAAGGGCATCGTCGACGCGCTGCGCGAGTGGGGCGAGTTCCGCGTCGACACGGTGCGCCGGCGCACGCAGTTCCGCCTCGACCGCGTCACCGAGCGCCTCGAGATCGTGATGGGGCGGCTCCTCGCGTACGTGAAGATCGACGAGATCATCAAGCTGATCCGGGCGAGCGAGGACCAGGCCGAGGCGCGCGAGAACCTGCAGAAGAAATACAAGTTCACCGAGCGCCAGTCGCAGGACATCGTCGACCTGCGCCTCGGCCAGCTCACCAAGCTGGACGGGATCAAGCTCAATGACGAGAGAAAGAGCCTGGAGGGCGAACGAAAGGACCTCAAGGGCATCCTGGGCGACGAGAAGGAGCTGCGGAAGCTCGTGGTCGGCGAGCTCGCCGACGACGCGAAGAAGTACGGCGACGAGCGCCGCACGCTGATCAAGGTCGCGGAGCGCGCGCAGGTCGAGCGCACCGTGGTCGAGGAGCCGATCACCGTCATCCTGTCGCAGAAGGGCTGGATCCGCGCGAGGACCGGCCACGGCCTGGATGTCTCGTCCCTCACCTTCAAGGACGGGGATTCCCTGCTCCAGACGCTCGAATGCAAGACCACCGACCCGGTCGTGGTCCTCGCCGACTCGGGCAAGAGCTTCACGCTCGATGCGGCGAGCCTCCCGAGCGGCCGCGGCGACGGCGCGCCGGTGAACACGCTCGTCAACTCCTCCTCCTCCGACATCGTGTGGATGGCGACCGGCGACATGGGCCGCGCGCTCCTCATGAACAGCTCGGCGGGCCTGGGCTTCCTCTGCAAGCTCGGCGACCTCGTGGCGAAGACGCGCCAGGGCAAGGACTTCATGAGCGTGGCCGAGGGCGTGAAGGTCCAGAAGCCCTTCGCGTTCCACGAGGGAAAGTACAAGTACGCCGCTGCGCTTTCCTCCGACGCGCGGCTGCTCCTCTTCCCGATGGAGGAGATCCCGGTGCGGCCGAACGGCGGCGTGGGCGTGCAGCTCATCGCCATCCCGGAGGGCGAGCGGCTCGCCGCGGTCGCCGGCACGGACGGCAAGTCGCTCGTCGTCTCGGGCGTGAAGCGCAAGAACCGCGCGGCCGAGACGCTCGACGCGAAGCAGCTCGCGGAGCACCTGGGCAAGCGCGCGCAGCGCGGCAAGCTCTGCGACGTCGGCATGAGGCCCGACCGGATCGGGGAATGATGGGGTGAGCGAGGCGCTGCGCCCGATCTGGCCGGTCGCCTTCCTGCTGGTGGCGGCGGTGATCGCCGCGTGGTTCGGCGCGCCGCTGCCGCAGGAGCTGGCGGGCCTGCGTACCTACGGGCCGTACGCGGTGCTGATCCTCGCCGCGGGCGTGGCGATGTGGTTCAACCGGGAGCGCGCCTTCGTGCTCGCCGCGTCGCTGCTCGCCGCCTTCGCCGGCTACCTGCAGTTCCCCGGCGTGTTCACCGCCACGGCCTGCGCGGTGCTGGTGCCGTTCAATGCCTTCCTCGCCCTCGTCGTGCCGGAGCGGGGCGCGCGCTTCGGCCTGGCATGGAAGTGGGTCGCGCTGCTCACCGTCGAGGCGCTCGGGCTGTACTTCCTGCAGCGCACGGTCAACCTCGAAGGGGTCTTCGACCACTGGCTGCTGCATCCCGCGCCGACGCCGCTCGTGGGCCGGCTGATGTTCGCCGCGGCCTTCGCCATGGCGGTGGCGCGCGCCTGGCCGAACCACACGCCGCTCGAGCTCGGCATCGCCGGCGCCCTGGTGGCGTTCTTCATGGCCCAGACCTGGGTCACCGACCCGCGCCTGTACTCGCTGTTCATGCTCACGGCGGGCGCGGTGCTCGTCACCGCGATCCTCCAGGAGTCGCATCGCCTCGCGTTCCGCGACGGCCTCACCACCCTGCCGAACCGCCGCGCCCTGGAAGAGGAGCTGCGCGCGCTCAACCCGCCGTATGCGATCGCGATGGTGGACGTCGACCACTTCAAGAAATTCAACGACACGCACGGCCACGACATCGGCGACCAGGTGCTGAAGCTCGTCGCGGCGCGGCTCGCCGCCGCGCCCGGCGGCGGCCGCGCGTTCCGCTACGGCGGCGAGGAGTTCACGCTGCTCTTCCCCGGCCAGCGCCTGGCGCAGGTGATGCCGCACCTCGAGGCCGCGCGCGCCATGGTGGAGTCGCACAAGATGACGATCCGCGGCAGCGACCGCCCGAAGAACCCGAAGGATGGCGCGAAGCGCCGCGCCAGGGAGGATCTCGCGCGCACCGACATGATCCTGTCGGTGACCGTGAGCATCGGCGCCGCCGAGCCGGGCAAGCACCTCAAGACGACGGCCGAAGTCCTCAAGGGCGCCGACGAGGCGCTCTACCGCGCCAAGGAGCGCGGCAGGAACCGGGTGAGCAGATAGGGGGTCGCCGGGCACAGGGCTTGCAACAGCATCCGTACCTTTCATAAGGAGATATCGGATGCGTAAGAAGCTGATCCCCATGCTGTTCTGCGGCGTTGCCGCAGTGTCGTTCAGCGCCTTCGCCCAGACGTCGGCGAGCGGCAACACCACGAACCCGCAGGGTCGCAGCGTCGACACCGGCGGCGCCCAGCCCGACAGCTCGAAGGCGCAAGGCACGGTTCCGCAGACCTCGCCGGCCGGCAGCGCGAGCGCGGGAAGCTCCTCCACCACGACGGGCGCGACGACCGGTAGCGCGAGCACCGGCGCGTCGAGCGATACCGCGACGGACCGCAAAGCACGCGGCATGGCGCGCGACGAGGAAGCGCGTCGCAAGACCCGCCAGGGCGAGACGAGCGGCATCGGCGGCGGAACGACCACGACCGGATCGGGCGCGACGACGACCACGCCGGGCAGCACCGGCGGTGCCAGCAGCGGCGGCCCGGGTGCCGGCGCAGGCGGCGCGGGTGCCGGCGGTGCGGGAGCCGGCGGCGCGGGCGGAGCAGGGAACTAGCCCATGCGCGGACGGATCTGCGCGATCAGCCTGCTCGGCCTGGTGGCCGCGTGCTCGGCGTCCGCGCAGACGCCGCTCGACAAGCCCGCGAAGGCGAGCGCCGGCAAGCTGAAGCCGGCGAGCGCCAGCGCGGGCGCTTCCTCCGCGCCGACGAGCCCGGAGGATGCCAGCGCGGATCACCAGCGCTCGCTCGACGAGCGCCGGGCGACCGAAAGCAAGAGGAAGATGCGCAAGCGGCCGGGGTACCAGGAAGAGGTTCCCACGCCGCGGGCGTAGCCGGAAAATCGGCGTTGCAAGCAGCGGGGACGGGGCGGCGAAAGCCGCCCTTTCCTTTTGTACGTATGCTTCGGGCATGGAAATCCCGGAGCACGAGATCGAGCTGACCGCGGTGCGCGCCCAGGGCGCGGGCGGCCAGAACGTGAACAAGGTCTCGAACGCGGTCCACCTGCGCTTCGACGTGCGCGCGTCCTCCCTTCCGGCCGCGGTCAAGGAGCGCCTGCTGCGGCTCGGCGACCACCGCGTCACGCGCACCGGCATCGTCGTCATCAAGGCGCAGCAGCACCGCAGCCTGGAGATGAACCGGGAGGACGCGCTGCGCCGCCTGCGCGAGCTCGTGGCGGCGGCGGCGTTCGTGCCGAAGAAGCGCCGGCCCACGCGCCCGACGCGCGCTTCGAAGGAACGGCGCATCGAGGGGAAGAAGCGCCGCGGCCACGTGAAGTCGCTCCGCGGCCGGGTGGTCGAATGAACAACGTGCTGCGCGGCGTCATCGCCGCCGCGGAGGAGGAGGGCGCGCAGCTCGCCGCGGAGTTCTTCCGCCCCGGCGGCCCGCGCGGCCAGGGCGGCTCCGCGCCCATCGACCGGGAGATGGAAGAGCGCCTGCGGGCGAAGCTGCAGGCGCTCGTCCCCTGCGCCTTCGGCGGCGAGGAGACCGGCGCCGCGCCGGCCATCGGCGCGGGTTACGACGGCTGGATGTGGCTCGTGGACCCGCACGACGGCACTTCGGACTTCCTGCAGGGCCGGCGCGGCTCGGCGGTCTCGATCGGCCTGCTGCGCGACGGCGTGCCGGTGCTGGGCGTCGTCCATGCGCCGCTCGCGCCGGACCGCGGCGCCGACACCATCGCGTGGGCCGAGGG
>DASZQH010000111.1:0-23058 GCA_035549805.1 Burkholderiales bacterium
CAGCCGCGCGGCGTACTCGTTTCCTTCGTCGCGCAGCGGATCGAAGCCGGCCGTGATCACGAGCGCGGGCGGCAGGCGCGCGAGCGACGCCGCCAGCAGCGGCGACGCCCGCCAGTCCTCGCGGTCGCGGGGGCCGGCGAAATAGCAGCGCTGGAAGAACTCGATCGCCTGCCGGGTGAGCAGATACCCCTCGGCGTTCTCGCGGTGGGACGCCTGCCCCAGGCGCTGGTCCGTCGCCGGATAGATGAGGAGCTGGAACGCCAGGCGCGGACCGCCGTGATCGCGCGCGTGCAGCGCGACCACGGCAGCGAGGTTGCCTCCCGCGCTGTCGCCGCCCACGGCGATGCGGGCGGGATCGATCCGGAGCTCGCGCGCGCTGCGCGCCAGCCAGGCGGTCGCGGCGATGCAGTCGTCGACGGCGGCGGGAAACGGATGCTCCGGGCCCATCCGGTAATCGACGGAGAACACCGCGCAGCGTGCGCCGTTGGCGAGCTGGCGGCATAGTGTGTCGTGCGTGTCCAGGTCGCCGATGGTCCAGCCGCCGCCGTGGTAGTACACGAGGGCCGGCAGGATCTCGTCCCGGCCGGCGCCGGCGGGGCAGTAGGCGCGCAGCGCGACCGGGCCGTCGGCGACGAGCAGGCGCGTCTCTGCCACCTCCTCCGCCTTCGGCGCCAGCGCGGCGCGCGTGTCGCGATAGATGCGGCGGGCGACGAAGGGCGTGACGGCGTGGTACGGCGGAAGCGGCGACGTGGCCGCGCGTTCGAGCAGGCGCGCGACCTGCGGGTGCAGCGCGCGGGATGTCACTTCGCCGCCGAGAGCATCTTCTTCAGGCGCTCGACGAAGAAGGGGGCGCATTTCATGATCCGCGTCTCCTGCGACACCACGAGAGCCCGGACCTTGGGAAGGTACGCCTGCCAGGCCGGGTCGGCCGTCAGCGCCGCCCGGCAGCGGTCGCGCTGGTTGAGGTCGTCGTAGGCCCACATGTGCACGATCAGGTTCTGCGGTCCCACCTCGTTGAGGTAGTACCCCACCATGTGGGGCAGGTGCCGCGTCTGGGTCGCCATCCCCTCCGCCTCGTAGAGCTTGAGGTATTCGGGGCCCTTGCCCACGACCAGGGTGTACATGCGCTCTTCGACGTACATATCGATATGACTCTCCGTTGGGTCGGGCGATTATAAGGGGCGCTATAGTGAGGCCCATGGACGACATCAACACGCTGCGGCGCATCCTGCGGGAGAACAAGGTGATCGCGGTCGTGGGCCTGTCGGCCGACTGGTTCCGCCCGAGCTACTTCGCCGCCAAGTACATGCTCGAGCACGGGTACCGGGTCATTCCGGTGAACCCGAAGTATCCCGAGATCCTCGGCCAGAAGTGCTACCGCACGCTGGAGGAGATCCCGGAGAAGGTCGGCATCGTCGACGTTTTCCGCAAGGCAGCAGACGTCCCCCCGATCGCCGAGTCCGCGATCGCCATCGGTGCCCGCGTGCTCTGGCAGCAGCTCGGCGTGCGCAACGAGGCCGCCGATGCCCGGGCGCGCGCGGCCGGACTGGAGTCGGTGATGGACCGGTGCGTCAAGATCGAGCACGGGCGGCTCTTCGGCGGGCTGAACTGGGTCGGCGTCAACACGCGCGTGATCTCCGCCAAGCGCCCCCAATGGCTCGCCTACTGAGGGATGTACTGAGGTAAGCTTTCCGCATGGGGACGGGAGACGAGATCATGAAAAGCCCGGTGACGGTCCGGATGTTCGACGGCCGGTTCGGCCGCCTGGTTCTCGAGGACCTGCCCGCGGGCGCTTCGATCCAGGCCGGCGACGAGCCCGCCATCGTGCTCGCGCGCGGCACGGGCGAGGTCCGTTTCCTCAACCCGGGCGAGGCCTACGTCAGCCTGGAGGCGAGGCGCGTCGCGGTGTTCCATGCCTCGAGCGCCTGGCTGCGCCAGAGCTTCCCCGCGGTGTTCGCGGCGGCCCCGGCACGGGCGTTCGTCAATCCCCGCGAGGCCCTGACCCCGCGCATCGGCCAGCTCGCCGAGGCCCTCGCCGTCGAGGTGCTGAACGACCGCTTCCTCTCCGCCGAGCGGCTCGAGTTCATGCTGCTCGAGCTCGTGCTCTCGATCATCGACACCTACCTGTCGGGCCAGCACCCGGCCGCCAGCTGGCGCGGCTCGCGCTACGAGGACAGCCGCATCCGGCGCGCGATCTCGCTGCTGCGCGCGCGGCCGACGAAGGAGCTCAACATCGACGACCTGGCGAGCCAGGTCGGGCTGTCGCGCTCCCGCTTCTACGATCTCTTCCAGGTCTGCACCGGGTTCTCGCCGCGCGCCTATCTCGACATGCTGTGCGTCGAGACCGCGATCGCGCGCCTGTCGAGCGGCGAGGGGCGCATCTCCGACCTCTCTGCCGAGCTCGGCTTCTCGGCGCAGAGCAACTTCACGCGCTTCTTCCTGCAGCACGTCGGCGTGCCGCCCTCCGAATACCGGCGCACGACTTCGCGCAAGATCCCGCCGGCGGAGTAGTTCCGGCGCAGTTTCGCGCCCCCGTCACCGGGGCGTCGCGGCGACGATAGAATCGAAGCGAATGGCTGACCGCAAGTTCGGCATCGAGACGCTGTGCCTGCACGCCGGGCAGATCCCGGACGCGGCGACCGGCGCGCGCGCGGCGCCGATCTACCAGACGACCTCGTTCGTCTTCGACTCCGCGGAGCACGCCGCGAGCCTGTTCAACCTGCAGACGTTCGGCAACGTCTACTCGCGCATCTCCAACCCGACCGTCGCGGTCTTCGAGGAGCGCATGGCGGCGATCGAGGGCGGGCGCTCCGCCCTCGCCACCGCGACCGGCCAGGCCGCCGAGATGGTGGCGATCCTCACGCTCTGCCAGGCGGGCGACCACATCGTCTCCGCCTCGACGCTCTACGGCGGCACGCACACGCTGCTGCACGTCAACCTGAGGAAGCTCGGCGTCGAGACCACCTTCGTCGACCCGGCCGATCCCGAGAACTTCAGGAAAGCGATCCGGGGCAATACCAAGCTCCTCTACGCGGAAACGCTCGGCAACCCGCTCATCAACATCGTCGACATCGAGGCGGTGGCGAACATCGCCCACGAGGCCGGGATCCCGCTCATCGTCGACAACACGGTGCCCTCGCCCTACCTCCTGCGCCCGATCGACTGGGGCGCCGACGTGGTGGTGCACTCGGCCACCAAGTACATCGGAGGCCACGGCACCACGATGGGGGGCGTGATCGTGGAGTCCGGCAAGTTCAACTGGGGTAACGGAAAGTTCCCCGAATTCACCACGCCCTCGCCCGGCTACCACGGCGTCATCTTCCACGAGACGTTCGGCGACTTCGGCTACACGATGAAGGCGCGCATGGAGATCATGCGCACCTTCGGCCCCGCGCTGTCGCCCATGAACGCGTGGCTGCTGCTCCAGGGCATGGAATCGCTCCACGTGCGCATGGACCGGCACTGCTCCAACGCGCTCGGCGTGGCGCGGTTCCTCCAGAACCACCCGCGCGTCGCGTGGGTAAACTACCCCGGCCTGCCGGACAGCAACTACCACGCGCTGGCGAAGAAGTATTTCCCCAAGGGCGCCAGCGGTCTTCTGAATTTCGGCGTGAAGGGCGGCGCGAAGGCCGGCGAGCGGTTCATCGACGCCGCCCAGTTCATGAGCCACCTCGCCAACATCGGCGACGCGAAGACGCTCATCATCCACCCGGCCTCCACCACGCACCGGCAGATGAGCGACGAAGAGCAGCGCAAGGCCGGCGTGACGCCGGACATGGTTCGCATGTCGGTCGGGCTGGAGACGCTCGACGACATCCTGTGGGACATCGACCAGGCCCTGAGCGCCAGCGCGAACGTTTAAAGGAGGCTGCAAAAGCAATGATCAGCTATCAGATCGTCGAGCACGGCAAGCCGCTCCAGAAAGTCCTTTCCGAGACGCCCGTCCCCAAGGGCGAGGAGGTGCTGGTGCGCATCACGCGCTCGGGCGTCTGCCACTCGGACGTGCACATCTGGGACGGCTACTTCGACTGGGGCGGCGGCAAGCTCTTCTACGTGAAGGAGCGCGGCTGCGTGCCGCCGTTCACGATGGGGCATGAGCCCTTCGGGATCGTCGAGGCGGTCGGGCCCAAGGCCCGGGGCAAGGTGAAGGTCGGGCAGAAGCGCCTGGTCTACCCGTGGATCGGCTGCGGCAAGTGCGCGGTCTGCAAGGCCGGCCAGGACAACTACTGCGTCTCCGGCTCGCGCTTCCTCGGGGTGAACCGTGCCGGCGCGTACTCGACCCACGTGCTCGTGCCCGACGCGAAATACCTGATCGACACGAAGGGAATCGACGACGCATTCGCGTCCACTCTCGCCTGCTCCGCGGTCACGGTGTACAGCGCGCTGAACAAGCTCCCCGTCCTCGAGCCCAAGGACCGCGTCGCGGTGCTGGGCTGCGGCGGCCTCGGCCTGATCGCGGTCTCGCTCCTGCGGGCCAAGGGCGCGAAGCACATCGTCGCCTGCGACATCGACGACGCGAAGCTCGCGGCGGCGGCGAAGCTCGGCGCGAAGGAGACCGTCAACACCAGGGCGCCCGATGCCGCCCAGAGGCTCGCCGGCATCGCGGCGGCCGCCGATTTCGTCGGCTCCCCGGCGACGGCGGCGCTCGGCCTTGCTGCGCTTCGCAAGGGCGGGCGCTACGTGCTGTGCGGCCTCTTCGGCGGCGAGCTGAAGCACCCTCTGCCGCCCATCGCGCAGCGCGCCATCGGCATCGTCGGCTCGTACGTCGGCAACCTCCAGGAGCTGAAGGAAGTGGTCGCCCTGGCGAAGAAGAAGAAGCTCAAGCCCATGCCCATCGAGGTCCGTTCCGCGGACCAGGCAAGCGCGGCGCTGGAAGAGCTGAAGGACGGTCGCATCCTCGGCCGCGTGGTTCTCGACTTCGAGTCCGAGACTAATTGAGCTTGTAGGACAGCAGCTCGATGTCGTAGTCGGGATCGAAGCTGAACACGCCCGACAACGTGCGAAGCTGCGCCTTGACCACCCGCTTCGCCTTTTCGGCGTACCAGAATGTGGCGACCCTCACGAGCCGTTGATTGGATTGCACGGGACCGTAAAGCTCCACTACCACCTTTACCGCATCGAATGCGCCTGCCCGCGTCGTCACTTTCTCTTCGCCTACCACTCGGCCGCTGTAGTTACAGCTGATCTGGTGGGAGCAAGTCCGCTCGCGCAGCACGCTGAGAGTCGGCCACTGCGAACCCGCCGTCGCGTTGCCGTAAGCAAGGAGATACGGAGAGAACTCCCACAGCGGCGGGACCATCGTCAGTTGCGGTCCCGCGGCCTGTACGCGCGTCTCCGCGAGCCCAGGGAGCGTGGCATGCTCGAGTATCCCCTCGCTGGAGACGCCCAGAACCTCGATGCGGATTCCCCGTTCCCGGCGCTGGAGCGTGTCGACGAAAATGTAGTCCCACGTATCGCCCTCCTTCGGCAGCCGCGGGTTCTGCGCCGCTGCGGCGGTGTCGCCCGGTACTGCCGGCACGCTGGGCAACTGGATCTCGGGAGGTCGTGGCAAAGTCGAACCGGCTCGCGCTCGCGCCAGGGCGGCGAACGTACCGTCCGGCCACTGCGCGAGGTAAGCGCGGTAGTCCTCGGGATTGGCGCCATTCTTGATGGAATCCCAGAACACCAGCTCCCGATCGACGACCGCCGGTGCGGATGACGGCGGCTTCGCCGCTTCGCGTCGGCCCATTTCCGCCTCGAGCTCCGCGCGCTGCTTTGCGAGCATGTCCTGGATCATCTTCTGGATCTGCGCTTGCTGGGCGGCAAGCTTCTCCTGCTCGCGACGCACCGCCTCGGCCACCGCTCGCTCGACCTGCGCTTTCTGCGCTTCCTCGGTGGCGGACGGTGCCGGCGGCACGAAAAAGAAATCGCCGCGCAGCGAGGAGCTTTCCCACGGGATCTGCCGCTCGCGGGTATCGCGCGCCACGCCACGCCGGACCTCCTTGAACACTTGCTCGATCGGCACGCCCGCCCGGGCGATGTTCTCCAGCAGGTGCTTCGTGTACACGCCGTTTTCCCCCTCGCCGTCGGCTGCCACCGAGCCCGGTGCGGTGGCGAAGGCCACGAGCGTGCCGGCAGGCGCGTCCATCTGGGCCAGCCCTTGCGCCGAAGAGCGGAACGCCCTGGCGAACGGATTGTTGCGGCAGGCATCCAGAATCATCAGGTTCAGCGGGTTGCGGGCGGACTCCATCTTTGCGAGGACGAAGTTGGCGTCGAGCGCTCCGTCCTCCACCTCGTCCTCCCGCTCGATGTCTGCGTTGATCGGGATCAGGTAGTTGCGGCCACGCACCTGCATGCCGTGACCGGCGTAGTAGAACAGGCCGACGCCCCCCGACGCGAGATCGTCCCCGAACGCCCGCACCGCCCGGCGCATCGCGGTCAGGGAACCGTTTTCGACCAGGGTCACGCCGAAGCCGGTCGACCGGAGCGCCTTTGCCATCGCCCGCGCATCGTTGACAGGGTTCTTCAGGGGGGAGCTCTTGTAGGCGGCGTTGCCGATGACCAGGGCTATGCGCCGTTCGCGCTCGGGCGAGGGCTTTTCCGTCGCAAGCTGGGCATGGGCGAGAGTCATCGACGCAATGACCCCGAGAACCAACGCAAGCTTTGAGAGTGCCTTCGGCACGCATCACCCCCTTCGGCGCAGTGTAAACCCCGGTGAAACGCTCCGGGAAGCCTGCGGGCGCCACCTACAATAGTCGTCCATGACGCCCTTCACTTGGCAAAACCCCTACGCGTGGCCGCGCAAGCCGGTGCTTGCCGCCAACGCCGTCGCCACCTCGCAACCGCTCGCCGCGCAGGCCGGCCTGCAGATGCTCGCCGAGGGCGGTAACGCCGCCGACGCCATTCTCGCGACGGCGATCACGCTGACCATCGTCGAGCCGGTGTCGAACGGCATCGGCTCCGACGCCTACGCCATCATCTGGGACGGCAAGCAGCTCCACGGGCTGAACGCCTCCGGGCGCTCCCCCGCGAGCTGGACGCCGGAGCGCTTCGCCGGCAAGGCAGGAATGCCGGTGCGGGGCTGGGACTCCGTGAGCGTCCCGGGCTGCGTCTCGGCCTGGGTGGAAGTGAACAAGCGCTTCGGCAAGCTGCCGTTCGAGAAGCTCTTCGAGCGTGCGATCCGCTACGCCCGCGAGGGCTTCCTGGTGTCCCCCACGATCGCCATGCAGTGGGCAAAGCAGGTGGACGAGCTGAAGGTGCAGCCGGGCTTCGCCGAGGCGTTCATGCCGGGCGGGCGCGCGCCGCAGCCGGGCGAGCGCTTCCGCTTCCCCGCCGCCGCGGACGTCCTCGAGCAGATCGCGCGCACGAAGGGCGAGGCGTTCTATCGCGGCAAGGTCGCCGAGCAGATCGAGGCCCACGCGAAGAAGCACGGCGGGGCGATGAAGGTTTCCGATCTCGCGAGCCACAAGTCGGACTGGATCGCGCCGCTGCAGATGGATTACCGCGGCTACACGCTGCACGAGATTCCGCCCAACGGCCAGGGCATCGTCGCGCTGATCGCGCTGGGCATCCTCGAGCATTTCGACCTGCGCTCGCTGCCCGTCGACGGCCCGGACAGCGTCCACCTGCAGATCGAGGCGCAGAAGCTCGCCTTCGCCGACGCCTGGCGCTACGTCGCGGACCTGGACTACATGGCCGATGTACGTCCTGGAGATCTGCTGGGTAAGGAATATTTGAAGAGCCGAGCAAGGCTCATCGACCTGAAGCGCGCGCAGGACTTCGGCGCCGGCAAGCCGCCGAAAGGCGGCACGGTCTACCTCACCGCCGCGGACGACTCCGGGATGATGGTGTCGTTCATCCAGTCGAACTACATGGGCTTCGGCTCGGGCGTGGTCGCCGACGGCGTATCGCTGCAGAACCGCGCCGCGACCTTTACCCTGGAGAAGGGCCATCCCAACCAGGTCGGCCCCGCGAAGCGCCCCTACCAGACAATCATCCCGGGCTTCCTCACGAAGGGCGGCCAGCCGGTGATGAGCTTCGGCGTGATGGGCGGGACGATGCAGCCGCAGGGCCACGCGCAGGTCATCGTGCGCATCGCCGACTACGGGCAGAGCCCGCAGGCGGCCTGCGACGGCCCGCGCTTCCGCTTCGTGCAGAAGATGGACGTCAGCGTCGAGGAAGGCCGCTTCGCGCCCGCCACGCTTGAGGGCCTGCAGGCGCGCGGCCACCGCATCGTCACCATCGACGACTACAACCAGTTCGGCAGCGCGCAGCTCCTCTGGAAGCTCGACGGCGGCTACTTCTGCGCGAGCGATCCGCGGCGCGACGGCCAGGTGGCGGGCTTCTGATGCTGACGGTGTGGGGACGCGTCAACTCCGTCAACGTCAAGAAGGCGCTGTGGGTCATCGAGGAGCTGGGGCTGCAGTACGAGCGCATCGACGCCGGCCTGCAGTTCGGCGTCAACAAGACGCCTGAGTACCTGGCGATGAATCCGACCGCCCTCGTACCCACGATCCGCGACGGCGACTTCGTCCTGTGGGAGTCCCATACGATCGTGCGCTACCTCGCGGCGAAGCACGCCATGGGCACGCTCTGCCCGTCGGAGCTGCGCGCGCGCGCCGATGCCGAGCGCTGGATGGACTGGGCGTTCACGCTGCAGGGTGCGGTGCGCAACGCGTTCTGGGGCCTCATCCGCACCCCGCCGGAGAAGCGTGACCCGAAGGCGGTGGAAGAGAGCCGCCAGAAGAGCGCCGAGCTGCTCGCGATCCCGGAGAAGGCGCTCGCGAAGAAGCCCTTCATCTGCGGCGACCGCCTGACCATGGGGGACATTCCCCTCGGCTGCGAGTTCCAGCGCTGGTATCGCCTGCCCGGCGAGCGCCCCGCCTTCCCTAATCTCGAGGCGTGGTTCGAGCGCCTGCGCGAGCGGCCGGCGTTCCGAAAAACGGTCGATCTGCCTTTGTCGTAGCGGCGAGCTCGCGCACCCGCGCATAGAAGGCCTCGAGGCTGCCGCTTTCGCGCAGCAGCGCCTCGAACTGCGGCACCAGCTCCGTATAGAGGGCCACCGAGACGAGGAAGGCGTTGCTCGGCTGCGCCGGGACCGTGCGCGGATATTCGGCGCGCAGCTTCGCGAATCCTTCCGCCTTGCGCGCGCGCTTCGCCTCGGGCGGCAGGTCGCTCGCGTAAAGCGCAGCGAGCTCGTCGCGCAGGTCCTTCACCTTCTGCGCGTAGAGGCGGCGGCGCGCCTGTAGCTCCCGGAACGCCTGCAGCTCCGCGGAACGACCCTCGGCAGCGAGCCAGCGCCGCACGCCCTCCTCCTCCACCACCACCGCGAAGGATTCGTTGAACATGGTGTCGTCGCGCGCATAGGCGACCTGGTGCGCGAGCTCGTGGAAGAGGAGCCGCGCGAGCTGCGCGTCGGAGTAGCCGATGAAGCTCGACAGGAGCGGGTCGTCGAACCAGCCGAGGGTCGAGTACGCCGGCACCCCGCCGACGTGGACGTCGAAGCCCGCCGCCGCGAGCTGCGCCGCGTGCCGCTGCGCCGCCTCGAGGGAGAAGAACCCCCGGTAGCCGACGCAGCCGGTGAACGGGAAGCACTCCGGGCGCGGCTGGACCGAGAACTCGGCCGCGGCAAACACGTTCCAGACGACGAAGGGCCGACCCAGGTCGGCGTAAGAGGTGTAGCTCGCGTTGTCGGGAAGAGACAGCGCGCTCGAGGCGAATGCCCGGATGCGCCGCGCCGTCTCCAGGCGATCGCGCAACGGCGCCGGGGTCTCGGGATCCGCGAGCCACGTCTCGACCGGGCGCGCCGCGGCCATGATCGCGAAATGCCCGCCGATCGCCTGGCCGTAGTAAGCGATCGTGTCGCAGCCGGCGAGCCAGGGCAGCGCGCAGGCAAGGAGGAGCGCGCGCATCACTCGAACCTTCCCTCGCGCAGGAACGTGCACGCCAGGCGCGCGACGCGGCCCGACACGACCAGCGCGCTGTGCCCGAGCGGAACGAGCGCGCGGCACGCCATCCCCGCGACCTCGGTCTCCCCGACGCAGACGACGCCGTCGTTCTGGCCGGGCAGGCGGCCGAAGGCCCGCCCGAGCCCGAGCGCGACGGTGCCGGCGATCACGCCGAGCGGCTCGGGGCGGTGCCATTCCGCGGCGTGCTCTTCCCAGAGGCGCGCGCTCGCGCCGAGCATCCAGCGGCCGAAGCCTGCGCGGCCGAAGCGACGCCCGGCAAAGCAGCCCCGCACGGGAGCGCCGAGGAGCAGCGCCGATCCTGCGGCGAGCGCAGGATGCCGATTCAACGTTTCGAGGACCAGCACGCCCCCGAGACTATGCCCGACGTAGTGCGCGCCCGGATGGGCTTGTGCATAGCGCGCCAGGCGCTCCACGTTGGCGTCGAACGGGCTGCGTCCGCGGTAGGAGAAAAGGTGCGTGGCGAATCCGACCCGCGCGAAGTGCGCGCCGAGATACGCCATCGCCGCGGCCGGCATCCACAGCCCCGGAACCAGCACGACCTGCGGCATCGGCCCGGCCCGTCTCCTCAGGTTCCGGTCCGAGCGAAGATGGCGCTCGCCCGCACGATGCGCCGGCCTTCGGCGACCAGGTAGCAGTTGGCGAACGCGAGCCGCGCGCCCATGCGCTGGATCTCCACCTCCGCCTCGATCCAGTCGCCGATGCGTGCCGCCCCCGCGTAGTCGACGGCGAGGTGGGCGGTGACGAACGCCGCCTTGCCCCCCGTCTTGGCGTGCATCGCGTAGCCGAGCGACAGGTCGGCCAGCGTGGCGAGCACGCCGCCGTGGCAGATGCCGCGAGAGTTCGCATGCTTCTCCTCGATGCGCAGGCCGATGGAGAGCTCCTTGCCGCGGCGCTTGCGCGCGTAGAGCGGCCCGACCAGCGCGTTGAACGGGCTGAGGCGCCCGAGGGCGCGGAAGCCGGCCGGCGCCTTCATCTCGCCTTCACCGCATCGAGGAGCGCCTGCGCCCGGTAGACGATCGGATAGTCGACCATCTGGCCGTCCACCACGATGGCGGCGGCGCCGCGCGCTTCCGCCTCGCGGAAAGCGGCGACGATGCGCTCGGCCTGCGCGAGTTCCTCGGCGCTCGGCAGGTAGGCGGCGTTCACGGGCGCGATCTGGTCGGGATGGATGCACAGGCGGCCCTGGAAGCCGCCGCGGCGGCTGCGCTCCAGCGCGCGGCGGAAGCCCTCGGGCTCCTTGAGGTGGAACCACGGGCTGTCGATCGGGTTCTCGAGGCCGGCCGCGCGCGAGATCATCACCAGGCGCGAGCGCGCTTCCGCGAGCTCCGGCTCGTCCATCGAGACCGACAGCCCCACGTCGTTGGCGAAATCGCCGGCGCCGAAGGCCACGCGCTTCACCCGCCAGGGCTTGGGCTTGTAGGTGCGCAGGCTGCCCGCCTGCACGATGCGCTCGATGCGCTGCACCCCCGCCGCCGTCTCGAGCTGGGGGATCAGGTCGAGCGTGCCTTCCGGGATGCCGTGCTCCCGCTCGAGGTTCGAGAGCAGCCAGTCGATGGCGTGCAACTCGCCTGCGCTCTCCACCTTGGGCAGAACGACGCCCTCCACGCCCTTGCGCACGGTACCGACGAGGTCGGCATAGCAGTACGGCGTGGACGCCGCGTTGCAGCGCACGTAGAGGCGCGGCTTTCGCGGCCGCCCGACCGCCTCGGCGATGAGCTTGCGCGTCGCCGGCTTGTCGGAGGGCGCGACGGAGTCCTCGAGGTCGAGGATCACCACGTCGGCGTCCAGCGTGAGCGCCTTCTCGACGCGGCGCGCGACGTTACCGGGCGCGAACAGGAACGATCGGTTCAGGGGCATTTCGACTCCTCTCTCGACACTACTTGAGCAAGCGCCGGTCTTCCCAGGCGGGATACGGCAAGACGGCCTTCGCGGTCGCGCGCACCGGCGGCGCCACGACCTCATAGCGGCCGAGCACCACCTGCACCACGGCGGGCTGCGCCGCGACCTGCTCGCCCGTGGCCGGATCGACCTTGAAAGGACCGAGGACGGTCGCGGTCTGCAGCGCGCCGAGCGCGCCGCGCAACGCGCGCGGCTCGCTCGTGCCCGCCCGGCGCACGCCTTCGGCGAGGACCGTGCCGGCGGCGTACCCCTCGGCGGCCGCGACGCCGGGACGCCGGTTCCACCTCGCCTCGTATGCTCGCACGAACGCCTCGGCGCCCGCCGCGCGCGGATGGAAAGGCGCCGCACCCATGGCGTACTCCGCGTCCTGGCCGAGCATGTCGAGCAGCCGGGCATCGGCCGCGCCGCGCACGAAGAGGAGCTTCGGCGCGTAGTTGAGCTTGCGGAACGCCTTGACGATCTCGGCGGCGTCGCGCGCTTCGCCGTAGACGATCCAGGCCTCGGGTGACGCCGCCGCCAAGCGCCTGACGAGCGGCACGAAGTCCTGGATGCCGCCCGAGAACGCCTGCACCTCGCCCGCCAGGACGCCGAGCCGCTTCGCCTCGGCCGAGGCGGCCGCCCCCATCTCCGTCGAAGCGGGATCGTCGCGCGCGAGGATCACGGCCTTCTTCAGGCCGGCGTCGCGGGCAAGCTCGAGGACCGGAGCACCGTAGGCGGCGTACGGCACGGCCGACTGGAAAACGTAGCGCGGCGAGCGGTTGTGGACCGCGCGCGACCATCCGGCGCCGTTGATCAGCACGCGTTGCGCTGCCTCCGCCTCGGCCGCGGCCACCAGCGTCGCCGCGGTCCCGTAGGGGCCGATCAGCGCGTCCGCCTTCTCCTGGACGAGGCGCGCGTAGAGCGCCCGTACGCGCGAGGCGTCCGAGCCGTCGTCGAGGATTCGCAGCTCGACCGGCCGTCCGAGGAGGCCGCCTGCCGCGTTGACCTGGTCGCGCCACAGCTCGAGCCCGCGCGCGTACTCGGCGCCGAGGTCGGCGTGGGCGCCCGTCTGCGCCACCGAGGCGCCGACGACGAGCGGCGCCTGCGCCTGCGCGGCGGCGCCGAAGAGCGCCAGCGCGGCGAACGCGGTCCGGGCGAGGGCTGCGGTCCTGGTCCTAATAGTCGATCCGGTCATCCACCGCGTGGCCGCGCATCGGGATCAGCACGGAGCGCTCGAAAGTCAGGAACACGGTGCCGTCGGCCTTCTTGCCGAGGGTGCGCACGGTGACGATGCCGTGGTGCGGCCGCGAGGCCGACTCCCTTTTCCCGATCACCTCGGACTCGGCGTAGATCGTGTCGCCCGCGAACACCGGCGCGGTAAGGCGGACCTTGTCCCAGCCGAGGTTGGCGACGGTTTTCTGGCTCACGTCCGCGACGCTCATGCCGGTGACGATGGCGAGCGTCAGGCAGGAGTTGACCAGCGGCTTCTTGAAGTCGGTCGCCGCCGCGTACTCGACGTCGAAGTGCAGCGGGTGCTGGTTCATGGTGAGGAGCGTGAACCAGGTGTTGTCGGTCTCGGTGACCGTGCGGCCCGGACGGTGCTCGTACACGTGCCCGACCTCGAAGTCCTCGAAATAGCGGCCCGCGGATTCGCGAAAGCGATTCGGGCCGACTTCCTTTGCGCGGCTGACCATAAGAGAATCTCCGGATGACGCTGCGGACTGCGCTGCTCGCTGGGCTGGCCGACATTGTAGGCGCTCGACACGTCCTCACGGACGCGGAGGAGACGAAACCGTACCTGACCGACTGGCGGCGGAACTACCGCGGCACGGCGGAATGCGTCGTGCGCCCCGGCGCCACCGCCGAGGTGGCGCGCGTCGTCGCGCTCTGCGCCGCACAGGGCGTGGCGATCGTCCCGCAGGGCGGCAATACCGGCCTCTCCGGCGGCTCGGTGCCGGCAGGCGGGCGGCGCGAGATCGTCCTTTCGCTCTCCCGGATGAACCGCATCCGCGAGCTCGACGCGCTGAACGACACCATGACCGTCGAGGCCGGCTGCGTGCTCGCCGCGATCCAGGCCGCCGCGCGCGAGGCCGGGCGCCTCTTCCCGGTTTCGCTCGCCGCGGAAGGCAGCTGCCAGATCGGCGGCAACCTTTCGACCAACGCGGGCGGGGTGAACGTCCTGCGCTACGGCATGGCGCGCGAGCAGGTGCTCGGCCTCGAGGTGGTGCTGCCCGACGGGCGCGTCTGGGAAGGGCTGCGCGGCCTGCGCAAGGACAACACCGGCTACGACCTGAAGCAGCTCTTCCTCGGCGCCGAGGGCACGCTCGGCATCATCACCGCGGCGGTGCTGAAGCTCCACCCGCGTCCCGCGGCCGCGGTCACGGCGTGGATCGCGGTCGCTTCTCCCCAGGCCGCGGTCGAGCTCCTCGGCGTGCTGCGCGGGCGCCTCGGCGAGCGCATCAGCGCGTTCGAGCTGCTGTCGCGCGCCTGCCTCGAGGCGGTGCTGCGCCACGCGCCGGGGACGCGCGATCCGCTGCCGGCGCCGCACCCGTGGTACGTGCTGGCGGAGATCGCCGACAGCAGCGACGCGGCGTTGCTGCGCGAGCAGGTGGAGCGCGCGCTGGCCGATTGCGCGGAGAACGAAGGGCTGCGCGACGCCGTGCTCGCGCAGAACGAGACGCAGGGACGCGAGCTCTGGCGCATCCGCGAGACGATCCCGGAAGCGCAGTTCACCAACGTGAAGCACGATATCTCGGTGGCGGTATCGAAGACGCCGGCGCTCATCGAGCGCACCGAGAAGGCGCTGCACGCCGCGTTCCCCGACGCGCAGCCCTACATCTTCGGCCACGTGGGCGACGGCAACCTGCACTACAACATCGGGCCCGAATCGCTGGTGGCCGAGCGCGCGGCGGTGAACCGGATCGTCTACGACGCGGTGGCGTCGCTCGGCGGCTCCATCTCGGCCGAGCACGGGCTGGGCCAGCTGCGCCGCGACGAGGTCCTGCGCCACAAGGGCGCAGTCGAGATGGACCTCATGCGGACGGTGAAGCGCGCACTGGACCCGCAGGGGCTGATGAACCCGGGCAAGGTGCTCTAGCGGCGGATGAGCTCGAGCGGCGCGCCGCCCAGGCGGCCGGCGATCGCGCCCGGGCCGACCCGGCCCTCGAAGCGCGCGCCGGCGGCATCCCAGCGGATCGCATCGCCCGCGAGCGTCGCACCGGTCACGGCCACCGGATGTCCCTCCCGCCGCGCCTCGACCTCGACCTGCTGGAAGTTCTGCTGGATGTCGACCTCCCAGCCGCCGCCGCTCCAGCGGCCGCGCGCCTTTGCCGGCACGACCCAGAGATGGACCGTGCTGTGGTCGCTATGGCCCGCGTCGCGCCGGGCGACGCGCATGGTGAAGCTGCGGTCGGGCGGCCAACCGGTCATGACGAAGGCGTGCGAGACGATGCGCGTCCCGGGCCGCAGCTCGTCGAGCAGCCGCGGCTGCAGCCGATTGATGAGCGAGGGCAGCAGGTAGACGGTGACCACGCTCGCCGCGGAAAAGTCGGCGCGCAGGACGTCCCCCTCGACGAAGCGCACGCGGTCGGCCACCTTCGCCGACTCGGCGTTGCGGCGCGACACTGCGACGAGCGCCGGATCGAGCTCGATGCCCAGGCCGCGCGCGCCGAACTGCGCCGCGGCGGTGATCGGGATCCGCCCGTCGCCGGAGCCGAGGTCGGCCACCAGGTCCTGCGGGCCGGTCCCCGCGAAGCGCAGCATTTCCGCCACGACGTCGTCGGGCGTGGTGATGAAAGGCGGCCGCTCTGCTTCCTGCGCCGCGGCGACGCCGGCCACGAACGCCGCCAGCCAGGCGAGCTTCCTCATCGCGAGGCGCGGGTGCCCGAGGCTTCCATCAGCGCTTCGATGCGCACGCGCACGTCGTCGGCGGCCCAGTCGAGCTCGCCGAAGTGTCCGTAGCGGATGCGGCCGTCCGGACCGAGGATGTAAGTCGCCGGCAGCACGCGCGCGCCCCAGGCGCGCGCGGCACGGGTGTCGCGGTCCATCAGCACCGTGAAGCGCACCGGCAGCTTCTCGGCAAAGTCCCGCGCGACGCGCTCGCTTTCGCCGACGTTCACCGCGAGCACCACGAAGGGGCGGCCCGCCAGCCGCTCGCGCAGGCGCTCGATGCTCGGCATCTCCGCGCGGCAGGGTCCGCACCAGGTCGCCCAGAAATTCACCAGCACCACCTGGCCGCGGTAGTCGGCGAGGCGATGCGTGGCGCCGTCGAGGTCCGGCAGCTCGAGCGCCGGCGCGGCACCGCCCGGCCAGGGCTTGAGCGGCGGCTGCGCCGCGGCCGCGACGGAAAGGAGCAACAGGGCGGCGAGACAGGCGAGGCGCATCACGCTCCGATTCTATAATCGGCGCACATGACGCTGTCCGAGTTCCTCGCCCTGGCGCCGCGCGGCGACCTATGGATCTTCGGCTACGGCTCGCTGATGTGGTCGCCGGGCTTCCGCTGCACCGAGAAGTCCGCGGCCAAGGTGCACGGCTACCATCGCTCGCTCTGCGTCTATTCGCACCGCTATCGCGGCACGCTGGCGCGGCCCGGCCTCGTCATGGGCCTGTGCCGCGGCGGCTCCTGCTGGGGCATGGCGTTCCGCGTGCCCTCGGCGCAGGCGCCGCGCGTGCTCGCCAACCTCTGGCGGCGCGAGATGCGCAACCAGGTCTACGAGGCGCGCTTCGTCCCCGTGCGCATCCACCACGGCCGCGAGATCCGCGCGCTCGCGTTCGTCGCCGACCCGGCGCACCGGCAGTTCGCCGGCGACCTCAGCCTGCGCCGCACCGCGCAGCTCGTCGCGCAGGGGCGCGGCGAGCGCGGCCGCAACGTGGACTACGTCAGCTCGACCATCGCCCACATGCACGAGCTCGGCCTGAGCGACCCGCACCTCGACCGCATCCTGCTCGCCGTGCTTTCCCTGCAGGCCCGCCGGCGCGCTAGGCAGCGCTGACCGCGGCGGCGATCCGGCGCAGCGCCTCCTGCAGCCGGGCGCGCTGCGTGCCGAAGTTGAGGCGCACGAAGGCCGGCGCGCCGAACTGGCTCCCCGGCGACAGGGCGACGCCGTGGTCGAGGAAATGCTGCGTCGGGTCCTTCACGCCGAGCCGGGACGCGTCGATCCACGCCAGGTAAGTGGCCTGGGTGCGGGCGAGCGAAAGGGCCTGCAGCGCGCCGATCTCGCGCTCCACGAGCGCCAGGTTGCCGCGCAGGTAGTCGAGCTGCGCCGCGAGCCACGCCGCGCCTTCGCGATACGCGGCGAGCGCCGCGACGTAGCCGAAGACCGTCGGGCCGGCGATGGCGTGGCCCTGCACATCCACGCAGAACGCGCGGCGCAGGACCGGATCCTCGATCACGGCCCACGCGCAACCCGCGCCGGGAAAGTTGAACGCCTTGTTCGGCGAGAGCAGCGTCACGGTGCGGCGGCCGATCTCCGGCGCCAGGCTGGCGATGGGCACGTGCGCGCAGCCGCGCTCGAGCAGGAGGTCGCAGTGGATTTCGTCGGAGACGATGAGCGCGTCGCGCGTCGCTTCGGCGATGGCAAGCAGCTCGGCGCGGGTGAAGACGGTGCCGCCCGGATTCTGGGGGTTGCAGAAGAACAGCATGCGCGTGCGCGGGGTCATCGCGGCGCGCAGCGCATCCATGTCGTAGACCCAGCGCTTATCGTGGAGGACGAGGGGCACGTCGCTGTACGCGCGCGGCGCGAGCTCCGGTGCGCGCGTCAGGTGGTGGTAGACGGGGCGGGGCGAAAGGACGTGCTCGTCGGGCCGCGTGAGCGAGCGCGCGGCATGGTGCAGGCCCGGTACCACCCCCGGCAGCGGAACCAGCCATTCCGGCGCGACCTTCCATCCGTACAGGCCCTGAAGGCGCTCGACGAGCGCCTGCGTCAGCTCGGGCGGCGGAACGGTGTAGCCGAGCACGCCGTGCTCGAGACGCGCCGCGAGCGCGCGCAGCACCTCGGGGGGCGCCTTGAAGTCGGTATCCGCCACCCAGAGCGGGATGACGTCGCGCCCGGCGTGGCGCTCCCAGCGCGAGCTCCAGGTCCCCGTGCGATCGACCGGCGCGTCGAAGTCGTAGGCGCTCAATCGAGCCTCGCGGCGATGCCGTCCAATCCGTCGCACGCCGGATAGCGCTCGAGCACGAGCGGGTCGTGGCCGGGGACGATGTGCTGCGGGGAGTCGGCGAGCGCACGCACGCGGCGGAAGCCCTCCAGCATGTCGGGCACGGACCAGACGATCGGGTAGGGACGTTCCTGCTCGAGGTTGGCGTAGAAGTGGGTCGCATCCGACGCCAGCACCACCCAGCCGCGACGCGTGCGTACGCGAACGACCTGCAGGCCGAGCGTGTGGCCGCCGACCAGATGCAGCGAGATGCCGGGGAAGAGCTCCGCGTCGCCGTCGTGGAAGCGCACCCGTCCCGCGTAGGCCCGGCGAACCATCCCGACGACGTCCTCGACGTCGAAAGCCCCGGCGTGGCGTGGTTCCGCCATGTGCCGGCCGGTCGCGAAGCGCATCTCCAGGTCCTGCAGGTGGAACGTCGCGGCGGGGAAGAGCTCGAAGTTCCCCACGTGGTCGTAGTGCAGGTGCGTGATCACCACGTCGCGCACGGCGGCCGGGTCGGCGCCCAGCGCGCGCAGCGCCTCGGCGGGGCAACGCAGGTGCGTGCGGCCGCGCCGGGCCGCGACGGCGGCCGAGAAGCCCGTATCCACGACGATGTCGCCCGACGCGCCGCGCACCAGCCACACGAAGTAGTCGAGCGGCATCGGCCCGTCGTGCGGATCGCCCTCGAGGAAATTCTGCGACGCGCGACGCTCATGGTGCGCGTACTTGACCGCGTAGACCTGGTGCTCGGGAGTCACTTCACCGTGACGCGGGCGAACTTGCGCTTGCCGACCTGCACCACGCAGGTCGCGCCGCGCGGAAGCTGCAGCCCCCGGTCGGCGACCTTTTCGCCGTCGACCTTCACGCCGCCCTGCTCGATCATGCGCGTCGCCTCGGTGGTGCTCGGCACGAGGCCGGCTTCCTTGAGTACCTTGAGGATGTGCCCGTCGCTCACCGTGACCTCCGGCATGTCCTCAGGGATCGCGCCCTCGCGGAAGCGCGCGGCGAAGCCGGCTTCGGCCTTGTCCGCGGCGGCGGCGCCGTGGAAGCGGGCGACGATCTCCTTGGCGAGCGCGACCTTGGCGTCGCGCGGGTTGCGGCCGCCCGCGACCTCCTCCTTCCATCGACGCATCTCGGCAAGCGGCCGGAACGAGAGCAGCTCGAAATAGCGCCACATGAGCTCGTCGGAGATCGACATCAGCTTGCCGAACATCTCCGCGGGCGCCTCGGCGATGCCGACGTAGTTGCCGAGCGACTTCGACATCTTTTCCTTGCCGTCGAGGCCCTCGAGCAGCGGCATGGTGAGCACGCACTGCGGCTCCTGGCCGTACGCGCGCTGCAGCTCCCGGCCCACCAGCAGGTTGAACTTCTGGTCCGTCCCGCCGAGCTCGACGTCGGCCTTCATCGCCACGGAGTCGTAGCCCTGCATGAGCGGGTACAGCAGCTCGTGCAGCGCGATCGGGCGCTCCGCGGCGAAGCGCTTGGAGAAATCGTCTCGCTCGAGGAGCTGGGACACGGTGTACTTGGACGCGAGCCGGATGATCCCCTCGGCGCCCAGCGGATCCGACCAGGTGGAGTTGAAGAGGATCTCGGTCTTGTCGGCGTCCAGGATCTTGAACACCTGGTCGCGGTAGGTCTGCGCGTTCTTCAGGATCTCCTCGCGCGTGAGCGGCGGGCGCGTCTGGTTCTTCCCCGTCGGGTCGCCGATCATGCCGGTGAAGTCGCCGATCAGGAACTGGACCTGGTGGCCGAGCTCCTGGAAGTGGCGCAGCTTGTTGATCACGACCGTATGGCCCAGGTGCAGGTCCGGGGCGGTCGGGTCCAGGCCGAGCTTGATGCGCAGCCTCCGGCCCGTCGCCAGCTTCTTTTCCAGCTCCTCCTGCACGATCAGCTCGTGGCACCCCCGACGAATGGTCTCAATGGCCTGTTGAATGGGGGTCATGGTCGGTTTGAGCGCGACGCCTTCTTTGCTAGACTCTTCGCAGCTGAAATACAAGAGCCTGAATCCAATGAATTTTAGCCGAAGCACGGGACCCCGCCGCCTGATCCTCAAGGGCGCGGCGGCGGTGCTCGCGCTGGCCGCTTCCGGCGTGGTCGCGTTTGCCACCATGTCGCCCGATCCGGGCGCCGAAACGGCGCTGCTGACGCGGGCGACCGTCGAGGCGATCCCGATCCGTGCCGACCAGGTGCTCGCGGCCCCCGAGACCTACATCGCCGAAGAGCGCTACCAGCGCGGCGATACGCTGCCCGCGTTCATTGCCCGGCTCGGCGTTGCCGACGCCGAGGCCTCGCGCCTGTCCCGCCTGCGGCCCCTGCAGCAACTGCGGCCAGGAACGTTCGTGCGTGCCGAGGTCGATGCGAACGGCGTGCCGCGGAGCCTCAGCTTCCTCTCCGGCCGCGATACGCTGGTGCAGATCGTCGCGGAAGGAAGCGGCGCCGAGGTCGAGTACCGCACCGGCGAGGTCGCTTCGCCGCTCCAGCAGCGCATCGCCATGAAGTCCGGGACGATCCGGACCTCCCTCTTCGCCGCGACGGACGCCGCCGGCATCCCCGACGCGGTCGGCATGCAGATCGCCGACATCTTCGCCGGCGACGTCGACTTCCATCGCGACCTGCGCAAGGGCGATCGCTTCTCCGTGGTCTACGAGGAGCACCATTTCGCCGGCATGCCGGTGCGGGCCGGCCGCGTGCTCGCCGCGGAGTTCAGCGGCGGCGGCCGGACCTACCGCGCCATCCTGTACGGCCGGAATTACTACACCCCGGAAGGCAAGAACCTGCGCAAGGCTTTCCTGCGCTCCCCTCTCGAGTTTTCGCGGGTGAGCTCGGGATTCGGCATGCGACGCCATCCGATCGCGCAGGGCTGGCGCGCGCACAAGGGCATCGACTATGCGGCGCCCATCGGGACGCGCGTGCGGGCGGTCGGCGACGGCGTGGTCGAGCACGCGGGGCCGAAAGGCGGCTACGGCAACGTCGTCATCGTCCGCCACCACGGCCAGTACGCGACCGTCTATGCGCACCTGAGCCGCGTGAGCGTGAAGCGCGGCGAGCGCATCGCGCAGAATGAAACCATCGGCAACGTGGGCCAGACCGGCTGGGCCACGGGCCCGCACCTGCACTACGAGTTCCGCGTCGCCGGCGAGGCGCGCAATCCGTTCTCCATCGCCATGCCGGCGGCGAATCCGGTCCCGGCGCAGGAGATGGCGCAGTTCCGCGAGCAGGCCGACCCGCTCGCTGCGCGCCTCGACCTCGTGTCCAACGCCAGCCTGGCGATGCTCGAGTAGAGGCGGCGGCTAGCGGTAGAGCAGCACCGCTTCGCGTTCCTCCATCCAGGCCTTCTCGTCGGGCGCCGCGATCGCCTCCAGGTCCCCGGCGTGCGCGGCCGGATCGTCGACCCAGTCGCGCAACGCGGTGCCGCCGTTGATGAGGTCGATCGCGAGCCGTCCCTCTTCGTATTCGTAGGGAAAGTCCCGCCAGAGCTCGTAGCCGGGAGCGAGGGCTCGAAGCGCCTTGAAGGCTGCCGCCATGAGGCGCCACGGCCGGAACGCTTCGTGGTCGTAGGCAGGATCGTCGACATGGATCTGCAGCCCCGCGCACAGCTTCCCGGCATGCTTGTGGAAGGTGGGCTCGAACCAGCACTCGCGAAGACGGCACCCCGCAAGCCAGTCCGGCGCGAGCCCCGTCATCGTCCGGAGCAGGCGCGCCGCATCGAGGTCCGGGGCGCCGAAGAGCTCGAGCGGCCGCGTGGTACCCCGCCCCTCGGAGAGGGTCGTGCCCTCGAGCATGACCGTGCCGGCATAGCAGCGCGCCATGGAAACGTTCGGCGCGTTCGGGCTGGGGTTGATCCAGGACCGCTCTGAAGGCCAGCCGAAGCCGGGCGCGAGCGCCGGGGTCCAGCCTTCCATCGCCACGACATCGAGATCCACGTCGAGGCGCAGCTCGCCGACGAACCATCTTGCGAGCTCTCCCATCGTCAGCCCGTGGCGCATTGGCAGGCGCCCCGCGCCCACGAAGCTTTCCCAGCCGGAACGCAGCAGCGTTCCTTCGACGGGGCGCCCCGCCGGGTTCGGCCGATCGAGGATCCGGACCGCCTTGCGATGCTGCGCCGCCGCCTCGAGCACGTAGCGCAACGTGGTGATGAAGGTGTAGATGCGGCAGCCGACGTCCTGCAGGTCGACGAGCAGCACGTCGAACGCGTCCATCATCGCCGGCGTGGGACGCCGCACCTTGCCGTAGAGACTGAACACCGGGATGTCGTGGCGCGGATCGACGAAGTCCGGGGACTCGATCATGTTGTCCTGCTTGTCGCCGCGCAGCCCGTGCTGCGGTCCGAAGGCGGCGGTGAGGCGCACGTCGCCGAGCGCCGCGAGCGCGTCCAGCGAGTGGACGAGACCCGCCGTCACCGACGCCGGGTGGGCAAGCAACGCCACGCGCCTGCCCGCCAAAGGGCGGCGCAGCGCCGCGTCCGCGACGAGCCGATCAATGCCGCATTTCATCGAGGTCGAGAGCGAAGGCGTCGGGGTGATGGAAGTCCGGCTTGCCCGGGGCATGTCGCAACGCCCAGTACGATAGCGCGCCGTCGGCCTCCTCGATCACCGCTGCAAGCGCCAGCCGGCGGGCGTCTTCGCGCACCGGCACCATCGTCTCCAGGCGTCCCCGGCTCCAGGCGACGGGCAGCTCGCCTTCGAGGCGCGCCATCCCGGCGCGATAGCCGCTGAAGCGATAGGCGGCGAATGCGCCCGAAGGCGCGAGGTTGAATTCGTCGTAGCCTTCGCCCGCCGCGACGAACGCCTCGAAGCAGGTGCCTCGCCAGAGCCCGTCGACGAAGGTCCGCGGGAGGGGCGCCGGCACGCGAACGCGATCCAGATCGCCCTGCATCGTGTACACCAGCTTCAGATGCGACGAGGCCCGCTCGACGCGGGCCTCGATTCGCTCGATCGCCCGGCAGGGCGTATCGGGGTGCGGGACTAGACGGAGAACGATGAACCGCAGCCGCAGGTGCTCTGCGCGTTGGGGTTCTTGATGACGAATTGCGCGCCCTCCAGGCCTTCCTGGTAGTCGATCTCGGCGCCGGTGAGGTACTGGTAGCTCATCGGGTCGA
>DASZQH010000112.1:0-2635 GCA_035549805.1 Burkholderiales bacterium
GTGAACAGCGGCTTGCGCTTCTCCATGAACGCCTTGCGCCCTTCCGCGTAGTCCGCGCTCCTCGAGCAGCGGTCCATCGCCTCCCTCATGACCGCGGGATCGGGCAGGCCTTCGGACTTGACGAACTCCTCGATGATCGTCTTCGTGTTCGCGATCGCGAGCGGCGCGTTCTCGCACAGCATCTTCAGGATCCGGCCGGCCTCCGCTTCCAGCTCGGCGTCGGCGAAAGCCTGGTGCGCGAGGCCGATGCGCACCGCCTCCTCGGCCCCGTAGCGGCGGCCGAGGAACATGATCTCCCGCGCGCGCGCGTGGCCTACGGTCTCGAGCAGGCGCTTGTGCCCTTCGACGTTGTAGGCGAGGCCGAGCTTCGCGGCCGGGACTCCGAACTGCGCCGAGGCGCCGCAGTAGCGCAGGTCGCAGGCGAGCGCGACCTCCACGCCGCCGCCGAGGCAGAAGCCGTGGATCATCGCGAGCGAGGGCTTGCGCGAGTCCTGGATGGCATGCAGCACCTGGTGGAGCAGCCCTTCATAGGCGGCGACCGCGCCGCGGTCGGCCCGATTCTTCTCGAACTCGGAAATGTCGGCGCCGGCGGCGAACGCCTCGGTGCCCGCGCCGCGAAACGCCACGCAGCGCACCTCGGGGTCCGCGTCGAACCGCGCCATCGCGGCCGGGATGCCGCGCCACATCGCGCCGTTGATGGCATTCTTCTTCGCCGGGTTGTCGAACACGATCCACCCGACCGCGCCGCGCTTCTCCACCGTCAGCTTCCCTTCGCTCATGCGGCGCTCCATCTTCCCGCCTCGACCTCGTGCAGGAAGTCCTCGACCAGTCGGTTGAAAAGCGCGGGCTCCTCGAGATTCATGAGGTGGCCGGTGCGCGGCAGCATCGCGAGCCCCGCGCCGGGAATCGCGCGCTTCAGGAACAGCGACGCCTCCAGCGTGACCTCGTCCTCGTCGCCGGCGACGATCAGGGTCGGCACCCGCATCGCGCGCAGGCGGTCGGCGAAATCCCAGAGCGAGGGGCGCCGCGCCTGGTAGCCGAGCATCGTATTGGCCGAGCCCTTCGCCGAATGGTCGGCGAGGTGGCGGACGAACTCCGCGAAGCCGCGCGGATCCTTGCGCTTGAGCTGCACGCGCGACGGGCCGTGCCCGTAGGTCGCCGCGAACTCGGCCATCCCTTTCTCGAGAATGCGCTTCGCGTTCTGCTTGGAGTCGGCCTGGAACTTCGCGTAGTCGGCCGGCGGCGCCCCCGAGCCGACGCCGGCGGTGGTGAGGGAGAGGGCGCGCCCCGGGTAGTGCAGCCCGAAGTGCAGCGTGGCGAACGCCCCCATCGAGAGGCCGACCACGTGCGCCTTGTCGATGCCGAGGGCATCGAGCACGCAGCGCACGTCGTCGCGCGCGCGTTCCTGCGAGTAGCGCTCGAACTCCTCGGGTACCTCGGAAGGCGGATAGCCTCGCGCGTTGTAGGCGATGCAGCGGTAGCGGCGGGAGAAATGGCGCAGTTGCGCCTCCCAGCTGCGATGGTCCCCGGCGAACTCGTGCACGAAGAGGAGCGGCGTGCCGCCGCCCGATTCCTCGTAGTAGAGCTTCACCCCGTCGTCGGCGGCAAGCGTTGGCATAATGCGAAGCCTATATGGACTTGAACCTGCAAGGGAAGCGCGTGCTCGTCACCGGCGGATCCCGGGGGATCGGGCGCGCCTGCGCCGACGCCTTCGCCGCCGAGGGCGCCGACGTCCGCATCGCGTCCCGCAATCCGGCGGATTCGAAGTACCCGGCAAGGGCCACGGATCTCTCGACCCGCGACGCGGCCGAAGCGCTCGCGGAGTGGGCCGGGGACCTCGACATCCTCGTGAACAACGCCGGCGCGATCCCCGGCGGCGACCTCCTCAAGGTCGACGAGGATACCTGGCGCAGGGCGTGGGACCTCAAGGTGTTCGGATATATCAACCTCTCCCGGCGCGTCTACGCGCGCATGAAGGCGAAGCGCTCGGGCGTCATCGTCAACATCATCGGCAGCGCGGGCGAGAAGCTCGACGCGGCGTACATCGCCGGCAGCACCGCCAACGCCGGACTGATGGCCTTCACGAAGGCGCTCGGCGGCGCCTCGCACGCCGACGGCATCCGGGTCGTGGGCATCAATCCCGGCCCGATCTCGACCGACCGCCTGAAGAGCCTCTATCGACAGCGCGCGGAATCGCTCCTGGGCGACGCGAACCGCTATGAGGAGCTCTTCGCCAACATGTCGTTCGGCCGTCCCGGCAAGCCCGAGGAGATCGCCGCCGCGACGCTGTTCCTCGCCTCCGAGCGATCCGCCTATACCAGCGGCACCATCCTCACCATCGATGGCGGGCTCTCGGCCCGCTCCAACTAGGAACGCCATGAAAGCCGTCCTCTGCAAAGCCTACGGCCCGCCGGAAACGCTCGTCATCGAAGATGTCCCGTCGCCCAGGCCGGGCAGCGGCGAGGTCGTGGTCTCCGTCAAGGCCGCGAGCGTCAACTTTCCCGACGTGCTGATCATCCAGAACAAGTACCAGTTCAAGCCGCCGCTGCCGTTCTCGCCGGGCAGCGAGCTCGCCGGCGTGGTGAAGGAGGTCGGCGAAGGCGTGACGCGCTTCAAGCCCGGCGACAAGGTCATC
>DASZQH010000113.1:0-1749 GCA_035549805.1 Burkholderiales bacterium
CACCACCTCCGGCCGCGCGGGAAGCACGCCCATCAGGTCGGCGAGGCCGTCGCCCTCGATCGGATTGACGCGCACTGCCGGGATCGCCCCCGCCTGGCGCCACAGCGAGAACGCCGCCGCGGCGAGCTGGCGCGCCTTCGGCCGCAGCTCCGGCGGGGTGAAGTCCTCGAGCTCGAGGATGACCACGTCCGCCCCGGAGCGCGCGGCGCGGCGATGCGCGGCTTCGTCGGCGCCCGGGACGAACAGCCAGCTGCGGCGCGGCACTGCGCTCAGACCTTGCCGTACTGCGGGTTGACCCGCTCCATCTTGCTGTCGAGCTTGTTCAGCGCGCTGATGTAGGCCTTCGCCGAGGCGACGATGACGTCCGTGTCGGCGCCCACGCCGTTCACGATCCGCCCGCCCTTCGACAGCCGCACCGTCACCTCGCCCTGCGACTCCGTGCCCGTGGTCACCGCGTTCACCGAGTAGAGGAGCAGCTCCGAGCCGCTCTTCGCCACGGCTTCGATCGCCTTGAACGTGGCATCGACCGGGCCGTCGCCCTGGGAGTCGCTCTTCACCTCCTTCGCATCGTGCAGCAGGACGATCGAGGCCTGGGGCTTCTCGCCCATGCCGCTCTGCTGGTGCATGGTGACGAGCTTCCAGGTCTCGCCCGCCTGCTTGCCCGCTTCCTGGGCGACCAGCGCCTGCAGGTCCTCGTCGAAGATCTCGGCCTTCTTGTCGGCGAGGTCCTTGAAGCGCTGGAACGCCTTGTTGTACGCGTCCTCGCTGTCGAGCTCGATGCCGATCTCCTTCAGCCGCTGCTTGAAGGCGTTGCGGCCGGAGAGCTTGCCGAGCACGATCTTGTTGGTGCTCCAGCCGACGTCGGCCGCCGTCATGATCTCGTAGGTCTCGCGCGCCTTGAGCACCCCGTCCTGGTGGATGCCCGAGGCGTGCGCGAAGGCGTTCGCACCCACCACGGCCTTGTTCGGCTGCACCACGAAGCCGGTGATCTGGGAGACGAGGCGCGAGGTGGGCACGATCTGCGTCGTATCCAGCCGGGTGTTCAAGGCGAAGAAGTCCTTCCTCGTCCTGACGGCCATCACCACCTCTTCGAGGGAGGTGTTGCCCGCCCGCTCGCCCAGGCCGTTGATCGTGCACTCGATCTGGCGCGCGCCGCCGATCTGCACCGCGGCGAGGGAGTTGGCGACCGCCATGCCGAGGTCGTTGTGGCAGTGCACGGACCAGACCGCCTTGTCGGAGTTGGGCACCTTCTCGCGGATCTTCCTGATGAGCTCGCCGAACTGCTGCGGCACGGCGTAGCCGACCGTGTCGGGGATGTTGATCGTCGTCGCCCCTTCCCTGATCACCGCCTCGAGGACGCGGCAGAGGAAGTCGAGGTCCGATCGGCTGCCGTCCTCCGGCGAGAACTCCACGTCCGGGCAGGCGTTCTTCGCGAAGCGCACGGCGAGCTTCGCCTGCTCGAACACCTGGTCCGGCGTCATGCGCAGCTTCTTCTCCATGTGCAGCGCGCTGGTGGCGATGAACGTGTGGATGCGCCACGACGCCGCGCCCTTGAGGGCGTCGATGCCGCGCTGGATGTCGCGGTCGTTCGCCCGGCACAGGCCGGCGACGGTCGAGTCCTTCACCACGTTCGCGATCGCCCGCACCGCCTCGAAGTCGCCGTTGGAGGACGCGGGGAAGCCGGCCTCGATCACGTCGACCTTCATCCGCTCCAGCGCCTTGGCGATGCGCAGCTTCTCGTCTTTCGTC
>DASZQH010000114.1:0-6082 GCA_035549805.1 Burkholderiales bacterium
CTTCGCCGGCGCCCTGCTCGCGCCGAAGGCGCCGTTCCGCCGCTTCCTCGCGCGCGAGTCCTACCGCGTCGAGGCGGGCGAGAAGATCGACCTCACGCCGGCGGTGGTGATGCGCCGCATGACCAAGGTCTCGCCCTACCCCTACTGGCACTTCTTCGACGCCTACCCGCCCGGCTACCTGCGCGCGGTGTACCGCGGCAACGGCATCCCGCTCCCCTGGGGGAACATGGCGCAGGTTTCCGACCCCTGCCCCAACTGGGCGGTGTTCCGCATGCTGAACGAGAACCGGGGGCCCGACCGCGGCTCGCAGATCTCGGTCCTGCACGACGGCAGCCAGACCCTGCTCTACTGCTGCCACTCCCGCCGCACAATCGACATGGCGGGCAACCCCCACGTGCTGTCGGTGGGCCTCGACCTCGCGCCGGCGCTGCATTCCCACGGCGTCGACGCGGCCAAGGTGGTGGAGAGCATCAGCGGCGCCTGCCTGCAGCACCGCGGCGAGGCGAAGATCCCGGCCGAGGCCGCCGAGGCGATCGAGGCCGCGGCGAAGGTGCTGAACATCGCCTGGATCGAGGACGCCCTCGCCAAGCCGGCGCGCATCATCTGCCCGCGCAGCATGCACTGCCCCCGCACCGGCCATTGCGACGGGACGGATTCCTCGCGGGCGCGGGAAATCACCGACGTGCGTGAGGAAATCCTCAGTAAAGCGAAGCGGGGACGGGCATGATCCGCCCATGGGATCCGGACTGCAGGGACTCCAGTTCCTCGCCACGATCGACGCCGGCATGGCGCTTTTCCAGCGCTAC
The DNA here is from genome assembly GCA_035549805.1 of Burkholderiales bacterium. Classification (GTDB taxonomy): domain Bacteria; phylum Pseudomonadota; class Gammaproteobacteria; order Burkholderiales; family SG8-39; genus SCGC-AG-212-J23. Next base: position 807 of record DASZQH010000114.1, read on the forward strand.
CAGCGCGGGGCGGCGTTCCGCGGCTACGTGAAGCGGCACGGCGTCGAGATCCTCTTCGCCGCGCTCGTCCTCACCGCGGTGGCGCTCGCCTGCACCGGCGCGACCGTGGTGCTCGTCGGCGGGACGAGCTCCTGGCGCGTGCTCCTCGCGCTCGTGGCCGCGCCGATCGTGCTGCTCGCCAACCTCGGCCTGCTGCTCTACGTCTTCTTCTCCTGGGTGGAGGCGCGCGCGGTCACTACGCCCCATCCGCGCGGCCGGGTCGGCGCGTGGCTGCACGCGAAGCTGCGCGCCAACCTCGGCGCGCCGCCGCCGGTGCCCTGGGCGCTCGCCGCGCTCTTCGTCGGCCTGCCTTTCCTGATGCTGCTCTGGCTCTCCTGGGTGACGGCGCTCGCGCTGGCGTTGCTCGTCGTGCTTCTCCCCGTGCTGTATGCGCGTCTGGACCATGCGGGAATCGTGAAGGTTTAACGCAGCCGGGCCTAGTCTGGCAGGCTGCATGGAATACGAACGCCTCATCCGCTCGGCCCACCGCTGGCTGCTCCTCGCCGTCGCCGCTTTGGCGCTCGCGACCGGCGCGCTGGTATGGACCAAGGCCTGGAGCCAGGCCTCCTCGGGCACGCTCCAGTGCAGCGGCGAGCTCACGCAGTCGAGCGGCATGGAATGGCCGAAGCGCTCGATCGCGTTCACCCTCGACTACGCGCCCGGGATCCTCACCCAGCTCAAGTCCGACCTCGAGACCCTCAACGCGCCGCTGCAGATCGACCTCGAGGCCGCCACGCTCAAGGCCACCGAGCCTTCGCCCCGCATCCCGGAATCCGGCAGCGTCCTGCGCATCTCGGAGCTGAACGTGTCGCGCCAGACCGGCCGTTTCTCCCTCCGCGCCGCCCTGACGCGCGAATCCTCCGACGCGCTCGTCGGCACGTCGGTGTGGGAAGGGACTTGCGCGCCGAGCCTGGAGAAAGACCGGAAGTTCTAGGCGCTAGGGCTTTCTCCGCGCGCACTCCGCGGCGGTGTCTTCCTTGAGGATCTCGGCCAGGCGCTTCACGCCGGGCCCGGCGTCGTCGCGGTTCGCGTAGACGAGGAACAGCGTCCCGCTGCGCTCGCCGCCGTCGCGCAGCGGCAGGGGCTTGAGCGCGCCCTGCTCCAGCTCGCCGCGGATCCGGTCCTCGGGATAGCGGCCGAAGCCGTAGCCCATCGCCGCGGCCATGATCGAGGTCGACAGGTGGCTGAAGGTCCAGCGCTGCGTGGTCTCGAGGTCGAGGGGGCGCGCGCGCCGCGAGTCGGTTTCGCGCACCACGAGCTGGCGCGCGCCGCGCAGGTCGCGCGGCGTGAGCGCGCGGCCGAGCTGGTGCAAGGCATGTTCCGGGTGCGCGGCGAGGATCATGCGCATGCGCAGGAGCTCCTCGCCCTCGAAGCCCGGCGGGATGTCGTTGCCGATCGCGAGGTCCACCCGGCCGCTCACCAGCGCCTCGGTGGTCCCCGCCAGCACGGACTCGTGGACCTCGATGCGCGTGTGCGGGCTTTCCTTCGCGAAGCGCTCGAGCGACTGCACCAGCAGCCAGTACGGGAAGATGACCTCGACGGCGAGGCGGATCTCGGCCTCCCAGCCGGCGGAGACGCTCTTCGCGACCTTCTCGAGGCTCGCCGCGTCGTCGAGGAGCGCGCGCCCTCGCTTGTAGAGGAGCTCCCCGGTCTGCGTCAGCACCGCCTTGCGGCCCTTCAGCTCGAACACCCGCACGCCGAGCTGCGACTCGAGCTTCTGCACCGCGTACGTCACCGACGACTGGCTTTTGTGGAGGGCACCCGCGGCCTTCGCGTAGCCGCCGTTCTCGACGACGGCGGCCAAGGCCTGCCACTGCTCCAGGGTCACGCGCGGGTCCATGATCTATCCATCCGATGAAATAGGTCGATATTTTGCGCTTTTTTATCTTATATATCGATATTAACTTGGGAGGCATGAAAACCATCCTCCAAGTGAACAGCAGCCTCTTCTCCGGGGGCGGCCAATCCAGCCGGCTCGCGAACGAGTTCGTCGATGCCCGGAGAGCCGCGGGCGCCACGGTCCTCTTGCGCGACCTCGGCACCGATCCGATCCCGCACCTGACCGCCGAGCGGTTCCAGGCTTTCCTCTCGAAGCCCGAGAGCCGCAGCGCGCTCGAGGCGGCGGTGCTGGCGCAGTCCGACGCGCTCATCGCGGAGCTGCGGCGCGCCGACGAGATCGTGATCGGCCTGCCGATGTACAACTTCGGCATCCCTTCGACGCTCAAGGCGTACTTCGACCACATCGCCCGCGCCGGGCAGACCTTCAAGTACACCGACAAGGGATCGGTCGGCCTGCTGACCGGCAAGAACGCCTACGTCTTCGCGGCGCGCGGCGGCCTGTATGCCGGCACGCCGGCGGACACGCAGACGCAGTACGTGCGCGACTTTCTCGCCTTCCTCGGCATCACGGACGTCGAGTTCGTCTACGCGGAAGGCCTCGCGATCAACGCCGCTTCCAGGGAAAGATCTCTCACGGAGGCACGGCGTATTATCGAAAGCCTCAACGCAGCGGAGACAGCATGAGCACCCGAACCCTGCAAGCGGTCATCCCCTCCATCGCCGCGTCGGACGGCGCGGGCGTGAAGCTGCGCCGCAGCCTCGGCCAGGCGCAGCACGTGCGCGTCGACCCGTTCCTGATGCTCGACGAGTTCTATTCCGACGATCCGGACGACTACCTCGCGGGCTTTCCGGACCATCCGCACCGCGGCTTCGAGACGGTGACCTACATCCTCGACGGCCACATGCTGCACCAGGACCATCTCGGCAACCGCGGCGACCTCAAGTCGGGCGGCGTGCAGTGGATGACCGCCGGGCGCGGCATCATCCACTCCGAGATGCCGCAGCAGAGCGAGGGCCGCATGCGCGGCTTCCAGCTCTGGATCAACCTGCCGGCGAAGGAAAAGATGAAGGCCGCGGGCTATCGCGACCTGCAGGCCTCCGACATCCCCGAAGTCGCGCTGGGGCAGGGAAAGGTGCGCCTGATTGCAGGAACGTATGAAGGAAAGAAAGGCGCCATCACCGGCGGATCGACGGACGCCACCTACCTCGATGTCCACCTCCCGGCGGGAGCGACGTTCCGGCATGCGCTGCCGGACGGACACAACGTGTTCCTCTATCCGTACGAAGGCGAGCTCGGCGTGGGCGGCAAGCCGCTGCGCCGACAGGCCGCGGGCGTGCTCTCGACCAAGGGCGACGTCGAAGTCACCGCAGGCAAGGACGAGGCGCGCTTCCTCCTCCTCGCCGGCAAGCCTATCGGCGAGCCGATCGTGCAGTACGGCCCGTTCGTCATGAACTCCGTCCAGGAGATCGAGCAGGCCATCCGGGACTACCAAAACGGGGTTTTGGTGGGATAGGCTTCCCCCGCAAAGGGGGAAGCCATGGGCACGGCGAAGTTCGAAGGCCTCGGCCTGAGCCGGTACGAGGACATCCGCGACGAGCTGCGCACCGGCGACCTGGTCTTCTGCGCGGGAAACTACGCCATCAGCCGGATCATCCAGCACTTCTCCGACTCGATGTTCAGCCACGTGGGGCTGGTGTACTGCTGGAACGACCGCGTGCTGGTGTTCGAGAGCGTCGAGGACGACGGCGTGCGCCTCGTGCCGCTCAGCCAGTACGTGCGCGACTACGAGAACTCGGGCGCGGCGTACGACGGGCGCGTCTTCATCGGCCGCCACGACGAGCCGCTCGCGCCCGAACAGGTCCTCGCCCTCCTCGGGCGCGCGGCCGACGAGCTGAACCGCCGCTACGACAAGGAGGAAATGCTGGAGATCCTCGCGCGCGTCACCATCGGCCTGGGCAAGCACCAGGACGACGACGCCTACGTCTGCTCCGAGTACGTCGAGCGCTGCTTCAGGGAGGTCGGCATCGTCTTCGACCGGGATGCGCAGGACTACATCTTCCCCGAGCACATCGCCGCGGACCCGAGCGTCCAGGCGCTCTGGGAGATCCAGCCCGAGTGAGGAAGACCAGGGTGGTCGTCAACGACCGCATGCAGAGGAACTACGCGTACTACCGCACCGAGCCGGCGGGGAAGAACTTCCACCCGGAGTTCGAGCCCGAGCTCACGCCGGCGGAGATGCTCGCCGCGGGAGTGTTCGGCGGGAAGTACATGACCGACTGCACGGCGGAGTTCCCCGCCGCGTGGTTTCGAAAAGCCAAGCTTTCCGAAAAGAGAAACGCCAGGCTGAACTGCTTCGGCGTGAATGCGTCGCAGCCGCTCTCGGTCTGGCGCGAGAAGGGCTGGATCCACCCTGACGACCCGCGCGGCTGGTTCCAGTGGTACTGCCGCTACTGGATGGGACGGCGCGGTCCCGACGACGCGCGCCAGATCGCGCGCTGGAAAGCCATCCGCCGCCACGCCGCCCAGATCCGCGCGAACTGCATGAAGGGCGACCTCGCCTGCCGCAAACGGCAGCGCCAGGCGCTGCTTCACTGGGCCTACGACTCGCGGCGGCTCTGATGATCATCGCGCTGCATGGCGGTGCGGGGACGCTACCGCGCCGCCGGATGTCCGCGGAGAAGGCGCGGGAGTACCTCGAGGCCCTGAGGGACTGCCTTGCCAAGGGGCATTCACTACTCCTTCGTGGACGATCGGCGCTCGACGCCGTAACGGCGACCGTGGTCGCGCTCGAGGACTGCCCGCTCTTCAATGCCGGGCGCGGCGCGGTGTTCAACGCCGACGGCGAGCATGAGATGGATGCCGCCGTCATGGATGGCGCCACCGCCCGCGCCGGCGCCGTGGCAGGCGTGCAGCGCATCCGCAACCCGATCCTCGCCGCTCGCGCCGTCATGGAGAAGTCGCCTCATGTGCTTCTCGCCGCCGAGGGCGCCGAACGCTTCGCCAAGCGGGTGGGGCTGCCTCTGGTGTCGTCGGGATATTTTTCCACCCCGGAAAGGCGCGACGCCCTCGAGAGGAAGCTGAAAAGCCACCACGGCACGGTGGGAGCGGTCGCCCTGGATGCGCGGGGGCGGCTGGCGGCCGCCACGTCGACCGGCGGCTATACCGGCAAGCTGCCGGGCCGGATCGGCGACTCGCCGATCATCGGCGCCGGGACATGGGCGGATGCGACCTGCGCGGTGTCGGGCACGGGGCTCGGCGAAGCATTCATCCGCGCCGCGGTCGCGCACGACATCTCGGCGCGCATGCGCTACCGGAAGGAGACGCTGGGGCGCGCCGCCGCCGCGGCGCTGCGCAACGTGAAACGGCTGGGCGGCGACGGCGGCGTGATCGCCGTGGA
>DASZQH010000115.1:0-22076 GCA_035549805.1 Burkholderiales bacterium
TCTCCAGCCGGTCCAGGATGCCGCAAAAGGGACGGGGTCGCCATGGTCCAGCAAGTTCGTAAGTCTATCACAGCACTGGTTTTATTCCTACTTTGCGGCACTGCGGTGGCGCAGGGAAGCCAGGCTCCTCTGGCGCTGAAACCGGACGCGCCGGACCGCTACGTCGTCGTGCCGGGCGATACCCTGTGGGGCATCTCGCAGCGCTATACCGATTCGCCCTGGCGATGGCCGGAGCTTTGGGGCATGAACCGCGACCAGATCCGGAACCCCCATCTGATCTACCCCGGCAACGTTCTGCTTCTCGACCGCGCGCGCGGAACGATCTCCATAGCCGGCGGCGAGGCTTCGGGGTCCGCCAGCGGCACTCCGAGCGGCACGGTGCGGCTGAGCCCGCGCATGCGGGCCGAATCCCTGGCGAAGGCGGAGATCCCCAGCATTCCTGCCGGGATCATCGAGCCCTTCCTTACCCGGCCGCTGGTCGTGGAGGCAGACGGCCTCGACAAAGCGCCTACGATCGTCGGCACACAGGGAGATCGGGTCATCGTCGCTGCGGGTAGTTCCGCCTATGTGCGAGGCCTCAGCGGATCGACCGAGGAGTCCTTCTACATCTACAGGCGGGGAGGGCCGCTGGTAGATCCGGATACCAAGCAGACCCTTGCCTATGAGGCCATCTATCTCGGTACGGGGCAGCTGACGCGTTCCGGGGATCCGGCGACGGTCACCTTGAGCTCGGCGATTCAGGAAATCGGCACGGGAGACAAGCTCATACCCGTCGGCAAGGCTACGGCGCCAAACTATGCCCCGCACGCTCCGCTCAAGCAGGTCCGCGGGCGCGTGATGTCCCTTTACGGCGGACTCAACCGCGTAGGCGAGAGCGGGCGCCATTCCATCGTCACGATCAACCGCGGCCGCAGCGACGGCCTGGAGATGGGTCACGTCCTCGCGCTTCTCAGCTCGAACCAGACTGCCCGCGACGTCACGAAGGGACGCGGCGACCCGGAGGCGCTGATCAAGCTTCCCGAAGAGCGCTACGGGCTTGTTTTCGTGTTCCGTGTATTCGAACGCGTGTCGTATGCGTTGGTCATGGATGCGAAGCTTCCAGTCAACCTCGCGGATGTCGTTCAGACGCCCTGACCAGGACGACCCGGTACAAGGGCCGCGCGGATTCCGCGAGGCGCCCGAGCCGGCATGAAAGTCGATCCCGGGCTCGCGAGCTGGCTGCAGCTTACGCTCACCCCTGGGATCGGCTCCGCTACCATCCGCTCCCTTCTCGGCAAGCTCGGCCTGCCGGAAGGATTCGTTTCGAGGGACGCTCCGGGTCTTTCCGGTCTGCTGCCGCAGTCCACGTTGGCGGCGCTGCGGTCCGACGCCGTATTGGCCGCCGTGGATCGGGCAAGCGCTTGGGCCGCACAGGACGGGCACCATGTTCTCACCCTCGCGGACGAGGCGTATCCACGCGCCCTGCTGGAGACGCCGGATCCTCCCGCGCTCCTGTATCTCATCGGTCGAGTCGAGCTGCTGCGCAGGGAGAGTATCGCCGTGGTGGGCAGCCGCAATGCGACCGCCCAGGGCGAGCAGAACGCGCAGGCGTTTGCTCGTGCATTGAGCGAGAACGGGCTGACGATCGTCTCCGGCCTCGCCATGGGAGTCGACGCCGCGGCGCATCGCGGAGGGCTCGGCGGTCCAGGATCGACCATTGCGGTGCTCGGCACCGGCGTCGATGTCGTGTACCCCCGGCGCAACGACGCGCTCGCTCGCGAGATCGCACAACGCGGGCTTCTGGTCTCCGAGTTTCCTCTCGGGACCGGCCCGCTGGCGGCGAACTTCCCCCGTCGCAATCGCATCATCAGCGGCCTCTGCCGCGGCTGCCTGGTGGTGGAGGCGGCGGCTGCGTCCGGATCGCTCATCACTGCGCGCGCGGCCGCGGACCAGGGACGCGACGTCTTCGCGATCCCCGGATCCATCCATTCACCTCTGTCCAAGGGTTGCCACGCACTGATCAAGTCGGGGGCAAAGCTCGTGGAGTCGGCCGACGACGTTCTCGCCGAGTTCTCCGGGTTCCAGCGAAGCGCTTTTGCGAGCACGATGGCGATGCCCCCGGAAACGCGCGGCGCGCCGGCGGGCCTGCTCGCGCACATGGGGCACGATCCGGTGGACGTCGACATGCTGTGCGAGCGCGCCGGATTGTCCGCGAAGCAGGTATCTTCGGAGCTGTTGCGACTTGAGCTCGACGGCGAGATTGCCGCGCTGCCGGGCGGGCTGTACCAGAGACTCGGGAGCGGGAAGGCGGGTAAACCCCGGACCCCGTGATGCGTTAATAAGAAAGGGAGCACCCCATGTACGACATCCTGGTCTACCTGTTCGAGAACTGCCAGCAGTCCGACGTGGCCTACGACCGCGAGCGCGTGGCGAAGAAGCTGTCGGCAGCCGGTTTCGAGGATTCGGACATCAGCGAGGCGCTTCACTGGCTCGCCGGTGTGCGCTCATCGCAAAGCGAGCTGACTCTCCTTCCGGACGCCAGGACGTCATTCCGGGCTTTCGCGCCAAGGGAGCTCGCCAAGCTCGACGCCGCGTGCCGGGGCTTCCTCTACACGCTGGAGCATTCCGGCATCCTCAGCCCGCAGAACCGTGAGCTCGTGATCGAGCGCTCGCTTGCGGCTTCGGGCGACGCGCTGAGCCTCGACCAGTTGAAGCTGATCGTGCTGATGGTGCTCTGGAATCAACAGACACCGACCAGCCAGCTGGTCGCCGAAGACCTGTTCAGCGCACCGCAGGGTCGCCTGCCGAGCTGACGGTCTCGCGCGCTCGCGCGCGCGAGACGAAGAAGCGGGTTGAATGCCCGGCGCCTTTGCGGGTATCCTCTGCGGCCTTTCGCCGCATGGGCAAAAAACTCATCATCGCAGAGAAACCGTCGGTCGCCGCCGACATAGCGCGCGCGCTCGGCGGCTTCGCGCGCAAATCCGACTACTTTGAAAGCGACGATTACGTCCTGTCCTCCGCGGTCGGTCACTTGCTCGAGCTGGTGCTGCCCGAAAGCCACGACGTCAAGAAAGGCAAGTGGTCCTTCGCCAAGCTGCCGGTGATTCCGCCGCACTTCGAGCTGGCGCCGATCGAGAAAAGCGAAGATCGCCTCAATCTGCTGCTGCGTCTGATGAAGCGCAAGGATGTCGACGGGCTGGTGAACGCGTGCGATGCCGGGCGAGAGGGCGAGCTCATCTTCCGCTACCTCGTGCAGCACGCCAAGAACAGGAAGCCGATCGAGCGCCTGTGGCTGCAGTCCATGACCCAGCAGTCCATCCGGGAAGGCTTCAAGCGCCTGCGCCCGGACAAGGAGCTGCTGCCGCTTGCGGACGCCGCCAAGAGCCGGTCGGAAGCGGACTGGCTCGTCGGAATCAACGGCACCCGGGCCATGACCGCCTTCAACTCCAAAGAGGGCGGCTTCTATCTCACGACCGTCGGGCGCGTCCAAACGCCGACGCTGGCGATCCTGGTCGATCGCGAGGACAAGATCCGGGCTTTCGAAGCACGCGACTACTGGGAGGTCCACGCGCGCTTTGCGGCGAAGGCCGGAGACTACCCCGGGCGCTGGTTCGATCCCGCCTTCAAGAAGGACGAGGACGCGGAGCGCAAGCCCGAGCGCGTCTGGGACGCGAAGCGCGCGGCCGCCATCGCGGCTGCATGCGAAGGAAAGAAGGGAATCGCGACCGAGGAGAGCAAGCCGTCAACGCAGCTCTCCCCCCTGCTGTTCGACCTTACGAGCCTGCAGCGGGAGGCGAACGGTCGCTTCGGCTTCCCCGCGCGGATGACGCTGTCGCTCGCGCAGGCCCTGTACGAGAAGCACAAGGTTCTCACCTATCCGCGGACGGATTCCCGGGCGCTGCCCGAGGACTACATCCCGACGGTCAAGGACACGCTCAAGGAGTTGTCCGGCACGGATGCCTTCGGCACGTTCGCGCGCCAGATCCTGAAGCAGAGCTGGGTCAAGCCCAACAAGCGGATCTTCGACAACACGAAGATCTCGGACCACTTCGCGATCATCCCCACGCTGCAGACACCGAAGCACCTGAACGAAGCGGAGCAGAAGCTCTACGACATGGTGGTGCGCCGCTTCCTCGCGGTGTTCTTCCCGGCCGCCGAGTACCTGCAGACCACGCGCATCACGAAGGTCGCAGAACACCACTTCAAGACCGAAGGCCGCGTGCTCCTGTCGGCCGGATGGCTCGCCATCTACGGGCGCGCCGCGGGTGAGGACGAAAAGACCCTCCCCGCGATCGAGGCGGCGGAGTCGGTGCGCGTGCTGGAAGTGGCGCCGCAGGCGAACCAGACGAAGCCGCCGCCGCGCTTCACGGAGGCGACGCTGCTCTCCGCGATGGAGGGCGCCGGCAAGTTCGTCGACGACGACGAGCTGCGCGAAGCGATGGAAGCGAAAGGTCTGGGAACGCCGGCAACGCGGGCCGCGATCATCGAAGGCTTGATCCGGGAAGAGTACGTGCATCGCGAGGGTCGCGAGCTCGTGCCGACGCCCAAGGCGTTCTCACTGCTCTTTGCGCTGCACATGCTGCACATCGTCGAGCTCGCCTCGCCGGAGCTGACGGGCGAGTGGGAGCACAAGCTCAAGCTGATCGAGCAGGGAAAGCTCACGCGCGACGATTTCATGAAGGAGATCAGCGAGCTCGTCCGGAAAGTCGTCGGCATGATCAAGACCGGCGAGATTCCGGACGTCGTCTACGCGACGGTGTCGGCGCCCTGCCCCAAATGCGGCGGCGTGGTCCAGGAGAACTATCGCAAGTTCCAGTGCCAGAAGTGCGATTTCTCGCTCTGGAAGGTCACTTCCGGCCGCGAATGGTCGCCGGACGAGGTTGCGGAGCTCATTACCAAGCGCACCATCGGGCCGCTCACCGGGTTCCGCAGCCGCATGGGCAAGCCATTCAGCGCGGTAATGCGGCTCACGGATGAAATGAAGGCCGAGTTCGACTTCGGCCAGTCTTCTGGCGAAGGCGACGAGGCGCCGGATTTCAGCGCCCAGGAGCCGCTCGGGCCGTGCCCGAAGTGCGCATCGCGCGTGTTCGAGCATGGAATGGTCTACACCTGCGAGAAGGCGGTCGGTCCCGGCCGCACCTGCGACTTCCGCTCGGGACGCATGATCCTGCAGCAGCCGATCGAGCGGGAGCAGATGCGCAAGCTGCTGGCGACCGGGCGGACCGACCTGCTCTCCGCGTTCGTATCGAAGAAAGGACGCCGCTTCAAGGCGTTTCTCGTCAAGCAGCCCGACGGCAAGATCGGGTTCGAATTCCAGGCCCGCGCTCCGAAGCCGGGCAAGGCGGAAAAGACGGAAGCCCCGCCAGCCGCGAGCGCTCCCGCGGCGAAAGCTACACGTCGAGGTTCCGCACGCCGAGGGCGTTCGACTCGATGAACGCGCGACGGGGCTCGACCTCGTCGCCCATGAGCTTGGTGAAGATCTCGTCGGCGGCGATGCCGTCCTCGATCTGCACCCTGAGCAGCCGCCGCGCCGAGACGTCCATCGTCGTTTCCCAGAGCTGCTCCGGATTCATCTCGCCGAGCCCCTTGTAGCGCTGCAGCGTCATCGAGCGCTGCACCTCGGCCAGAAGCCAGCGCATCGCCTCCGGGAAATCCCGTACCGGCTGCTTCTTGTCGCCGCGCTGCATGTACGCGCCCTCGCCGATCAGGCCGCGCAGCATCTCCGCGGTCTGGCGGATCTGCGCGTAGTCGCCGGAAAGCACGAACTCCGAATCGATGGTGCTCATCCGCACGTTGCCGTGCCGGGTTCGTTCGACCTTGATCTGATAGCGCTCGGTCTTCTGGTCGAAGTGAGGGGCGACCGCGACGCCGACGCCGCTGATGGCGCCCTCGAGGGCCTCGGCGGATGCCTCCGCCGTCTCGCGCCGCGCGAGATCGATGGGGATGCCGCGCAGGATCGCCTGCAGCGCTTCCCGGTCGATGACCCTGGAAACCCGGTCGATGACCGCTTCGGACAGGAGGTAGGACTTCGCAAGCCCGGCGAGCGTATCGCCGGCGATCGCATCGCGCCCGGCTGCGGGGTGGAGCGCCGCGTCGACCAGCGCCTGGCGGAGCATGAACTCGTTCAGCTCGTGCTCGTCCTTGAGATAGCGCTCTTCCTTGCCCAGCTTCGCTTTATACAGAGGCGGCTGTGCGATGTAGATGTGGCCCCGCTCCACCAGCTCGGGCATCTGCCGATAGAAGAACGTCAGCAGCAGCGTGCGGATATGCGAGCCGTCGACGTCGGCGTCGGTCATGATGATGACCCGGTGGTAGCGCAGCTTGTCCGCGTTGTACTCCTCCTTGCCGATGCCGCAGCCGAGAGCGGTGATCAGGGTGGCGACTTCCGCGGATGACAGGAGCTTGTCGAAGCGCGCGCGCTCGACATTGAGGATCTTGCCCTTCAGCGGCAGGATCGCCTGGAACTTCCGATCGCGACCCTGTTTCGCCGACCCGCCGGCGGAATCTCCCTCCACAAGGTACAGCTCGCATTTCGCCGGGTCGCGCTCCTGACAGTCCGCAAGCTTTCCAGGCAGCCCCATGCCGTCCAGGACACCCTTCCGGCGCGTCATCTCCCGTGCCTTGCGCGCCGCCTCGCGCGCCGCGGCCGCTTCGACGATCTTCACCGTGATGGTCCTTGCGTCCGCTGGGCGCTCGTCCAGGTACTCGCGCAGGCGCTCGGCGACGATCTCCTCCACCACCGGCCGTACTTCGGAGGACACGAGCTTTTCCTTGGTCTGCGACGAGAACTTCGGCTCCGGCACCTTGACCGAAAGGACGCAGGCCAGTCCCTCGCGCATGTCGTCGCCCGTGGTCTCGACCTTGGCCTTCTTGGCGATCTCGTTTTCCTCGATGTACTTGTTCAGGACGCGGGTCATCGCGGCGCGCAGGCCGGTCAGGTGCGTACCGCCATCCTTCTGCGGGATGTTGTTCGTGAAGCAGAGCACGGATTCCTGGTAGGAATCGTTCCATTGCATTGCGACCTCGACCGAGAGGCCGTCCTTCTCGCCTTTTCCGTAGAACACGTTGCCGTGCAGCACGGTCTTGGCGCGGTTCATGTAATCGACGAATCCCTTGACACCGCCGGAGAACGCGAAGTTCTCCTCCTTGCCGGTGCGCTGATCCACCAGGACGATCTTGACGCCGTTGTTCAGGAACGAAAGCTCGCGCAGGCGGCGCGCCAGGATGTCGTAGTGATAGTCGACGGTGCCGAACGTTTCCTTGGCAGCGAGGAAATGCACCTCGGTGCCGCGCTTTTCACTGTTCCCGGTCGGCTTGAGCGGCGCCACGGCTTCCCCGTAGCGAAACTCCATCTGGTGCACCGTCCCGTCGCGCCAGATCGTGAGGCGCAGCCATTCGGAAAGGGCGTTGACCACCGATACGCCCACGCCGTGCAGGCCGCCGGACACCTTGTACGTGTTCGAGTCGAACTTGCCGCCGGCATGGAGCTCGGTCATCACGATCTCCGCCGCGGAGCGCTTGAGCTCGTCGTCTTCCTTGATGCCGGTCGGAATCCCGCGACCGTTGTCGAGCACCGAGATCGAATTGTCCGTGTGTATCGTCACGGTGATCTCGTCGCAAAAGCCGGCGAGCGCTTCGTCCACCGCGTTGTCCACCACCTCGAAAACCATGTGGTGCAGGCCAGTGCCGTCGGAGGTATCTCCGATGTACATGCCGGGACGCTTGCGGACCGCCTCAAGACCCTTGAGGACCTTGATGGAATCCGACCCGTAGTCGCCGCCCGGCTTTTCCGCGTCCGCCACGTCAGATCCTCATCGGCATCACGACGTACTTGAAGTCCTTCTCGCCGGCGTAGCTGAGCAGGGCGCTGGAGGATGCGTCGCCGAATGCGCAGTCGATCGCGTTGCCGGATACGTTGTTCAGGACATCCAGCAGGTAATTCACGTTGAAGCCGATGTCGAGCGAGTCGCCCGAATAGGCGACTTCGAGCTCCTCGTGCGCCTCTTCCTGCTCAGCATTCGACGACACGATCTTCAGGCTGCCTTCGCCGAGGACCCAGCGCACGCCACGGAACTTCTCGTTGGAGAGGATTGCGGCGCGCTGCAGGGCCTGACGCAGGGGTTCGCGCTCGATCTGAAGCTTGTTCTTGTGGCCCGTCGGAATGACCCGCGTGTAGTCGGGAAACTTTCCGTCCACCAGCTTCGAGATGAGCTCCACGGTGCCGAAGGTAAAGGCCGCCTGCGTGGCCGCGAGCTCCACGCTCACCTCCTCATCGTTGTCGCCGAGCTGCTTCGAAAGCTCGAGCACCGTCTTGCGCGGCAGGATGACTTCCTGGCGCGGCAGGTCGCCGGGAAGCTTGAGCGCCGCGTAAGCGAGACGATGGCCATCCGTGGCGACGAGCTTGAGCTGCTTGTCCTCGGCCACCAGGAGCAGTCCGTTCAGGTAGTAGCGGATGTCCTGCTGTGCCATCGCGTACTGGACCAGGCCGAGCGCATGGCGCAGGGCCTTCTGCGACAGGGTAAAGCGCGCCACTTCCCCGGCGGGCTTCGCCAGCTTGGGGAAGTCCTCGGCAGGCAGGGTCTGCAGGGAGAAGCGGCTCTTGCCCGCCTTTACCACCAGTCGCTTGTCCTGCTGCTGCAGGGTGACCTCCGCGTCCTCCGGGAGGGCCCTGAGAATGTCGACCAGCTTGCGTGCACCGACCGTGACGCCGCGGGGTTCCCCGGCACCCTGGCCGCTGCTGCGCGCCTGGATCTGGATCTCGATGTCGGTCGCGAGGAAGGAAAGCGAGTCTGCGGTCCGCTCGATCAGCACGTTGGACAGGATCGGCAGCGTATGCCGGCGTTCGATGATGCCGCTCACCGAAGCGAGCGGCCCGAGGATGTCGTCGCGCTTTGCTTTGACCAGGACCATTTGTTTTTACCTTCTCTTCTATCTAGTAGTAGTAGATAAAGGCGGCTGAAACTCGGGACAAGGCGGGAATCCCTTGTGCGCCAGTTGCTTGGTGTCGTGCAGCGGGCGGGAAAACCTGTGGAGGAAACGCTGCGTCGTGTGGATCGATTTCCCGGCCGGGGCTCGAAGCCGGGTTATTCACAATCCACGCCCCCTTTTCACACAGCTTGTTCAACGTCATCCCTTCAGCACTTGCTCGAGGACGAGATAGTCCCGGTTCAGCCCGGTATCCTGCTGGCGCAGGCTGGCGATCGTGCGGCAGGCGTGCAGAACGGTGGTGTGGTCGCGGTTGCCAAAAGCCTCTCCGATCTCGGGCAGGCTCATCTGCGTCAGGTCCTTCGCGAGCGCCATCGCGACCTGGCGAGGGCGCGCGACATTCCGGTTGCGACGCTTGGAGTGCATGTCCGCCATCTTGATCTTGAAGTATTCGGCCACCGTTTTCTGAATTCCCTCGACGCTGACCTGGCGGCTGGCGACGTTCAGGATGTCGCGCAACGCCTCTTTGGCGAGCTCGAGAGAGAGCTCGCGACCGTTGAAGCGGGCGAAAGCGAGCACCTTCTTGAGGGCGCCCTCGAGCTCTCGGACGTTCGATCGGATGTGCTTGGCGATGAAGAACGCAATGTCCTCCGGCAGATCGATCGCCTCGGCTTCGGCCTTTTTCAGAACGATGGCTACCCGCATCTCGAGCTCGGGCGGCTCGATCGCGACCGTGAGCCCCCAGCCGAACCGCGAAATCAGGCGCTCCTCCATGCCTGCGATTTCCTTCGGATAGGTATCGCAGGTGATGACGATCTGCTTGTGCGCCTCCACCAGGGCGTTGAAGGCGTAGAAGAACTCCTCCTGCGTCCGGCCCTTGTTGGAGAAGAACTGGATGTCGTCGATCAGCAGCAGGTCCAGGGAATGGTAGTAGCGCTTGAACTCGTCAAAAGACTTCTGCTGATACGCGCGTACCACGTCCGTCACGTACTGCTCCGCATGGATGTACCGGATCCGCGCCTGCGGCCGGTGATCGGCGAGCGCGTTCCCGATGGCCTGGACGAGATGCGTCTTCCCCAATCCCACACCGCCGTAGATGAAGAGCGGGTTGTAGGAAATTCCGGGGTTCTCCGCGACCTGGATGGCGGCCGCGCGGCCGAGCTGATTGGCCTTGCCGGTCACGAAGCTGTCGAACGTGAACGCCCGGTTCAGGCGCGCCCGCTCGAACATCGACGGCGTCTCGGCAGCGCGCGGAACGCTGGGCGTGATCTTGATGGTCGGATCCGCGCCCTTCGCGAGCACCAGCTTCACCCCGCATTCCCGGCCGCTCGCCTCGGCGGCGAGGCGCTCGATCCGGCCCGCGAAGCGCTCGCGCACCAGCTCCAGGACGAACCGGTTGGGGGCCGCCAGAATCAAGGTATCTTCGGCGCCGACCTCGGGCGCGAGCGGACGTATCCAGGTATTGAACTGCTGCGCGGGGAGTTCCTGCTCGAGGCGACGCAGGCAGGCGTCCCAGAGGTTTTGCATGCTTGAAATCTGGCCTAGAACGGCGGGTTGGAGCTTGGCCTCGGCGGGCCTTTCTCAAGTCGAAATTTTAACTGCTCCGATGCGGGTTATCCACAGGAAAAATCCGCGCGAAAGTGAAGATGTTGATCGCATGCGTCTTGGTGCGCCAATTGACAATGCCTCTAAGCGCGCGCTCTAATACCGCCCTTTTTCGGATCGGCCGACATGGCAACGAAGCGCACCTACCAGCCGTCGAAAACACGACGCGCAAGAACGCACGGATTCCGTGTCCGCAGTCGCACCCCCGGCGGACGCAAAGTGCTCGCCAATCGCCGCGCCAAGGGCCGGCGTCGGCTCGGACTCTAGCCGCGAACGGCAAGCGCCAAGGCCTGGACGCCGCCCGCCGGCTGCGGAACAAAGCCGAGTTCGAGCACCTGTTGCGCCACGGAGCGCGTCGCAGTGTCGACGGGATCACGTTCTTCCTCGCGACGCGCGACGCTGGCGGACCCCGCCTCGGATTGCTCGTCACGCGAAAGCACGCGCCCAATGCCACGGATCGCAATCGCCTCAAACGCTGCATCCGGGAAGCGTTCCGTCTCGAGCAACAGGCGCTCGGGCCGGTGGACATGCTCGTGCGGCCGCCTTATGGGGCCCGGGGCGACGCTCGCATGCTGACCCGCCTGCGACAGGCGCTGCTGACGCTGTCCGGCCGATGATCGCCGGCGCCCTCCGTTTCGCCATCCGGGCCTACCGCTATGCGGTGAGCCCTCTGCTCGCGCCGTCGTGCAGGTTCCATCCCAGCTGTTCCAGCTACGCCGAGGAAGCGCTGGCACGCCATGGCGCGTTGCGCGGCGGCTGGCTTTCTGCTTGCCGCGTCTGCCGCTGCGGCCCTTGGCACCGCGGCGGCTACGACCCGGTTCCCTAGAAGAAGAACATGGATACCCAGCGACTCATCCTGCTGTTCATTTTCGGATTTTCGGTGCTCATGCTGTGGGAGGCATGGCAGAAGGAGACCCGCCCGAAGCCCGCGCCCCAGGCCCAAAGCGTGCAACAGGGAGTGCCGGCGCCGACGGCGCCGACGCCCAAGACTGCAGCGACGCAGGAACGCCCCGTTGGCGCGCCGGCGGATGCTGCGCCGGCCGCGGGCAAGGGAGAGACGCTGCGCGTGACCACGGACCTGCTGGTCGCCGAGATCGATACGCTCGGCGGCACGCTGAAGCGGCTCGAACTGACGAAGCACAAGGACTCCGCCGATGCTTCCAAGAACTTCGTCCTCATCGGGCCCGAGCACAGCTACGAGGCGCAAAGCGGACTGACCGCCGAGGGCTTGAACCATCGTGCCGCCTGGAAGGCGGAACCCGGCCCGTACACGCTCGCCCAAGGCGCCGAAGCGCTCGAGGTGAGGCTGACCGCGGCCCGTGACGGCCTCGCCGTCGAGAAGGTCTACACATTCCGCCGCGACAGCTACGTCATCGACGTGACGCTGCGCGTGCGTAACGAAGGGCAGGGGTCCGCTTCCCCGTTCGCCTACTTCCAGTTCACCCACGATGGCAAGCCGTCGACCGACGCAAACCCCGTGGCGCAGACGTTCGGCGCGCAGAGCTTTACGGGCTTCGCGACCTTCAGCGAAGAGCGCAAGTTCGAGAAAGTCCATCCGTCCGACATCGACAAGGGCAATGTGGACATGGTGAAGAAGGCGGAAGACGGCTGGCTCGCCTTCGTCCAGCACTACTTCGTCGCCGCGTGGCTGCCACCAGCCAAGGTGTCCCGCGAGTACAACGCGCTGAAACGGCCCGATGGCGTGTACGCCGCGCACGCCGTCATGGGTCTGGGCGAGCTCCAGCCGGGTTCTTCCGCCGAGGTCAAGGTGCCGCTGTATGCCGGCCCGCAGGAGAATCGCCGCTTGAGCGCGGCGGCGCCCGGGCTGGACCGCGTGGTGGACTATGGACTGCTCGACATCATCGCCCGCCCGCTCTTCTGGTTGCTGGAGCAGTTCCATGCCCTCTCGGGCAACTGGGGCGTCGCCATCATCCTGCTGACGATCCTCATCAAGATCATCTTCTTCCCGCTCTCCGCGGCGAGCTACAAGTCGATGGCGAAGATGAAGCTGGTCACGCCGCGCATGACCAAGATCCGCGAGACCTACGGCAACGATCGCCAGCGGATGAACCAGGCCATGATGGAGCTGTACAAGACGGAGAAGATCAATCCCCTCGGCGGATGTTTTCCGATCCTGGTGCAGATCCCGGTATTCATTGCGCTCTACTGGGTCCTGCTCGCCGCGATCGAGCTGCGCCATGCGCCGTTCATTCTGTGGATCAAGGACCTGTCGGCCCTCGATCCGTACTACGTCCTGCCGATCCTGATGACCGTGACGATGGTGCTGCAGACGAAGATGAACCCCGTTCCGCCGGACCCTGTCCAGGCGAAGGTGATGCAGTTCATGCCGTACGTCTTCAGCATCTTCTTCTTCTTCTTCCCGGCCGGGCTCGTCCTGTACTGGCTGGTCAACAACATCCTTTCGATCCTTCAGCAGTGGCAGATCCAGCGTATGTTCGAACGCGGCAAGGCCGCCCATGGAAAACGATGAGCGTGCCGCTCCGCTGGCGCGCGACACGATCGCGGCGATCGCCACGCCGCCGGGCCGGGGCGGCATTGGCGTAGTACGGGTATCGGGCCCCCGCGTTCCGGAGATCGCGCGGTCGCTGTTGGGGGGCCTGCCCAGGCCGCGCCTCGCGAGCGTCTCCGAGTTCAGGAACAGACGGGGCGAGGTGGTCGACGAGGGGCTCGCGCTCTACTTTCCGGCTCCGAACTCCTATACCGGAGAAGCCGTGCTTGAGCTGCATGGGCACGGGGGTCCGATGGTGCTGCAGCAGGTGCTCGAGGCCTGCCTGGACGAAGGCGCGCGGCTAGCCGAGCCGGGTGAATTCACCCGCAGGGCGTTTCTCGAGGGCAAGCTCGATCTGGCGCAGGCCGAGGCAGTGGCGGACCTCATCGATGCTGCAAGCCGCGAGGCGGCCCGTTCCGCGCTCCGGTCGCTGTCCGGCGAGTTCTCCGCCGCCGTCAAAGGCCTGGTTGTGGGCGTGACGGAGTTGCGCGCGCTCATCGAGGCGATGCTCGATTTCCCCGAGGAGGAAGTCGATGCGGTTTACCGTCGGGACGCCGACGCGCGCTTGCGTCTCCTCCGGCAGCAGCTCGATCGTCTGCTCGCTCAGAGTCAGCAAGGGCGATTGCTCGCTTCCGGCATACATGTAGTAATCGCAGGGCGTCCGAACGTCGGGAAGTCGAGCCTGCTCAACCGTATCGCCGGCATCGATCGCGCAATCGTCACGCCCGTGGCAGGGACGACGCGGGACGCCCTGCGCGAGCCGATGGAGATTCGCGGTGTTCCGATCACGCTCGTGGACACTGCAGGCCTGCACGCCTCTCCCGACGTGATCGAGCGCATGGGAATGCAGCGCACGCGCCACGAGCTCGCTCAAGCGGACGTCGTCCTCGCCGTGGTGGACGCTTCCGGAGATCGGAATCTCCCGGAAGACCTGCCCGCGGGGACCGTTCGGATCGAGGTCTGCAACAAAGTCGATCTGGTTGCGGACTTTGTCCCGCCCGAGGGTGCGATCGCTGTCTCGGCGCGCTCGGGCCAGGGCATCGAGGCGCTGAAGGACGCGATTGTTGGTGCCGCAGGGTGGCAGCAGACGGGGGAAACGGCGTTCCTCGCGCGAACGCGGCATCTACGTGCGCTCGAAGCTGCCGCGGGCCACCTCGAGGCGGCCACGAGGGCGGCCGGCTGGGAGTTCTTCGCCGAGGAACTCAGGCTCGCCCAGGTCGCGTTGAGCTCGATCACCGGAGAGGTCAGCGCGGACGATTTGCTGGGCGAGATCTTTGCGCGCTTCTGCATCGGTAAGTAGGCGGGCTTGCGCTCCTGGTCTAAGTGCTTGTATGCGTGGGTGTAATCTGAATGGACGACAGCCTCGATGAGTTTCCGACGAGGGTTCCGGTGGTAACATTTGCCGTACCCACTATCCTTCGGCCCAGCCTGCGCGCTGGGCCGCTTGCCTTCTGGAGCGACCCTAGATGAATGCACCTGCTTCCATGCCGCCGGACCAGTCGAACGCCCCGTCGTGGGCGCGCAATCGAGCGCTGCGCCAGTGGGTTGCGGAAACGGCGCGGCTGACGAAGCCCGAGCGCATCGTCTGGTGCGACGGCTCGCAGGCCGAGTACGACGCGCTCTGCGCCGAGCTCGTCCGCGGCGGCAGCTTCATCAAGCTCAACGAGCAACGTCGTCCCGGTTCCTACCTCGCGCGGTCCCATCCGAGCGATGTCGCGCGCATGGAAGACCGCACATTCATCTGCAGCCAGAACAAGGACGACGCCGGTCCGACCAACAACTGGATGGAACCCGTCGAGATGCGCGCCACGCTCAACCGTTTGTTCGACGGCTGCATGCGTGGTCGCACTATGTACGTGGTGCCATTCTCGATGGGCCCGATCGGTTCGCCCATCGCCCAGGTGGGCGTCGAGCTTTCCGACTCCGCCTACGTCGTGGTGAACATGCGCATCATGACCCGCATGGGTCGCAAGGTGCTGGAGTGGCTGGGCGAGGACGGCGCTTTCGTGCCGTGCGTGCATTCGGTCGGCGCTCCGATCGCCCCCGGCCAGCAGGACGTCGCTTGGCCTTGCAATGAGAAGGAGAAGTGGATCGTCCATTTCCCGGAGACGCGCGAGATCTGGTCGTTCGGCTCCGGTTACGGCGGCAACGCGCTCCTCGGCAAGAAGTGCCTAGCCCTGCGCATCGCGTCCGTCATGGCGAGGGACGAAGGTTGGCTTGCCGAGCACATGCTCATCCTTGGCGTCGAGTCGCCGCAGGGAGAGAAGATCTATGTGACTGCCGCGTTTCCCTCTGCCTGCGGCAAGACCAATCTCGCCATGCTGATTCCGCCGCCTGCGCTCGAAGGGTGGAAGGTGACCACCGTCGGCGAAGACATAGCCTGGATCAAGCCAGGGAAGGACGGACGGTTCCGCGCCATCAATCCCGAGTCCGGCTTCTTCGGTGTGGCCCCGGGAACGTCGGAGCAGACCAACCCGAACGCGATGCGGATGCTTCGCGAGAACGTCATTTTCACCAACGTCGCGCTCACCCCGGACGGCGACGTCTGGTGGGAGGGCATGACGGAGGAACCGCCGGCGCGCCTCACGGACTGGCAGGGCAAGCCGTGGACGCCGGAGGACGGCAAGCAGGGGCGGCTCGCGGCGCATCCGAACGCACGCTTCACCGTCCCGGCGTCGCAATGCCCCTCGATGGACGCGAAGTGGGAGGATCCCGAAGGCGTTCCGATCTCCGCATTCCTGTTCGGCGGCCGGCGCTCCAACACCGTCCCGCTCGTGGTCGAGGCGCCCACCTGGGAAGACGGCGTGTACATGGCGGCGACGCTGGGCTCAGAGACGACGGCGGCCATCACCGGGAAGGTTGGGGTGGTGCGACGTGACCCGATGGCGATGCTCGCTTTCTGTGGCTACAACATGGGCGACTATTTCGCCCACTGGCTGACGATGGGACGCAAAGTGGCGCATGCGCCGAAGATCTTCCGCGTGAACTGGTTCCGTCGCGACGCGAAGGGGAAGTTCATCTGGCCGGGTTTCGGCGAGAACATGCGCGTGCTGCGGTGGGTCTTCGACCGCTGCCGCGGCAGCATCGGCGCGCAGCCCACGCTGCTCGGCGAGATGCCGCGCTACGAGGACCTCGACTGGAAAGGCCTGGAGAAGGTTTCGGCGAGCCAGTTCGAGGAGCTCGCTCGCGTCGACCGCGGCGCGTGGAAGGAAGAGCTCGCATCCCACGACGAGCTTTTCGGCAAGCTGGGGGCGCGGCTACCCGCTGAGCTCGCGACGAGACGCGGACGGCTTCAGCAGCAACTCGGCTGATCAGCGCTGACGGAGCGCGGCGACCGCGCCGAGGGCAGCGCCGATCGCCATCACCGAGGCCGCAGCGAGCGCGGCCCGCGCGTGCGAAATCTCCAGCAGTGCACCGCCGGCGGCGAGCCCTGCGCCCACGCCCGAGAGCAGGGCGCTCGTCGACCAGGTGAATGCCTCGGTGGAGTGCTCGGGTCTCGCGGTCTTCGCGACCAGCATGGCCTGCATGATCAAGGCGGGCGCCATGATGATCCCGGCGATGGCGCACCAGAAGCTGAATGCCCAAGGGTTCCAGCCCAGCGTGAGCACGGCCAACCCCAGTCCCATCAGTCCGAGCGCGCCCGCGAACTGGCGTGCGAGCGGGAAATTCCAGCTGCGACTTCCATAGGCGAGGCCTCCGACGGCGCTGCCAGCGCTCATGATGCCGAGGAGGACGCCCGCGAGCGCGGGTTGGCCCCGTTCCGTCGCATACGCGGTGATGCCGATCTCCATGAGGCCGAATGCCGTCGAGTAGGCAAAGATCACCGCGATCAAGGGCGCGAAGCCGCGCTCGACGAGCGGACCGAGGAGCGACTTCTGCGAGCGGTGCTCGATCGTCCAGCCGCGCATCGCGGGCGAACGGAGGAAGAGAATCGTTCCGGCAAACCCGCTGAGAGCGGCGAACACCACTGCGGAGGTCGGGGTCGCCAACGCGACGAAAACAGCCACGAAGATGGGGCCGACGATGAAGATGAGCTCGATGAGCACCGATTCGAGCGAGTAAGCGGCCGCGAGGAGCGCATCGTCGGCGAAGCGACGCTTGAGGTACGTCCTCATGCATACGGTGATAGGCGGAAAGGCGGCGCCGGCCGCAGCGGCGAGCGCGAACATCACTGCCGCGGGGGCACCCCAGCGGACGGAGAGTGCTAGCCCTATCAGCGCAGCCGGAAAGAGGACGGCGGATGCGAGCAAGGTCAGCCGCGGCCCATATCGATCGATGAGACGCCCCAGGACGGGCGCGACTGCAGCCAGCCCTGCGACGTAGCACCCACTCGCCAATCCGCCGATCGAGAACGAGCCGGTCGTTCCCTGGATGAGGATCAGGATGGCGAGGCCTGTGATCCCGATCGGCAGGCGACCGAGCACCGAAACGGCAAAAGCCTGGCGCAGGTCGCGCGGCGCGAGCAGCGCGGAGTAGCGGGCGAGGGAAATCATGGGATCGCAGCTTGGGGGGCGCGCATTCTCGCATGAGGCTCTCGGATGTTGCGGCGCAGCAACTCCATGTTCCACGTGGAACTTTCCGGGTGGACGCCGGCGTTCTAGTTCCACGTGGAACGTTCGCGTATGATTCGCTCCCCCATGCGTTTCCCTGCGGAATTCGACGTCATCGTCGTTGGTGGCGGCCATGCCGGGACGGAGGCCGCGTTGGCCGCGGCTCGGATGGGGAGCCGCACGCTGCTGCTGACCCACGCCATCGAAACGCTCGGCCAGATGTCCTGCAATCCTTCGATCGGCGGGATCGGCAAGGGCCACCTGGTCAAGGAAATTGACGCCCTCGATGGCGCAATGGCGCTTGCCACGGATGAGGCCGGGATTCAGTTCCGGATCCTCAATTCTTCGAAGGGCCCGGCCGTCAGGGCTACGCGAGCCCAGGCAGATCGTGTGCTTTACCGGCAGGCAATCCGCCGGCGACTCGAAAACCTGCCGAATCTCACTTTGTTCCAGCAGGCGGTGGACGACATCGAGATCGAAGGTGGGCGGGCCTGCGGCGTCGTCACCCAGATGGGACTGCGTTTCCGAGGGCGAAACATCGTCCTGACAACGGGGACGTTCCTGTCGGGGCTGATTCATATCGGTCTTGAACGGCATCAGGCCGGCCGCGCCGGAGATCCAGCCTCCGTCACGTTGGCCGCCCGTCTGCGGGAGTTGAAGCTGCCGGTGGGGCGGCTCAAGACAGGGACGCCGCCGCGCCTCGACGCCCGCTCCATCGACTTCTCGATCCTGGAAGAGCAACCCGGCGACTCGCCGGAGCCCGTGTTTTCCTTCCTGGGTCGCCGGGAGATGCATCCGCGGCAGCTGCCTTGCTGGATCGCCCATACGAACGAGCAGACGCACGAGACGATTCGACGAGGCCTGGATCGCTCGCCGTTGTTCACCGGAGTGATCGCAGGTGTCGGGCCTCGCTACTGCCCATCCATCGAAGACAAGATCCACCGCTTCGCCGGAAAGTCGTCCCATCAGGTGTTCCTGGAGCCGGAAGGGCTGACGACGAACGAGATCTATCCGAACGGAATCTCGACCAGCCTCCCTTTCGACGTTCAGCTGGAGCTGGTGCGGTCGATTCGGGGTCTCGAGCGGGCGCACATCGTGCGCCCCGGATACGCGATCGAGTACGACTACTTCGACCCCCGGAATCTGCGTTCTTCGCTGGAGACGAAGTCGATTCCCGGGCTGTTCTTCGCCGGTCAGATCAATGGCACGACCGGCTATGAGGAGGCTGCTGCTCAAGGCCTGCTCGCCGGCGCCAATGCAGCGCTGGAGGCGCAGGGAAAGGCGCCTTGGTGCCCGGCTCGCGATGAAGCTTATATCGGCGTCCTGGTGGACGACCTGATTACTCGCGGCGTTTCAGAACCTTATCGGATGTTCACGAGCCGGGCGGAATACCGGCTCATGCTGCGCGAGGACAACGCGGATGAGCGACTGACCGAAGCGGGGCGCCGCTTGGGGCTGGTTTCGGATCTTCGCTGGCGGTCTTTCGAGGCCAAGCGAGAGGCGGTCGCCCGCGAGGAGTCGCGGTTGAGAATCACATATGTGAGTGCTGGCTTTCGGGAAAAGCACTCTCTTGACGAACTTATCCGTCGGCCGGAGATGACCTATGCGACGGTCATGGCGCTGCCTGGCGCAGGTGTCGCCGTGTCCGACCCGGCGGTCGCAGGTCAGGTCGAGACGCGAATCAAGTACCGCGGCTACATCGAGCGTCAGAAGGCGGAGGTCGGACGCCGCGCTGCGCAGGAAGGGCGCGTCCTGCCGCAGGACCTGGACTATCGCGATGTGAGGGGGCTGTCCGTGGAGGCGCAGCAGAAGCTGAACCAGCATCGCCCGGAGACGATCGGCCAGGCGTCCCGGATCTCCGGGATCACGCCCGCGGCCATTTCGTTGCTGCTGGTCCACCTCAAGCGGGGCGCACCGCAGAAGAAGACCGCATGACTCCGGCACAGGCTCTGGCATGCGGGCTCGGCGAACTCGCGCTTCCGGTGCCGGAGGAGGCGCAGGAGAGGCTGCTCGCCTACGTGAGCCTGCTTGCCAAGTGGAACCGCGTCCACAACCTCACTGCGATCCGCGAGCCTCTCGAGATGATCACGCACCACGTGCTCGATTCGCTCTCGGTGGTGCCGCACCTGCCGCTGGGCGCGACGGCGTCGATTGCCGACGTCGGTTCGGGCGGCGGGCTGCCGGGAATTCCCCTGGCGATCGCGCGCCCGGGGTGGAACGTGACGCTCAACGACTCGATCGAGAAGAAGGCGGCTTTCCTGCGCCAGGCGAAAATCGAGCTCGGCCTGACGAACGTCACCATCCACGAAGGACGCGCCGAGGCGTGGCGGCCGGCGGCTCGATTCCAGCTCGTGATCTCGCGCGCCTTCGCCGAGCTGCGCGATTTCCTGGCGGTGTGCGCGCACCTCGTCGATCGCGGCGGCTGGCTCGCAGCGATGAAAGGCACGCGACCCGCCGACGCGGGGGCGTGCGAGGTCATTCGCCTGAACGTGCCCATGCTCGACGCCGAGCGTCATCTCGTGCTCTGCCGGGGCGAATGAGGATGGCGAAAGTGCTGGCGGTGGTGAATCAGAAAGGTGGCGTCGGCAAGACGACCACCAGCGTCAACCTCGCTGCAGCGCTCGTGCAGGCGGGGAAGCGGGTGCTTCTCGTCGATCTCGATCCGCAGGGAAACGCCACGATGGGCAGCGGCGTGGACAAGCGGGGCCTGCAGCGCACGGTCTATCACGTCCTTCTCGGACTGGGCGAGCTGGCGGCAATCCGCATCCGCACCGAGAAGGGCGGCTACGACCTCGTTCCAGCGAATCGCGAGCTCGCCGGCGCCGAGGTCGAGTTGGTGGACCTCGAGGCGCGCGAAACGCGCCTCAAAAGCGCCCTCCAGCAGGTCGCCCACGACTACGACTTCGTCCTCATTGATTGCCCGCCGTCGCTCAGCCTGCTCACCGTGAATGCCTTGACCGCGGCACAACGCGTGCTCATTCCGATGCAGTGCGAGTACTACGCACTGGAGGGCCTCTCGGACCTCGTCGGGACGATCAAGCGCGTGCGCGCGAATCTCAATCCGCAGCTGGAAATCGCAGGGCTGCTGCGCACGATGTATGACCCACGCAACACGCTGTCACAGCAGGTCTCGCAGCAGCTCGAGGCGCACTTCGGCGACAAGGTTTACCGCACGCTCGTGCCCAGGAACATCCGTCTCGCCGAAGCGCCTAGTCATGGGGTACCGGCGGTCCTCCTGGATGCGAGCTCGAAGGGGGCGCAGGCCTATCTCGGCCTCGCCGATGAAATCCTGGCGCAAGGGGGCGCTGCATGATCAAGCCGAAGGGACTCGGACGGGGCCTCGATGCGCTGCTCGGCGGAGACGAGGATGCGCGTCCTCGGGGTGAAGCGCTGCTCACGCTACCGGTAAGCCGCATCCGGCCCGGCAAGTACCAGCCGCGGACGAAAATGGACCAGCAGGCGCTGGCCGAGCTCGCGGCTTCGATTCGCTCGCAGGGCCTGATGCAGCCGGTTCTCGTGCGCCCGGTGGATCGTGACCGGTACGAGCTGATCGCCGGCGAACGACGCTGGCGGGCTGCCCAGATGGCGGGCCTCGAGGAAGTGCCGGCGGTGGTGCGCGAAGTTCCCGACGAGGCCGCGCTCGCGATGTCCCTCATCGAGAACATCCAGCGCGAAAACCTGAACCCGATGGAAGAGGCGCACGGCCTGCAGCGCCTCCTCGACGAGTTCAAGATGACGCACGAGCAGGCGGCCGATGCGGTCGGGCGCTCGCGCAGCGCGACGACGAATCTGATCCGCCTTCTCAAGCTGGCGAAGCCGGTGCAGGAGATGCTGATGGAAGGGGCGCTGGAAATGGGGCACGCCCGGGCGCTGCTTGCGCTCGACGGGGCGCGCCAGATCGAGGCTGGCCACCGCGTGGCGGCGAAGGGTCTTTCGGTCCGCGAGACCGAAGCCCTGGTGCAGAGCCTGATCAGAGGTCCGGCGGCCTCGCGACGCAAAGCCCGGGGCGATCGCGATCTGCAGCGCCTCGAGGAAGAAGTGTCGGAGCGGCTCGGCACCACCGTCTCGATCGTTCCGTCGCGCAAAGGCACCGGCAAGGTGGTGCTCCACTACGCGAGCCTCGATCACCTGGAACAGTTGCTCAAGAAGCTTCGCTAGTGCGATGCAACATGGTCTATAATTTTGCGGCTTTGCCGGGTGCGGACAGAACGAACGCGATGCTTCGCCGCCTGAGCAAACCGGTCCGGGTCGTCACAGGGTGGCAGCTCGCAGCCACCGCCGCGTTAGCGCTTGCGGCGGGCGCGATGTCAGGGTGGCACGGGGCGGTTTCGGCGGCGGCGGGCGGGCTGATCAGCATCTGCGCCGGTCTGGTGGCGGCGGTGATCGCCGCACGGAACGGTGCGAAGTCGGCAGGGGGGGTTCTGGTTGGCGCCTTGGCCGCCGAAGCGGTCAAGATCGTCCTCGCGGTGATCCTGCTTCTGGTCGTGATCGCGACCTACGATCGCGCG
>DASZQH010000116.1:0-5771 GCA_035549805.1 Burkholderiales bacterium
CGTAGAATCACGCGCCATGAGCGACGTGATTCCCATCGTCGGCCGCGGCTACGCGTACGAGGACCTGAAGGTCGGCTTCCGCTTCCGCACCCACCGGCGCACCATCGCCGAGGCGGACGCGGCCGCGTTCGTCAACCTCACCTGGCTTACCGAGGAGCTCTTCGCGGTCGAGGATGATTCGGCGCGTGCCATCAAGGGCCGGCCGGTGCCGGGCGCGCTGGTCTACGCCTTCGCCGAGGGCCTGCTGCTGCCCACCATGCAGGACACCGGGCTCGCGTTCCTCAACGCCACGCTGGACGTGAAGGGCCCGACGATCGTGGGCGACACGCTGCACGTCGAGTGCCAGGTGACCGAGGCGCGCCTCACCTCGAAGGGCGACCGGGGGCTGGTGCGCTTCGCCAACAGCGTGATCAACCAGCGCGGCGAGGCGGTCCTCGCCTATAACCCCCTGCGGATGCTGAAGAGAAAGTGATCGACCGCGTCGACCACATCGTCCTCACCACGCGCGAGCTCGACGCCTGCGTGCGCTTCTATACCGAGGTCCTCGGCATGACGCTGGAGAAATTCCGCACGCCCACCGAGGAGCGCCTGGCGCTGAAGTTCGGCCGGCAGAAGATCAACCTGCACGTGTGGGGCAAGGAGTTCGTGCCGCGCGCGCACGTCGCCGTGCCGGGATCGCTGGACCTGTGCTTCATCGCTTCCGGGAGCCTCGAAGCGGTGGTCGACAGGCTGAAAAGCCAGGGCGTTCCCATAGAGCAGGGCCCGGTGGACAAGACCGGCGCGCAGGGCCCGATCCGCTCGGTGTACGTGCGCGACCCCGACCTCAACCTGATCGAGATCTCCGTCTATCAGTGAGACGGCTCGCCGCTTTCCTGCTGTTTTTTTCCTGTGCGGCAGGGGCCGTTTCCCCCGACCTCAAGGTCTCGTCCGACGACCTGAACGAGGCCGGCGAGCATTTCCTCGAGGTGCAGGCGAACAAGGGCCGCGGCTGGCCGCTCCAGCTCCTCGGCGAGTATTCCTACGGAGTGACGGACCACCTGCAGCTCGCGATCAAGTTCCCGTTCGCGCGCGAGGGGCACCTGCGCTCGCTGGGAACGACCGCCGAAGTCCGCTACCTCGGGCCGCACGACCGCGAGGCCGGCCCGTATTGGGGCCTCGACGTCTCGCTCGGGCGCGGGCGCGAGCGCCCCGGGCAGGCCTATTCCACCGGCGTGGACGTGATGCCGGTGCTCGGCTACCGCGCGGGGCCGTGGCACTTCGCGGGCAACGCGGCGATCGGCTTGCCCTCCACGGGGCCCGACCGCCGCGCCAGCTTTTCCGCTGCGCTGAAGGCCGGCTACGCGATCGGGGGCAAGAGCGAGGCGGGCGTCGAGTACTTCCTCGACGCCGGCCCGCTGCGCAGCTGGCATCCGCGCCACGAGCGCGCGGAGTATGTCTTCCTCGCCTGGGACAAGGTGGTGGGCAACGAGCTGAATGTCGCCCTGGGACGCGGCCTCACCGACGCGGCCGAGCGCTGGGTGCTCAAGGTCGTGTACTCGTTCCCGCTGCCGCGATAGGCACGGCGCTTGCGCCGCCTCCCTCACAAGGAGGCCTCATGGCGATTCGACAAGGCCGTACGGTGCCGAAGATCGGCCCGAGCGACAGTACCGATACCTTCTACGACAACCCCGCAGGCGTGACCGACAGCGACAGCGGCGGAACCGGCGAGGACGCAGGCGCGCCGGGGCGCGGCAACGTGCACGACGAGACGGCGCCGGACCGCGTGGTGGACGACAAGGAAGCCGGCCTCGGCGGCGGGCTGGACGAGGCGGAGGAAGCCCGGCTCAGGAAGCCAGGGCGACCTTGATGCCCCTTTCCTGAAGGGATGCCATGAGGGCGTCCGTGTGCCCGCGGTCGCGCGTCTCGACGAGGAACTCGACCTCGGGGCTGCGCACGGAGGCGGTGCCGAAGATGCGCTGGTGCTGCACCTCGACGATGTTGCCGCCGCCCTCGGCGATCAGCGTCGCGACCCGGGCGAGGCTACCCGACACGTCGGCCATCGTCACGCGCAGGCGCACCAGGCGCGCGTCGCGCACCAGGCCGCGCATCAGCACCGAGGCGAGCACGCGGCTGTCGATGTTGCCGCCCGAGATCGGCAGCGCGACGCGCTTGCCGGCGAAGCGCTCCGGGTATTGAAGGAGGGCGGCGAGGGCGGCCGCGCCGGCGCCTTCGGCGACGGTCTTCTCGATCTCGATGAGCGCCATCACGGCGCGCTCGATGGTCTCCTCCTCGACGACGAGGACCTCCTCGACGAGCTCGCGCAGGATCGCGAACGCGGTGTCGCCGACGTCCTTCACGGCGATGCCCTCGGCGATGGTGTCGCCGCCGACCTCGACCGGCTGCCCGGCGAGGCGCTGGTTCATCGACGGGTAGTTGCGCGACTCGACGCCGTAGACCCGGATCGCGGGCTGCAGCGCCTTCGCCGCGACGGCCACGCCCGAGGCGAGGCCGCCGCCGCCCACGGGAATGACGAGCGCGTCGAGGTCCGGCACGGACTTCAGGATCTCGAGCGCGACCGTGCCCTGGCCGGCGATCACCAGCGGGTCCTCGTACGGGTGGACGAAGACGAGGTCGCCGCGTTGCGCGAGCTCGCGCGCGTGCGCGGCGGCGGCGTGCAGCGAGTCGCCTTCCAGCACCACCGTCGCCCCGTGCACCTTCGTGTTCTTCACCTTGGTGTTGGGCGAGCCCTTCGGCATGACGATGGTCGCGGGGATGCCGAGCCGCGCCGCGTGGTAGGCGACCGCCTGCGCGTGGTTGCCGGCGCTCATCGCGATCACGCCGCGGCGGCGCTCGTCCTCCGACAGCGCGAGCAGCTTGTTCAGCGCGCCGCGCTCCTTGAACGAGGCGGTGAACTGCAGGTTCTCGAACTTGAGGAACACCTCCGCGCCGGTGAGGCGCGACAGCGTGCGGCTGTGCAGGCAGGGCGTCTGCTCGATCGCGCCGGCGATGCGGCGCGCCGCCGCCTTGACGTCCGCGAGCGTGACGAGCCCATGAATGCTCTGGTCCATGGGCCCGAGTCTACAAGAGGGCGGCTAGGCGCTCTTGCGGTCCTTGCGATCGGTATTCGCGGCATTGGCGGCAGGCGCCCCGGTGGCACCGGTGACGATGCGGCCGCTGTCGCCGGTCGCCCTGGCGCCGGGATCCTGCAGCTCGCCGAGCAGCGCCGCCTGGCTTTCGCTCGCGGTTCGCCACAGCCGGTTCCAGGTTTCGCCGAGCTCGCGCGCGGAGCGCAGGTTCTCCTCCATGGCCTCGCGCATCGCTTCCATCTGCTGCGAGTGCATGCGCTGCGTCGCTTCGAGCGAAGCGCGCGTCATGTCCGAGGCGGTGCGCATGCCGGCGCGGTACATCTCGAGGAAATAGGCCTGCTGCTGCTGGATCATCGGTCGCTCCGGGATTCGGTTCGTTGCGGGGGAGGCGGGCCATAGTGCCGCGGCCGCGCGCCGCGCGATAGCGCGGAAAGGACGAGCCGGGCATCGCAACTTCCGCTACCGGTACGCGACCGCGGGGCCCCGCGTCAGCCGCCAGACGGTGTTGCCGACGTCGTCGGCGACGAGGATCGCGCCGCTGCGATCGACCGCGACGCCCACCGGGCGGCCGCGCGCCTTGCCATGGGCATCGAGAAAGCCGGAGAGCACGACCTGCGGCTTGCCCTGCGGCCGGCCGCCCGAGAACGGCACGAAGACGACGTTGTAGCCGCTCGGCGGGCGCCGGTTCCACGAGCCGTGGTTGCCGACGAACGCGCCGCCGTGCGCGAACGCCAGGCCGAGCGGCGCGACGTGCGCGCCGAGCGCGTAGTCGGGCACGATCGCCTTCTCGACGAGGTCGGGGCGCGCCGGCTGCACGCGCGCGTCGACGTGGCGGCCGAAGTAGCTCCACGGCCAGCCGTAGAAGCCGTTCTCCCGCACGGAGGTGAGGTAGTCGGGCACGAGGTCGCTGCCGAGCTCGTCGCGCTCGTTCACCACCGTCCAGAGCGCGCCGGTCTCCGGCTCGTAGGCGAGCCCGTTGGGGTTGCGCAGCCCGCTCGCGAAGACGCGCGTCGCGCCGGTCTTCGCGTCGAGCTCGAGGATCGCGGCGCGGCGCTCCTCCTTGTCGAGCCCGTTCTCCGCGATGTTGCTGTTCGAGCCCACGGTGACGTAGAGGTGCCTGCCGTCCCGGCTGGCGAGCAGGTTCTTCGTCCAGTGGTGGTTCAGCGGCCCGCCCGGCAGGTCGGCGACTTTCTCCCCGACCTTCGCCACGGAAGTCTCTCCTTCACGATAGGGAAAGCGAAGAACGGCGTCGGTGTTCGCGACGTAGAAGTCGTTGCCGACCAGCGCCATCCCGAAGGGCGAGCTCAGACCTTCGAGGAAGGCATGGCGCACCCCGCCGCGCAGCAGCGAGATGCGGTTCGCGCTCGGCACGGCGGAGCCGGCGCGCTTCATGAACTGCTTCATGAAGAAGCCCTTCACGCCTTTGCCGTCTTCGGGGCGTTCGGGCGCGCTCGTCTCCGCGACCAGCACGTCGCCGTTCGGCAGCACGTACAGCCAGCGCGGATGCTGCAGCCCGGTGGCGAGGGCCTCGACGCTCCACCCGGGCGCCGCGACGGGCTTCTCGCCCGCCGGCCAGCCTTTCGCCGGCGCGACCTTGACCGTCGGGATCGGCGTCTCGACGGGCGCCGCCAGCACCGGCTGCACGCCCGTGTCGGCGCCTTCGGGCAGGCGCGAGCTCTCCGCGCAGGCCGCCGCTCCGACGCAGAGCAGGACGAGCGGGAGGCGTTTCAAGCGGCTATTTCTTCTTCGCCGCGGGCCTGGCGCTCCCGCCCGCGCTGGCGCTCAGGGATGCCTGGATCTCCTGCGCCTTCTCGAGGTGCTGCCGGATCTTGTCGACGCCCGCCTGCGCGTACAGCCTGAGCGCCGGATCCTTCGCGTCCTTCGCGGTCTTCTGCGCGAGGCTCATGGCGGCTTTGTGGTCGCTCACCATCTGCGCCATGAAGGCGCGGTCGAAGGCGTCGCCCTCGAGCTTCTGCAGCTTCTTCAGCGCGTCTTGGTGCTTCTTGTCCGCGCGGGCGGGAAGCCGCGCGCCTTTCGATTGCGCGAAGCGCTTCGCCTCCTCGAGCATGCGCGTGTGCTCGGTGACCATGTGCTCGGCGAACTCCTTCACCGGGCCTTCGGAAGCCTTCCCGGCGGCGAGCTTGCCGGCGGCGATCTCGGCGTGGTCGCCCTGCGCGAGGCGGCTCATGAGCTGCTGGTCCTGCGGCGAGACCTTCGCCGCCGGCCGGGTCTGCGCGTAGCCGGACTGGGAAAAGGCGAGGAAGGCGGCGACGGCCGCCGCGACGGTGAGCTTGAAGACGTTCATGGAAAGACTCCGGGGAATTCGACTGTGAAAGAGGGTGCCTGCGTGAAGCAATTTTTCCGCCGGAGCGCCCCCGGCCATCCCTTACGGACCATGGGCGCGTGTCGGTGATCGGCGACAAGGGGCCAATGTGACACGACTGTTAAATAAGGGTCCGGCGATACCCCTCTTACGGACCGCCTCCTACCATGGCGTCGCCTCTAACGAACCCAGGCGGGAGAACACGAATGGCCGGCACCGTACTCGTAGTCGACGACGAAGCAGCAGTCCGCGACCTGCTCGCTGCGAACCTGCAGCGCGCCGGATACAAGGTGATGACGGCGGGCGACGTGCCGCAGGCGGAAGCGCTGGTGCGCGACTGCCGGCCGGACATGGTGCTGCTCGACTGGGTCCTGCCGGGCGTG
>DASZQH010000117.1:0-8316 GCA_035549805.1 Burkholderiales bacterium
CGAGATTGTTGTGCGCGCGCGCGTCGCGCGGTGCGAGCTCGATCGCGCGGCGATAGCTCGCTTCCGCCTCACCGAGGCGCTGCTGCATCTCGAACAGGCGCCCCATCGTGTAGTGCGGTCCTGCGGCGCGCGAATCGGCCAGGGCCGCGCGCGCTGCCCAGCCGAGACCCTCTTCAATCCGGCCCTGATCCGCCGCGACCGCGGCGATCAGATTCAGGGCCGCCGGGTCCTCCGGCAAGCGCGCGAGGATGCCCTGGCAAGCCGCCATGGCGGCGTCGAGATCGCCGGCGAGACGCGCCTGTTCCGCTTCGCGAAGCGTCGCCGCGCTCATTCCGGCAGGCGCTCCAGCGCGTCCACGACGTGGGCCACGACCGAGCGCCAGTCACCGAAGGAGGGCTGACGGAACATGCGTGCCGACGGGTACCACCGCATGCGCTCTCCCGCCAGCCCGTAGCGAGCGTCGGGAGCGATCGGGGCGAGGACCCAAACCGGCCTTCCCAATGCCCCGGCGAGATGGATTACCGCGGTGCACACGCTCACGGTGACGTCCAGGGCACAGAGGAGCGCCGCAGTTTCATCGTAGTCCTCGATCGCCTCCGGCCAGTGGTGGATGTCTCCGCCGACCGCCTGGAGGCGCGCCCGTTCCTCTGCCGTGGCGTCGTACTGGAGGCTGACGAACCGAACCCCGGGAACTCGAAGCAGGGGAAGGAGCGTATCGATTTCCAGCGAGCGCCATGCGCGCCCCGTACGTTGCACGCCGCCGCGCCAGGACAGGCCGATCTTCCTTCCGGGGCCAAGGTTCGCGAGGCGGTCCTTCCACTGCTCGACCTTGGAAGGATCGGCGCGCAGATAGCCCCGATGGTCGGGGAAGTCCTCCGCCGAGCGGCGCAGGAAGCGCGGTGCGCTAGCGCATGCCACCTTCAGGTGCACGCCGTGCTCCTCTGCCCAGCCGCCATCATCCGACTGGCGTCCGCCGTGCACGACCGTCGAAGGGAACGATCGGCGGAAAAGCGGCACGAGGCGGGGGTCGCAGTCGATCACGACGCGACCGCCTCGGCGCTGAAGGTCCGGCACACAGGAGGCGTACATGATCTGGTCGCCCAGGCCCTGCTCGGCGTAGAAGAGGAGAGTGTGCCCGCGCAGATCGGAGCCGTCCCAGTCGGGGGCATGGAAGCGGCCGTGCACCGCCGCCTGGTCGCGCGCGCGCTTGCGCCATTCGAACTCGTCCCATCCGGCGCTGAACTGCTCGCGGGCGAGGTATGTCGTCGCCCGGCTCACATGCGCGTCCACGCTTTGCGGGTCGACCTGCAGCGCTGCCTCGTAGGCTTCGAGCGCCGATTCCGTGCGCCCGCCAACTTCAAGCGCCCGTCCGAGTGCGACGAGCGCGTGCGCCGAGCCTGGCTCCAGGCGCACCGCTTCGCGGCAAGCCTCGACCGCCAGCGCCGGCTCGCACTGCTCGAGAAATAGATCGGCCAGGCGCAGATGCGCTTCGGCATACGCCGGCGAGGCTTGCGCGGCACCCTCCAGCCATCGTCGGGCGTCCGCGAGACGACCGAGGCTCGTGTAGACGGCGCCCAGCTTGACGTGGATGGAAATGTCATCAGGATTCAGGCGCAGCGCGGTGCGATAGGCTGCTTCCGCCCCGACGAAATCGCCCTGTGCCCGGCAGGCAAGGGCGAGGTAGCGGTAGTAGTCGGCCACGTTGGCGTCGATCGCGATCGCGCGGCGGAAAAATGCCGCGGCGTCCGCCGCATGGCCTTGCGCGAGCGCCGCTTCGCCGGAACGCATCAGGCTGTATGCGTCGGCGCGAGCGGCGGCGGATCCGAGGGACTTCAGCCAGCGCAGCATCGCCGGCCGGAGGGTAGCACAGCGGCTCGGTGGCAGAATAAGCCGACCCTGGGAGCACGCATACACCGCGCATGAGCACGTGGCTGCAGCGAATACTCGGCCGTGAAGACGCGGCGGCGCTCGATCGCCGCCTGTCCGTCGCGCGCGACCTTGCACAGGAGGGCAGGCGCCTCGAGGCTCGCGCGGTGCTGGAGGAGGTGCTCGCGCAGGATCCCGAGCACGCAGGCGCGCTGGCACAACTCGGCCACCTCGCCGCCGCGGAGCGAAGGCTCGATGTCGCCGTGGATATGTTTCGCCGCGCGTGCGCGGCAAGCCCGTCCGATCCGGATCCGCACTATGGTCTGGGGGTCGCGCTTCTTCGCGCGGGACGCGAAGGAGAGTCGGAGGCGGCCTTCCGAACCGGGCTCGCGCTCCAGCCGCAGTCCGTACAGATGCTGAACGGGCTCGCCGCCAGCCTGATCGAGCTCGGCCGCGTCAACGAGGCGATGACGCTGCTCGAGCGCGCCGTCCAGCGGGACCCGAGGAATGCGGAGACCTGGACACGCATCGGCCGGGCATCGCTGGACAAGGGCCGTCTCGCAGCGGCGATCGAGGCGCTGCAGCGCGCCCACGCGCTCGCGCCGCAAGACGCGACCGTGCACAGTGCGCTGCTGTTCACGATGAACTACAGCGGCGACTTCGACGCCGGCGCGCTCTTCGAGGCGCACCGGCGCTTCGGCGACCTTCAGGCGCGGCCGGTCGCGCCGCCGCCGATCGAAGGCGGAGCGCGCCGCTTGCGCGTTGGCTACCTGTCGCCGGATTTCCGCTCCCATGTCGTTTCCGTATTCATGTTGCCCATCCTCGCCAGGCACGACCGCGCCCGCTTCGAGGTGTTCGCCTATTACCTGCACACGCGATCGGATCGCGTCACCGAAGGCGTGCGCGAGCTCGCCGACCACTGGCGCGAATGCGGCTCCCTGGACGTCGGCGAGATCGCGTCGCGCATCCGCGAGGATCGCATCGATATCCTGATCGAGCTGGCAGGCCATACGCTGCAAAATGGCCTTCCCGTGCTGGCGCTGCGTCCCGCGCCGCTGCAGCTCACCTACCTCGGCTACCCGAACACGACGGGACTACCCTCGGTCGACTGGCGTCTCACCGACGCCAAGGCCGATCCCCCGGGCGCCGAGAGCGTGCACGTCGAGCGCCTCGCGAGGCTGCCGCGGACGTTCCTGTGCTATCGGCCAGGCCCCGGCCTCGACGTCGGACCGCTGCCGGCGCGCGCGAAGGGGTTCGTGACCTTCGGTTGCTTCAACAACATCCTCAAGCTGTCCGAGCCGTTCTTCCGGCTCGCCGCGAGGCTGCTCGCCGACGTACCGGGCTCGCGCCTGCTCCTCAAGGACCGTACGTTCGCATTCGCCGACAAGCGCGACGCGGTACTTCGGTTTTTCGCCGACGCCGGCATCGACGCAGAGCGCGTCGTGCTGCGCGGCTGGGAGCCGACCCCGGAAACGCACCTTGCCGTCTATGCGGAAGTCGACATCGCGCTCGACAGCTTCCCGTACAACGGCACCACCACGACCTGCGAGGCGCTCTGGATGGGGGTGCCGGTGATCGCGCTGCGCGGCGATCGGCATGCGGGACGGGTGGGCGCGAGCCTGCTCGAGACCGTGGGTCTGGGCGAACTGGTCGCCGCCAGCGAGCAGGACTACGTGCGCATCGCGGCGGCGTTGTCGCGCGACCGGGCGGCGCTCGAGGCGCTGCGCGTCGGGATGCGGGACCGCCTGCGTGCTTCGCCGCTGCTCGATGAAGTCGGGTTCGTCCGCGCGTTCGAGGATTGCCTGACGGCGCTCTGGCAGGAGAAGGTCTCCGCCAAAGGCGTCGAGGCGCCGGAAGAGATCGAGGCGTTCTGGAATCGTGCGCTCGATGAGCGGCGCTTCGGCGAAGCGATCCAGCGCCTCGGCGAGGCGATCGAGGCAAAAGGGGAGACGGCGTCGTTGCGCTACATGCTCGGTTGCGCCCTGCAGGAGGCCGGCCGCGCGCAGGAGGCGACCGTCGCGTACCGGCGCGCGCTCGACCTGCAGCCCGGTCACGCGAAAGCGCTGAACAATCTCGGCAGCCTCCTCGAGCTCTCCGGCGATGCGGCGGGCGCGGTGCGCTGCTACGACGAAGCGCTGCTCGCGGACCCGGGCCTCGCCATCGCGTACTCCAATCGCGGCAACCTGCGCAAGGCGGACGAACCCGACGTCGCCGAGGCCGACCTGCGGCGTGCGGTCGAGCTCGGGCCGGCACGGGCAGAGTGGCACGCGAACCTGGGCGATTGCCTCACGCTGCAGTGGAAGCTGGATGAGGCGCTCGTCGAGCACCGGGCCGCGATTGCGCTTGCGCCTCAGAACGCCAGGATGCATTTCTGCCTCGGCAACGTACTGGTGCGGCTGGGCGAGCTGGCAGCGGGGGAGGCAGCGCTGCGACGCGCGATCGAGCTCGATCCTGGGTTCGAGGAAGCGCACGCGAACCTCCTTTTCTCGCTCCACTATCGTCACGGTGGCGATCCCCTCGCGCTCCGGGAGGCCCACGAGCGCTGGGCACGCGCGCGCGACGCCACCGAAGCGGTCTGCGACCGCGCGCCGCGCCGCGAGGGCCCGTTGCGCGTCGGCTATGTCTCGCCGGACTTCCGCGGCCACGCCGTCGCACTCTTCCTGGCGCCGCTTCTGGCGTCGCACGACCGCGGAGCGTTCCGGATCTACGCCTACTCCACGGCAGCGCAAGCCGACGAGGTCACCGAGCGGCTGCGCCGGATGTGCGACGAATGGCGCGACCTCGCTTCGGTCCCCGACGACCTCGCCGCCCAGCGCATCCGCGACGACGGCATCGACATCCTTGTCGACCTCGCCGGGTACACCGCCGGAGGGCGGCTGCCTCTCTTCGCGCGGAAGCCCGCCCCTGTGCAGGTCTCCTGGCTGGGCTATCCCGGGACCACCGGAGTGCGCGCCATAGACTATCGCTTCACCGACGCACAGGCGGATCCCGAAGGCGAGGCTGACGCGCACGCCACGGAGAAGCTGTGGCGCCTGCCGCAGGGCTTCCTGTGCTTCAGTCCGGCGGCGGATGTGCCGGTGGTCCAGCTTCCCGCGGAAAGGAACGGGCAGGTCACTTTCGGCAGCTTCAACAACCTCGCCAAGGTGGGACCGGAGGTCCTGTCGACCTGGGCCGAGCTGCTGCGGCGCATCCCGCAAGCCCGGCTGCTTCTCAAGGCGCATGCGCTGCGCTCGGCCAGCGCGCGTCGCCGGGTAGCCGACGCCCTCGCCGCGGCGGGCATCCCGGAAAGCCGGCTCGTCCTGCTCGAGGCAGAGGCACGCGTCGAGACGCACCTCGCCCGTTATGGCGAGGTCGACATCGCCCTCGACACGTTCCCGTACGCGGGCACCACGACCACCTGCGAGGCGCTCTGGATGGGCGTGCCCGTGGTCACGCTGCGAGGCAACAGTCATGTTTCGCGCGTCGGCGCGAGCCTGCTGGAGCACGCCGGCTTGCCGGAGCTGGTCGGCGCTTCCCGCGAACATTACCTCGAGATTGCGCAGTCGCTGGCGGCCGACCTGCCGCGGCTGCGGGAGATGCGGCGCACGCTCCGCGAGCGGCTCAAGGCCTCGAAGCTCATGGATCGGGCGGGCTTCGCGCGCAGCGTGGAAACGGCCTATCGCGCGATGTGCGGCGGCGAGCCGCTGCGCCTTCACGTCGGCGGCAAGGAGGTGCGGTCAGGCTGGAAGATCCTGAACGCGCAGCCCGGTCCCGGCGTCGACTACGTGGGCGATTGTGCCGACCTCGGCCGCTTCGCCGACGGATCCGTCGAGGAGATCTATGCCTCGCACGTGCTGGAGCACCTGGGCTACCAGTCGGAGCTGCCGCGCGCGCTGAAGGAGTTCCATCGCGTCCTCAGGCCCGGCGGCGTCGCGCGCATCAGCGTCCCCGATTTCGAGCGCCTGGCGCGCCTGTTCCTCGATCCTGCTTCGACGCTCGAGGACCGCTATGTCTGCATGCGCATGGTATTCGGCGGCCAGGTGGACCAGTTCGACTACCACCGCGTGGGCCTGAGCGAGGAGTTCCTGACGCAATACCTGCTGCAAGCGGGGTTCTCGCGCGTGGAGCGTGTCGAGCAGTTCGGCCTCTTCACCGATGCGAGCCGCCTCGGGTTGCGCGGCCAGCCGATCAGCCTGAATGTCGTGGCGTACAAATAGCGGCGCCTGGGCGGTCGGTGTCCTCGCGCTCGCCGCCGCGGCGA
This sequence comes from Burkholderiales bacterium, assembly GCA_035549805.1. Lineage (GTDB taxonomy): Bacteria > Pseudomonadota > Gammaproteobacteria > Burkholderiales > SG8-39 > SCGC-AG-212-J23. Next base: position 6,107 of record DASZQH010000117.1, read on the forward strand.
TGTGGATCGCGTTCGCGCGGCAGCCGGGCCTGGGGACCTTCGCCGACGACAGCGTGAGCTATCTCGTCATGGCGCAGGTCTTTTCACCGTGGCACGCTGCCGCCGCGCCCGTCGCGGCTGTATTTCCGCTCGAGGCGTTCCACCCGCCGCTCTTCCCCCTCGTTCTGGCGCTGGTCGGCGCGAGCCACGATTTCTCGCTGGCGCACGGCGTCAACGCGGTGCTGCTGGCCGCCTGCCTGCCGCTCGTCTACCAGGTCGCGCTTCGCTGGCTCGGCGCCACGCTGCCCGCTGTCCTTGCGACGCTGGCGGTGCTTGCGCTGCCGGCCTTGTGGATCCACGTGCGCGGCATCCTCAGCGAGCCGCTGTTCTGCCTGCTTCTCCTGGCGATCGTCGTGACGCTCGAGGCCCGCATCGGCACGCGCGCCCGGCTCGCCGGCCTCGCGATGCTCTTCGCGGCGCTTGCCCTCACCCGCACGATCGGCTTGGCGGTTGCGATGGGCTACGCGCTTTGGGCGGTCACGCGCCCCGGCGCGCCGGCGCAGCGCGCCTCCGGCGCGCTTCCCGCGCTCGCCGCGCTCGCCGCCTACGCGATATGGATCGCGGTGCGGCCGGCCGCCGTGGCCGATCCCAATGCCGGCGCAGCGGCAGATCGTCTGGGAGAAGTCCTCGCGGCGCCCGGCACCCTCGCTGGCGGTCTGGCCCGCCAGGGGCTCGCCATGGCTGAAGCGTGGACCGGCAGCCTAATGCTGTTCTGGGTGGAGGGCACCTATGCACGCCCCGCGGTCGCGGCGCTCGTCGGCGTCCTCGCCCTCGCGGGACTGTGCCTGCGCCTCTCTCGCCCGGACACGTGGATGGTCGGGGTCTATCTCGTCACGTACCTCCTCTGGCCGTTCTACGACCAGATGACGCGCTTTCTCTTTCCGGTGCTCCCGCTGCTCGTGCTCTACGCGTTCGTGCCGCTCGCCCGGCTCGCCGAACGCAGGCGCCGCCCGGGTCTCCCGGCGCTCGTCCTGTTCCTGGTCGTTCTCAGCCTGACCGCCCCGGCGCTCGGCTTCATCCATCAGCGCGCGCGCAGCGAGCTGCCCCACGCCGCCATCATCGACTGGTACCGCACGCCCGATCTCGCGACGGCGCGGGCGCGGGCGCAGGTCCATCTCGACCTCGCGGCGGACATGGACGCGATCCGCCGCGCCAGCGCGCCCGGCGACCGTGTGATGTGGGTGGCTCCCGCGTACGTGGCGCTGCTCGCGGAACGGCACGCCGTCGCTGCGCCTCCCGCTCGCCTGCCCCGCGAAGAATACCGGCGCGCGGTCGAGACTTCCGGGGCGACGTTCGTTTACCTGAGCACTTACCATCCGCGGGACACGATCCGCGAGGATGCCTGGCGCGCCGGGACTGCGGCGCTCGAGGGCGCGGGCGAAGTGGTCGACCGGCGCAGCCGCGCATCGCCGGCGGGCCTCGCGTCCGCGCTGCTCCGGCTGCGATGAGCGGGACAGCCGAGCGCCAGCTGGTCCTGGAGTTGCGCGGCGACGTGCGCATCGTGCTCCCGCCGGACGTCGGCGGCGTCACCACCTATGTCGCGCTCGAGCAGGAGGACTGGCTCGAGGAGGAGATCCGCTTCGTGCGCGCCTGGTTGCGGCCAGGCATGCGCGCGCTCGACATCGGCGCGAACCTAGGCCTCTACACGCTGGCGATGGCGCGCGCAGTCGGATCGTCCGGCCGGGTCGCCGCGTTCGAGCCGGGTCCGGGCGCGGCCGACTATCTTGCGCGCAGCCTGCGCCTGAACGGATTCGATCACGTCGCGCTCGCGCGTACGGCGGTCAGCAACCGGCGCGGGGTCGCGGCTTTCGAGCTCGGCGAGCAGCCCGAGCTCGCGGCGCTCGCCACTACCGCAGAGGCCGCATTGCGCGTGCCGACGGCGCGGCTCGATGATCTCGTGCGGGAGCATGGCCTGGACGACGTGGAGTTCGTGAAAATGGACGTCGAGGGTCACGAGCTCCAGGTCGTCGAGGGCGGAGAGCGCTTTTTCCGCGCCGGCTCCCCGCTCGTGATGCTCGAGGTGCTCGCCGGCACCCAGCTCGACCTGAGGGCGTTGCGCAGGCTCGAGGCTCTCGGCTACGGCGCGTACCGGCTCCTTCCCGGGCCGCTGGTCCTCGAGCCCTGGTCGAGCGCGGCGCATTCCGATCCTTTCCTGCTCAACCTCTTCGCCT
>DASZQH010000118.1:0-16611 GCA_035549805.1 Burkholderiales bacterium
GGCGGCGGAAGCGGATGTCTCCGGCGGCCGCGTCGCGCGCGATGCGGGCGAGCGGCACGACGTCGAAGTGCCGGCGTACGTAGCGGAGCATGCGCTCGAGCGTCGCCGCGCGCGCCCGCGGCGTGCCGTGGAACATCAGGATCCGCGCGCGTCCGTCGTTGCGCTCGCCGGCGCCCGCGACGCCAAGGTAGTAGGCCGCCGCCAGGGGCGCGCGAAGCAGAGCTTTCATGGGCATATTCCCGCCAGGCCTAGAATGGTGCCCATGTCGGTCCCGCTCTATCTCACAGCCGATCTGCGCCGGATGGAGGAGTCGGCGCGCGGCGCCACGCCCCCGCTCATGGAGCGCGCGGGCGCGGCGGCGGCGGCGCTCGCCGCGCGCATCGCCGGGGAGCGGGCGAAGGACGTCCTCGTCCTCGCCGGCCCGGGCGACAACGGCGGCGACGCGCGCATCGTCGCTTCGCTGCTGCGCGAGCGCTTCTTCCGCGTCGCTCTCGCCACCCGCCCGGACGAGATCCCCGCGGAGCGGCGCTGGGCGCTCGTCGTCGACGGCCTGTTCGGCATCGGCCTGTCGCGGCCGATCGCCGGGGACTACGCCCGCATGGTCGAGCACGCCAATCGCCAGCGCTGCCCGGTGCTGGCGCTGGACGTGCCGAGCGGGCTGGATGCCGACACCGGCGCATTGCACGGCGTGGCGGTGCGTGCCACCCACACCCTCACGTTCCTCTCCATGAAGCCGGGACTGCTCATGCAGGCCGGGCCGGACCACGCGGGCGAGATCACGGTGGCCGACCTGGACGTCGCGACGGCAGGCGTGCGTCCCCAGGCCTGGGTCGCCGATCGCGAGCTCTTCGCGAGCGTGCTGCGCCCCCGCCCGCGCAACTTCCACAAGGGCATGGCCGGCACGGCCGGCGTGCTCGGCGGCGCGCCCGGGATGACCGGCGCCTCGCTGCTCGCGGGACGCGCCGCGCTCAAGCTCGGCGCCGGCAAGGTGCGCGTCGGCTTCCTCGCGGACGACGCGCCCTCCTTCGATGCGGTCACCCCGGAGCTGATGCTTTCGCACGCCGACGAGGTCCTCGGCACCGACCTCGACGCGCTCGTCGCCGGGCCGGGCCTGGGCACGAGCGAGACCGCGGACGCCCTCCTCGGCGCCACGCTGGCGAGCGACATCCCCTGCGTCGTCGACGCCGACGGCCTCAACCTGCTCGCGCAAAGCGAGCGCCTGCAGGGCGCCTGCGAGCGGCGGCGGGCCGAGACGATCCTCACGCCGCATCCGGCCGAGGCCGGGCGGCTGCTCGGCATCCCCACCGCGGAAGTCCAGGCCGACCGCATCGCCGCCGCGCGCAGGATCGCGACGCGCTACAACGCGCACACGGTCCTGAAGGGCACCGGCAGCGTCATCGTCGCCCGCGACGGCCACTGGTTCGTGAACGCGTCGGGCAACCCCGGCCTCTCCACCGCCGGCACCGGCGACGTGCTCGCCGGGATCCTCGGCGCCCTCCTCGCGCAGCGCCTCACCGGCGAGTCGAGCGCCGTGCTCGGCACGCACCTCCACGGCTGCGCCGCGGACGAGCTGGTGCGCGACGGCATCGGCCCCGTCGGCCTGACCGCGGGCGAGCTCGTCGATTCGGCGCGCCGCGTCTGGAACCGATGGCTACGCGATCGCCCAGCGCTCGCCGATCCGTCGGACGCGGCCTAGCGCTTCCAGCCGCTCGAGCCGCTTCAGGAACACCGTGTCGCCGAGGAACCTCGGCTCGTCCCTCGCCTGCGTGCGCCGGAAGAGGTCCGCGAGCCCGAGCGGGCCGCCGGCCAGCTCCTCGACGATCAGTTCCTCCGTGCGCCGCGGCTCCTGGCGGTAGCGCTCGAGTGCCGCTGCGAGGAACGGCAGCGCCGAAAGATCGCCCCGGGCGACCCCCGGCAGGGCCTTCCACGCCATGGCCGCCGTCGAGAGCTGCTTCGGCGTGACTGCCTTGCGTGCTTCGAACAGCACCGCAGCACGCGAAGGCGCCATCTCGCCGAGATACTCGGCCTCGCACACCAGCGAGAGGCGCGGATGCGGATGCTCGTGAAACCACGACAGGACCTGGAGAAGCTGGAGCTGGTCGTACAGGTCGTGCTCGAACCAGAGCACCACCTCGTCATCCCTCCCCGCTCGCTGCAGACGCTCATCCCTTTCCCTGAACTGCTTCTCCACCTCGTCCTGCTCTCCCCACCCCATCTCGGCGATGAAGCGACTTCTGATCGCGGAGAATCTTTCCAGCGGCAGGGACGGTTCCAGAGGACCTTCGTGCAGCACGTCGCGCCAGGGCAGGAACTCGCCTTCCATTCCCGCGGCCTGCAGGACTGCCACGGCATGATCGCCGTTGGTGACGTGCAGCAAAGTCACAGACTACCGCTCGTTGCGGATGGCGTTCGGCGCCGACTTGTGGCGCTCGCGCGAGGACTTGGCGGCGGCATCGAGGTTGCGCTTGTGCCTTGCCTCCGTCTCGCGCAACCGCTTCTCATGGAAGCCCTCGGGCAGCCGGGCTTGCGGTTTCGCGGGCGCCTTCTTCGTCACGAGCGCCTTGTCGGCGGCCGTCTGGGCGAGAGCGGCCGGCGGAGCGAGCAGGGCCAGAACGAGGAGCAGCCTCATGCGACCTTCATCTTCACCTTCGGGTCCGGATACGGATAGAGCATGTTCAGCGCCACCGACTGGCCGCTCGCCTGCACCAGGCGCACGTGCTCGCGGCGCAGCTCGCGCGCGTGCCGCACGCCGCAGGAGTGGGCGATCATGTCGATCTCCTTGTTCATGTTGAGCGCGTAGTTCGCGACGCGCTGGAACTTCTCCTCCACCACTAGCGCGCGCTGCAGGCGCTTGTTGTGCGTGGTGACGCCGGTCGGGCAGGTGTTCTGGTGGCAGCGCAGCGCCTGGATGCAGCCGAGGGAGAACATGAAGCCGCGCGCCGTGTTCACGAAGTCCGCCCCGGCGCAGAGCGCCCACGCGGCGCGCGCGGAGGTGACGATCTTGCCCGAGGCGACGACGCGGATGCGCTGGCGCAGGCCGCTCTCGATGAGCGCGTCGACCACGCGCGGCAGCGCCTCGTCGATCGACAGGCCCATGTGGTCGGCGAGCGCCTGCGGCGCCGCGCCCGAGCCGCCTTCCCCGCCGTCGATGACGAGGAAGTCCGGCGCGCTCTCGAGGCCGCGGCGCTGCACCGCCTCGCCGAGCTCGTTCATGAACCGCCAGCCGCCGATCGCCGTCTTCACGCCCACCGGGCGGCCGGTGAGGTCACGGATGTACATCACCTTGTCGAGGAGATCGTTGATGCTCGCGATGTCGCGGTGCCGGTTCGGGCTGATGGAGTCGCGCCCTTCCGGGATGCCGCGGATCTGCGCGATCTCGGGGGTCACCTTGCGGCCCGGCAGCACGCCGCCCTTGCCCGGCTTCGCGCCCTGCGAGAGCTTGATCTCGAAGGCCTTCACCACCTTGGAGAGGTCCTGCAGCCGCTCCGGCGAGAGGTTGCCCTGGGCATCGCGCACGCCGTACTTGGCGGTGCCGATCTGCATGATGATGTCGCAGCCGCCCTCGAGGTGGAACGGCGACAGGCCGCCCTCGCCGGTGTCCAGCCAGCAGCCCGCCACCGCGGCGCCGCGGGAGAGCGAGCGCACCGCCGGCGCGGAGATGGCGCCGAAGCTCATGCCGCTCACGTTGACGATCGACTTCGCCTCGAACGGCTCGGTGCAATGGCCCTCGCCGAGGCGCAGGGCCGGCGTGGGCAGGCGCTCTTCCTCCAGCACCGGGAACGGGTGGTTGACGAAGATGAGCGCGCCCGCGTCCTTCAGGTCGTAGGTCGAGCCGAAGCCGATGGTGCCGCCCTCGTTCTTCGCCAGGCGGTAGACCCACGCGCGCGTGGCGCGGTTGAAGGGCATCTCGTCGCGGTCGCCGGCGAAGAAGTACTGGCGGAAATACTCGCCGAGCTGCTCGAAGAAGTAGCGCAGGTGGCCGATGACGGGGTACGTGCGCAGCACGCCGTGCTTCTTCTGCGTGACGTCGCTGATGAACAGGAACAGCAGCGCGGCGATGATCAGGAACGCGACGAGCGTGCCGATCCCGTACGAAAGGATGTCCTTGGCCATTTCCCTCCCCCTTCGGCTCTATGCCGATGATACGCCCAGCTTCAGCTCCTCCGCGGTGGCGGCCCGGACGTCCAGGACCTTCAGGTAGAAGCGCAGCGCCATGCCGGCGAGCGGGTGGTTCGCGTCGAGCACCACCTGGCCGCCCGCGAGGTCGGTGACGCGGTAGATCGTGCCGTCCTCCTCGATTTCCATGCCGACCGCGAGGCCTTCGCCGTAGCGCTCGGCGGGCTGGAGCCGCACCAGCTCCGCGTCGTACTCGCCGAACGCCTGCTCGGGCTCGAGCTGCAGGCGCACTTCCGCGCCGGCGAGCAGTCCCTCGAGCGCCCGCTCGAGCGCCTCGAGCAGGCCGCCGTAGCCGCCGTGGAGGTAGGTGAACGGCTGCGCGGGGGCGTCGAGCAGGACGCCGTGGGCGTCGTGCATTTCGACCTGGAGCGAGACGACGGTGTCCGGACCGACGGCGGTCAGACGCGGAGCTTCTTGACGACGTCGAAGACTTCCGCCGCGTGGCCGCGCGGGCTCACGCCGTAGGCGGCGTGGCGGATGACGCCCTTCTTGTCGATGATGAAGGTGGAGCGCACCAGGCACTCGCGGCGCACGCCCTCGGATTCCTTCTCCTGGATGACGCCGTACTTGCGGCACACCTCGCCCTCGGGATCCGAGAGCAGCGCGATGGTCACGCCGTTGCGGTCGCGGAAGTCGGCGTGGGTGAGGCAGTCGTCGCGCGACACGCCGATCACCACGCAATCGTGCTTGTCGAACTGCTCCTCGTGGTCGGAGAAGTCGGTGGTGACCATGGTGCAGCCCGGCGTGCCGTCGCGCGGATAGAAATACAGCACCACGTGCTTCTTCCCCTTGAACGCCGACAGGTCGACGGTCTGCATGTCGGCGTCGGGAAGCACGAAATCCGGCGCGGATTGTCCCGGCTGAAGCATCACGATCGATTCTATGCCTTTTCTTTTTGCGTTTGACTAGCGCGAAAATAGAATGCGACGCATGGATTCCCGCCTGCTCGGCGGCCTCGCGCCGCGCACGTTCCTGCGCCGTCATTGGCAGAAGCGCCCACTCCTCGTCCGCGGCGCGCTGCCGGCTTTCCAGGGGGTCGTGAACGAGCGCCGCCTCGTCGCGCTGGCTGCGCGCGACGACGTCGAATCCCGGATCGTGGAACGCCGCGGCAGGCGGTGGAACACCGTGCACGGCCCGTTCGACTCCCTTGCAATATCAAAACGTAACTTCACGCTCCTCGTAAGCGGCGTGAACATGCACGTCGACGCGGCCGACCGGTTGCTGCGCCGCTTCGACTTCGTGCCGCAGGCGCGGCTGGACGACGTGATGGTGAGCTACGCGACGCCCGGCGGCGGGGTCGGCCCGCACGTCGACTCCTACGACGTCTTCCTGCTGCAGGGGCCCGGGCGGCGCCGCTGGACGATCTGGCTTTCGCCCGGGAAGAAGATCGAATACGTGGTCGAGCCCGGCGACCTCCTCTACCTTCCGCCGGGCCTGAAGCACGACGGGGTGGCGATCGACCCGTGCTTCACCTACTCCATCGGCTTTCGCGCGCCGCGCGGCGCGGAGCTCGCGGCGGCGTTCCTCGACTGGCTGCACGAGCGCGGTTTGCCGGATGCCAGCTATGCCGACCCGGGCCTGCGGCCCGCGCGCCATCCGGCGAAAATCCCCAAGGACTTGCTGCGCTTTTCTTCCCGGCTCCTCGGCAGGATCGACTGGACGGGCGCCGACGCGGCGGATTTCCTCGGCCGGTTCCTGACCGAGCCGAAGCCGCACGTCGTCTTCCGCCCGGCGCGCTCCGCCGGCCCGGTGGTCGCGCTCGATCCCAAGACGCAGCTCCTCTACGACGGCCGGCGTTTCTTCGTGAACGGGGAATCCTTCACCGTCCCGGCCTCGTGCGCGCCGGTGCTGCGCGAGCTCGCCGACCGGCGCTCGATGGAGCGCCGCCGCCTTGCCGCCGCGCCGCTCGCCGGGCTAATCTCGGCATGGCTCCATTCGGGCTATGCCCGGCTTCAGCGGATTCAACCCTGACCGGGCCCAATTGCGGGGATGCTGGCATTGGCACCTGACAAGACCGAGATCCGCGAGACCGCCTACGAGCGCTTCGACACCCAGGCCGGGTTCCAGGCCGCGGTGGACCGGCTCGTCGCGCAACCCGGGCGAGAGCTGCGCATCTTCGACCCCGACCTCGCCTCCCTGCGCCTGAACGACCCGGCGCGCATCGAGCAGCTCGCGGGCTTCCTCCAGGCGAGCCGCACGCGGCGCATCTATATGGTGGTGCACAACCCCGACCACGTGACGCGGCAGTGCCCGCGCATGATGAGCCTCCTCGCGCGCTTCGCGCACGCGATCCAGGTGCACCGCACGCATGAAGAGATCCGCGAGCTGCAGGACGCGTTCCTGGTCCTCGACGCGATGCACTTCGTGCGCCGCCCGGTGGCGCAGTTCTTCCGCGGCGCCATGGGCCTGGGCGACCAGACCGAGGGGCTGGCGATGCGCGGCCGGTTCATGGAGATCTGGGCGGCGTCCTACCCAGCGGTATCGGCGACTACGGCCGGCCTGTAGCTCGCGTCACATTGCCGGGCTAGCATCCGCTGCCCCTCAACGTGACAAGGAAAATCCCATGAAGAAGACCGTGCTTCTCGCCGCCGCTGCGGCGGCAACGCTCGCCCTCGCGGCGTGCGGCCAGGACAGCTCCAAGTCCGGCGCCAAGTCCGCCAGCCCGTCGACCACGACCCCGCCGCCCTCCAGCACGCCGTCGACGCCGCCGTCCACCCCGCCGGCCGCTCCCTCGACGACCCCGTCGACCGAGCCGAAGAAGGACGAGACGAAGAAGTAGCTAGGCGACGTCGCGCCAGCCGAGCCCGTCGTCCTGGGTCGCCACGGCGACCCAGCTCTCCTCGCAGCCGAGAGCCCGCGCGAGCGCCGCGCGGGCGAGGTCGGGCCGGTTGTTCTGCTGGGAGAGGTGCGCCGCGACCACGTGCTTGAGGCGCGAGCGGTCGAGCGCGCCGAGGAGCCGCTCCGATTCCCGGTTGTCGAGGTGCCCGAACGGCCCCGCGATGCGCGCCTTCAGCCAGCCCGGGTAGCTCCCGGCCCACAGCAGGTCGGCGTCGTAGTTCGTCTCGAGCACCAGCGCGTCGAGTCCCGAGAGCGTCTGCTCGACGTGGCGCGTCGACACGCCGATGTCGGTGAGCACGCCGAGCCGGCGCTGCCCGTCGGAGAGGACGAACTGGACCGGCTCGCGCGCGTCGTGCGGGACGGTGTAGGGCTGCACGAGCAGCGCCTCGATCGCGATCGGCGCCTTGGCGCCCAGCGTCACGGTGCGCACGCCCTCGATCGTCTTGCCTTCTTCGCGCAGCGCCGCGAGGCAGCCGTGGGTCAGGTAGACCGCGATGCCGTGGGCGGCGGCGAAGTCGAACACGCACCCGGCGTGATCGCCGTGCTCGTGCGTCACCAGGATGCCGTGCAGGTCCGCGGGCGCGAGGCCGAGCCGCGCCAGGCGCCGCTCCGTCTCGCGCAGCTTGAGCCCGCAATCGACGAGCACGCGCGTCGTGCCGGTGAGGTCCCCGGCTTCGACGACCATGCAGTTGCCCGAGGAGCCGCTCCCGAGCGAGGCGAAGCGCAGCAACGCTACTTGAGCTGCTCGTGGAGCAGCGTGAGGATGCGCTGGCCGGTGGGCGAGGTCTCGGCGGCGCCGTCCTTGTTCAGGACGTTCACGCGGCTCGCCTCCTGCTCGGAGCGCACCTGCACGCGGTACTGCTCCGGCTTGATCTCCGGCTTGGTGCCGATGATGCGCGCGAGCAGTCCCTGCTTCTCGCGCTCGGCGTCCGCATCGGCGTAGCGCACGAAGTAGACGCCGTTCTGCCGGTCGCGGTCCTCGACCGTGAAGCCGACGCGATCGAGCGCGAGGCCGACGCGCCGCCAGGCGCGGTCGAACGGCTCGTTCACCTGGAGCAGCTCGGTGCCGTCGCTCGACTTCACGATCCGCGCGCGCGGCTGCGTGGATTGCGGCAGCGCCGCGAGCTGCTTCGCGCGCTCCTCGCGCTCGCCCAGGCGCACCATCAGGCGGCGCAGGAATTCCGCCTCGAGCCCGGGATCGGTCGCGCGCGGCTGCCAGACGGTGCGGATGTTGCCGCTGGTCCCGGTGGCCTGGTCGGCGTAGACCTCCTCGACGCCGCGGTGACTGATGTAGATCTCCGTCCCCTTGCCGTCGGGGGTGCGCTCGAGGCGCGTGCGGAACTTGTCGCGCGTCGCCGTGGAATGCAGGTTGTCGAAGATGCGCCCGAGCAGGTCGCGGACCGCCCCGCCGGGGATCTTGGCGCGATCCTCCGCCCAGTCGGTCTCCATCACCCCGGCCTCCGGGACTTCGACCTTCACCAGGAAGCCCAGCTCCTGCCAGAAATCCTTCACCAGCGGCCACAGGCGATCGACCGGCTCGTTCACGACCAGCCAGCGCTCAGCGCCGGCGCGCTCGACGCGCATGTCGGCCGGCTGCGGCAGCAGCGTGGTGTTGGTGCGGCCCTCGCGGCGCTCCTGCTGATAGCCCGACAGCGTCGCGGTGGAGCGGCCCGCATCCGGCACGACGAAGCGGTTGTCGCGCGTCGGCGCGGTGAGATCCGGCGGGATCTCGAGCGGCGGCAGCGTGCCCTGCGATTTGTAGTCGATGTTGTTGTCGCTCAGCGAGCTGCAGCCGGCCAGCAGGCACAGGCCGGCCGTGGAAAGCGCCTTCCTCATTGCTGGGCGCGTCCTTCCACCACCCGCAGGCCTGGCAGCGCGATGCCCGCCTCGTGCAGCGCGGCGCGCACGGTGCCGTGGAACTTCTCGTCGAGCGGCGACAGGGGCAGGCGCAGCCCGCCTTCGATCAGGCCCATCTCGGCCATCGCCCACTTCACCGGGATCGGGTTCGCCTCGACGAACAGCTTCTGGTGCAGCGGGAACAGCTTGAAGTTGAGCTCGCGCGCCTTCTTCACGTCGCCCACCAGCGCGGCGGCGCACATCTGGTGCATGCCCTTGGGCGCGACGTTGGCGGTGACCGAGATCACGCCGTGCCCGCCCATCAGGATGAGCGCGAGGCAGGTCGCGTCGTCGCCGCTGTAGACGGCGAAGTTGCGCGGCGCGCGGCGGATGAGGTCGGTATTGCGCTCGATGTTCGCCGTGGCTTCCTTCATGCCGATGATGCCCGGCACCTCGGCGAGGCGCAGCACCGTGTCGGTCTGCATGTCTGCCACCGTGCGACCGGGCACGTTGTACAGGATCATCGGCAGGTCGACCGTCTCGGCGATCTTGCGGAAATGCCGGTACAGGCCTTCCTGCGTCGGCTTGTTGTAGTACGGCACCACGGAGAGGCAGGCGGTCGCGCCGGCCTTCTTGGCCGACTCCGTGAGCTCGATCGCCTCGGCGGTCGAGTTGCCCCCCGTGCCGGCGATGATCGGGATGCGGCCGCGCGAGTGCTGCACCGCGAGCCGGATCAGCTCCTTGTGCTCGTCGAAGTCGACGGTGGGCGATTCGCCGGTGGTGCCGACCACCACGATGCCGTCAGTGCCCTCCGCGACGTGCCAGTCGATCAGGTTCTTGAAGCGCGCGAGGTCGAGCTTTCCATCCTCGTGCATCGGGGTGACGATCGCCACCAGGGAGCCGGTAATCATGGCCGGCATTCTACTAGCGTCTGCGGGCGCAAATCCTCTGCACCATGGCGGGCTTCGGCTCGGCGACCTCCCCTTCCTCGAACCCCAGCACCTCCAGGCTCCGGAATGCCTCCTTCAGCTCGCCGGGCCGCAGCAGGAATGCCGGGTTCGACGGCTTGCCGAAGCGCTCGTTGCCCGCCATGAACGTCTCGTAGATCAGCACCCCGCCGGGCGCGAGCGCCTCCTGGATCGGGCCGAACAGCGGCCGATGCAGATAGTTCGTCACCACGATGGCCCCGAAGCTGTACCCCTCCAGCGGCCACGGGCCGCCCTCGAGGTCCTTTCTCAGAAATGCGATCCCGGGGAGGTCGACCGGTTCCCGGTCCACGGCCACGACTTCGAATCCCTTGTCCTTGAAGAATCTCGCGTGCCGGCCGCCGCCGCAGGCGAGGTCCAGCACGGGACCGCGCCCGACCTCGGCGGCCCAGCGGACGACCCAGGCGGATGGCTTGTCGATAGCCGCGTGCACGCGGCTATCGTAAATCAGGCGTCCTGCGCGAGCCTCACGCCGGAGAACTGCCAGCGCGCGTCGGCGGGGAAGAAGTTGCGGTACGTGGCGCGGATGTGGCTCGCCGGGGTGGCGCACGACCCGCCGCGCAGCACGTACTGGTTGCACATGAACTTGCCGTTGTACTCGCCGACCGCGCCGTCGGCGACGCGGAAGCCCGGGTACGGCGCGTAGTCGCTGCGCGTCCATTCCCAGACGTCGCCGAAGGCCTGCGCGAGCCGGCCCTCGGGCGCCGCGCGCAGCGCGAGCGGGTGCAACGCGCCGCTCTCGAGGAAATTACCCTCGACGGGCAGGCTGGCGGCGGCGACTTCCCACTCCGCTTCGGTCGGCAGGCGCGCCTCGGCCCAGCGCGCGTACGCATCCGCTTCGTAGAAGCTCACGTGGCAGACCGGCGCATTCGCGTCGACCGGCACCTCGCCGTGCAGTGTGAACGTATGCCAGCCGCCGTCGCGCTTGCGCCAGTACATCGGCGCTTCCCAGCCGCCGGCGCGCACCGCGTCCCAGCCCGCCGAGAGCCACAGCTCGGGCCGGCGGTAGCCGCCGTCCTCCACGAAGCGCAGGAACTCGCCGTGCGTGACCGGATGCGACGCCATCCGGAACGGCTCGAGCCACACGCGGTGGCGCGGGCCCTCGTTGTCGAACGCGAAGCCCTGGCCATCGTGGCCGATCTCGCGCAATCCGCCTTCGACTTCGATCCACACGGGCTGCCGCGCCTCGATCGGCGCGAGCGGCCAGCGCTTCTGGTACACCGGCGCGAGCGGGTGGCGCGACAGGAGGTGCTTCACGTCGGTGAGGATCAGCTCCTGGTGCTGCTGCTCGTGGTGCAGGCCGAGCTCGACGAGCGCCTCGACCTCGGCGGCCATCGGCGCGGCAAGGAGCGCCGCCATCGCCTCGTCGACGTGCCGCCGGTAGCGCACCACCTCCTCCAGCGACGGCCGCGACAGCATGCCGCGCTCGGCACGCGGATGCTTCTCGCCGACCGCGTTGTAGTAGGAGTTGAAGAGCACGCGATACGCCGCGTCGAAGGGCGCGTAGCCGCGGCCGCCCTGCGCGAGCACGAACGTCTCGAAGAACCACGTGGTGTGCCCGAGGTGCCACTTCACCGGGCTCGCGTCGGGCATCGACTGCACCGTGCAGTCCTCCGCCGAAAGCGGGCGCGCAAGGCCGAGCGTCACGCCGCGGACCACGCGGTAGCGCTCGGCAAGATCGGGTTGCGGCCGCCGGGCCGCGGCGCTTCTTGTAAAGGCGTGCATGCGTCCTCCCCTGGCACGCATTTGTCGTGCCCGCGCCGGGAGACTTACGGGGAGCGGCTTAAGAAAGCCTTAAGGGGGTCCGAAACCTACCCCGGGATGGGGGTGGGCGGCAGCACCGCGATCGCCTCGATCTCGATCAGGCAGCCCTCCGCCGCGAGCGCCGACACGCCGACCAGCGTGCTTGCCGGCAGATGACCGGCGCGCAGGTACTGCGCCCGGACGTCGCGGATCTTCGCGCGGTCGGCGGGCTTGTAGTCCACCACATAGGTCGTGAGCTTCACGATGTCGTCGTACGTCACGCGCGCGATCTTCAGCGCCGTGCCGAGGTTCTTCATCACCTGGTGCGTCTGCGCGGCGAGGTCGCCGGCGCCCACGAGGTTGCCGTCGCGGTCCCAGGCGAGCTGGCCGGAAACGATCACGAGCCCGTTCGCCACCACGACCTGGCTGAACCCGGCGTCGCGCGTGTCGCGTAGCTCCGGCGGCTGCAATCTCTGCACGTCGTTCATGTCATCGCCTCCTTGCGTGGATGTCGCGCAGCGCGGTCCATTGCGCGTCGCGACGGATGGACACCTTGGCGGGCGCCTTGTGCGCCTTCGCCGCCTTCTGCGCGGCCGCGACGACACCCGGATTGCTGGCGGCATAGTACGTCCAGCGCCGCATCCCGTTTCCCGTCCGGGCGAGCGCGAGGATCGCGAGCCCTTTCTCCTCCAAGGCTTTCTCGAAAGCATCCTCGAGCGCGTACATGTCCTGCAGCATCTCCGCCGACGGCATGCCGCGGTGCTCCATCCCGTAGCGCCATTCGATCGTCAGCTCCATCGGGAAGCGGCTGCGCATCGCGTCGTCCGGCGCACGCTGCCGCGCCATCGTCGTCACCGCCTCGCCGTTCTCGCTCCCGTCGACGACGATCCACGGCCCGTCCGCCCCGGCGCCGCCGAGCCAGAGCAGCCCCGCGAGAAGCAGACCGGATCGGCGCAGGCTCACTTCGCCGCTGGCGCCGGCGGCTGGCCTTCGAAGCAGGGAAGCGCCGGATCGAGATGCGCCCATTTCGGCGCCGACCGGGTCCAGATGTGGCCCTGCAGCGTCACGATCGAAGGATCGTCGAGCGTCCCGGCGCGCACGACGATCATCTGCGGCCGCTCCTCCGCCTCGCTGAAGAGATGCACGCCGCACGCCGGGCAGAACCGCCGGTGCATGCGCCGCCCGCTGTCGGCCGCGCTCGCGTAGTCGCTCAGCTCGCCGCGGATCGTCATCGCCTCGGTCGGGAACGCGAGGTTGATGGTCGCGTTGCCCGACGCGAAGTACTGGCACACCCGGCACCAGCACGCGCGCATGACCAGCGGCGCCGCCTTCGCCTCGTAGCGCACCGCTCCGCACAGGCACCCGCCGCGGATCGCCGTCACTTGATCTCGATCTCGATGAACACGAAGTCTTCGCTCCCCGGATTGACGATGTTGTGCTCCACCCCGACCGGCCTCGCGTAGGCCTGGCCCTGCGCCAGCTCGGTCTCGACGTTGCCGTTCGCGGTCTCCGCCAGCAGCTTCCCGGCCGTGAGGCAGACGACGACGTAGTCATGGGCATGCCGGTGCCAGCCGGTCTCCGCCCCCGGGGCGAGGCGCCACTCGGTGAGGATGACCCGTTCGTTTTCCTGGAGAAGCCTGCTCTGTGCCTGGGATCTCGGCATGGGTCGCAGGCGGGAGTCTATCCGGTGGCGGCCGCCACGAACCGGACCGTCGCGACGGTGCCGCGACCTCCGGGGCCATCGGCGAGCACGATCGTCGCGCCGTGGGAGCGCGCGACCTCGCGGACGATGGCGAGCCCCAGGCCGCTGCCGCCGGCCGCGGCGCCGGGAACGCGGAAGTAGCTTTCGAAGACACGCTCCCGGAGCTCCGCCGGAATCCCGGGACCTTCGTCGCGGATCTGCACCGCCGCGCCCTCGCCTTCGGCCGCGAGCGCGATCGCGACCCGCGCGCCCTGCGGACTGTACCGCACCGCATTGTCGAGGAGATTGGTGAACAGGCTGCGCAGCTTCTGCCGGTCGCCGAGCACCGCGGTTTCGTCCGCGCCGCTCAGGACGACAGCCACGCCCCCGGCGGACGCGAGGGGCTGCGCCAGCTCGACGGCTTCCTCGAGGAGAGGGCGAAGGACGATGCGCTCGCCCTCGGCGGCGGCGCGTCCCGTCGACGCCCGGCTGTATGCCAGCATCTGCTCGGCGAGGTGGATCGTGCGCTCCAGGCCGGTCAGCATGTGCTGCAGCGAAGCGCTGCGGTCCGCCGGCGTCGCGGCGCGCGCGGCGTTCTGCGCATGGATCTTGAGCGCGGCGAGCGGCGTGCGCAGCTCGTGCGCCGCATCCGCGGTGAAGCGCCGCTCGCGCTCGAGCGCCTCGCGCACGCGCTCGAGAAGGCCGTTCAGGGCGTCGAGGAGCGGCGCGACCTCGGCCGGCGCGCGCTGCAGCGCGAGCCGGGACTCGGCGCCCGGCTGGCGCGCGGCGATCTGGCGCACCAGCGCGGCGAGCGGCTCGAGGCTGTAGCGGATGAGCAGGCTGAACAGGACGAGCAGCAGCGGCAGGCCGACGAGCACCGGCGTCACCGCGGCGAGCGCGATCTTGCCGGACATCTCGTCGCGCACGTCGTCGCTCTCCGCCACCTGGATCCACACGCCGCCCGCGCGCAGCGAGAACACGCGCCAGCTTGCGGCTCCGATCGCCTGGGTGCTGAAGCCGGGTCGGAGAGGCGCGAACGCCGCCTCCTGCGCCGAGGCGGAGCGGGCGAGCAGGCGCCCGGCATCGTCGCGCACCTGGAAGGCGATCTTCGTCTCGTAGAAGTGGCCGAGCTCGCTCGGCCGGTCGTGGTCGGCGCTTTCGAGCGGCGCCGGGAGGGAAAGCACGATCGGCGCTGCGACGGTCGCCTTTTCCATCTGGCGCGCCACGAGCGCCTCGAGCACGCGGGCGGAAGTGGCCAGGCGCGCGTCGAAGAGCTCCTGCGCTTCCTCTTCGCTTCCCTGGTAGGCGAGCCAGGTCGCGGGAATCAGCACGACGAGCAGCACCGCGGTGCCGCCCGCGAGGAGCAGCGCGCGGATCGACGGCGTTCGCCGCGCGGGCGCGCTCATCGCGGCGGGTCGGCGACGTAGCCCACGCCGCGAACGGTGCGGATCACGCCGGAGTAGAGCTTCCTGCGCAGCCGGTGGATGTGCACGTCGAGCGAGTTGCTCTCGACGCCGTCGCCCCAGCCGTAGACCGATTCCTCGAGCTGGGCGCGCGACAGGACCTGCCCCGCGTTCTGCAGCAGCTTGTGGAGCAGCATGAACTCGCGGCGCTGCAGCGCGACCGCACGCCCGTCGCAGGTGACGGTGAGCGAGGCCGGGTCGAGGCGCAGCGCCCCGTGCTCGATCGCGTTGACCGCGGCGCCGCGCTGGCGCCGGTGCAGCGCGCGGGCACGCGCGAGCAGCTCGTCGACGTCGAACGGCTTGACCATGTAGTCGTCCGCGCCCGCGTCGAGCCCGACGATGCGCTGCGGCGGGGTATCTCGGGCGCTCAGCACCAGCACCGGGATGCGGCGCCCCTTCGCCCGCAGGCGCCGCAGCACCTCGAGGCCGTCCATGCCCGGCAGGCCGAGGTCGAGTACCGCGAGGTCGAAGTCGCCTGCCTGGAGGGCCGCGAGCGCGGCGCGTCCGTCGCCGACGCGCTCGACGGCGCATTGCGCGCGCTCGAACGCGTCGTGGATTCCCGCGCCGAGCAGCTCATCGTCTTCTACGATCAGAACGCGCACTTCACCTCATCGGGGGAGCTTCGCCAGCAGCGACTGCGCCTCCTGCCGGCGGCCTTCGTCCGCGAGCGGCCGGTCGGGACGCAGCGGCGCTTTCAGTGCGCGCTCGAGCGCCAGGCGGGCGCCTTCGTAGTTGCGCTGGCGGTACAGGAAGTCGCCGAGGAAATAGTTGGGGTCGATCCCGTCGGGATTCAATGCGAGGGCCTTGTCGAGCATTTCGCGAGCCCGGGCGTCGTCGCCGAAGCCGAGGGGCCAGCCTGGCACCTGATAGTAGAGCGAGCCGAGGCTCGTGTACGCGGATCCGGAGAGCGCCTTGGGATCCAGCGCCAGCGCGTGCTCGAAGGACTTCTTGGCCTCCTTCGCGAGCGACAGCGCCCCGAACCCGCCCCTTGCGCCAGCGTGGCTCGCGACGATGATGCCGTACCAGATCTCCGGCTCGGCGCGGTCGGCGTAGCGGGCGCGCACCGCCCCGGCGGCGCCGGCCAGCGCCTCGAATGCCTTTTCCTGCGCCGCCTCCGGGAGCCGGTACTTGATGCGCTCCCACTCGCCCTGCAGGCGCTGCACGTCGTCGTTCATGTCGGCCTGCGCGGGGCAAACGGCGGTGCAGGCGAGCGCGAGCACCAGGAACTTCAGCGTCTTCATGGTCGGCCTTTCTCGGTGGGAAGCTTCGGGCGGTCGCCCCGGGCGTGGCGGCGGATCACCGGCAGCTGCCGCAGCAGCGCCCGGTCCACCAGCCCGGGGACGACCTGGTTGAGGCGCGCGAACAGCCGCTCGGGCAGGCCGAGGAGCTTCTCGCGCACCGGATGTGCGATGTGGCGCACCAGGGCGGCGGCCACGGCATCGGGGAGGTCCATCGCCACGCCGAGCTCGTCGTTGAGCGCGTGCAGGGCGCGGCCGTTCATCGGCGTGCGGGTGGCGCGCGGCGCGAAGTAGCTCACCTGCACCGGCCCGTCGGCGAGCTCGCGGCGCAGGGCCTCGCTGAAACCGCGCAAAGCGAATTTGCTGGCGCTGTACGCGGCATGGCCGGGATAGCCGAGGTAGCCGAAGATCGATCCGACGTTGACGACGTGCGCCGCCGGCTGGGCGGCGAGCAGCGGCAGGAACAGCCGCGTCAGCTCGATCGGCGCATGCACGTTGAGCTGCAGCAGGCGCTCGAGGCGGCCGGCGTCCTGCTCGGCGAGCCAGGCGAAGTCGCCCGCACCCGCGTTGTTGATGAGAAGGTCCACGCCGAGGGGCAGCGCCTGCGCCGCGCGGAGGACGGCTTCGCGCCCGGCGGGCGTGGCAAGGTC
>DASZQH010000119.1:0-11300 GCA_035549805.1 Burkholderiales bacterium
CAAGGTGCCCGATCACGTCTACGTGCACGGCTTCATCACCGTGTCGGGCGACAAGATGTCCAAGTCGCGCGGCACCGGCATCAGCCCGCTGCGCTACCTCGAGCTCGGCATGAATCCCGAGTGGCTGCGCTACTACATCGCGGCCAAGCTCAACGCCAACGTCGAGGACATCGACTTCAACCCGGAGGACTTCCTCGCGCGCATCAACAGCGACCTCGTCGGCAAGTACGTCAACATCGCGAGCCGCGCCGCGGGCTTCATCTCGAAGCAGTTCGACGGTCGCCTTTACGACTTCGGCGACCGCCCGTCGCCCGGCTGGGAGGCGGTCGTGGCCCAGGGCGACGAGATCGCCTCGGCGTACGAGGGCCGCGAGTTCGGGCGCGTGGTGCGCGAAGTGATGGCGCTCGCCGATCGCGTCAACCAGCGCTACGACCAGGCGAAGCCCTGGGACCTCGCCAAGGATCCCTCGAAGCGGGAAGAGCTGCATCGCGAATGCTCCGACGCGATCCACGCCTTCTTCGCGCTGACGGTGTATCTGGCACCGATGCTGCCGGCCACGGCCTCACGCATCGCGCGCCAGCTGTTCGGCTTCGAACGCGACCTGGCTTTTGCGGACCGCAAGCAGCGCCCGGCACGCATCAACCCGTTCAAGCACCTGATCACCCGGGTCGAGGAAAAGCAGCTCGATGGGCTGTTCGATGTTGTTTCCGTACCACAGGCGAGCGCCCCGCAGCGCCACGTCGAAAAGCAAGTGCACGCCACGAAGGAGCAAGCCGTGACCAGCGAAATCTCCATCGAAGACTTCAGCAAGCTCGATCTGCGTGTCGCGAGGGTTGCGCGCGCCGAGCACGTAGAGGGCGCCGACAAGCTGCTCAAGCTGACCCTCGATCTCCGAGGAGAAACCCGCACCGTGTTCGCCGGCATCAAGTCTGCGTACGCGCCGGAGAAGCTGGAGGGAAAGCTGGTGGTCCTGGTCGCGAACCTGGCGCCGCGGAAGATGAAATTCGGCGTCTCGGAGGGCATGATCCTCGCGGCCTCCTGGGACAAGGGCGCGCAGGCAGGCGAAGAACCGGGAATATTTCTCATCTCCCCGGATGGCGGGGCCCAGCCGGGCATGCGCGTAAAATAGGCCCGTCGCGGCCTCCGGCCGCTCCGGCGTCGCCCACAAGAAGATGGAGAGCTCCAGCCGAACGCTGGTCTGCAGCGTCCTCTTCCTCGACATCGTCGAGTACTCGAAGAAGGCCGTCGCCGACCAGCTCCAGCTCAAGCAGGGGTTCAACCACCTGCTGTCCTCGGCGCTGGAGGAGGTCCCGGCCCGCGACCGCATCATCCTCGACACCGGCGACGGCGCCGCCGTCACGTTCATGGGCGACCCCGAAGACGCGCTGTTCGCGGCTTTGACCGTGCGCGACGCGGCCACGAAGTATCCGGGCGGCCCGCTGCCGGTTCGCCTGGGCGTCAACCTCGGCCCGGTGCGCCTGGTGAAGGACCTGAACGGCCAGATGAACATCATCGGCGATGGCATCAACGTCGCCCAGCGCGTGATGAGCTTCTCCCGCCCGGGGCAGCTGCTCGTCTCCCGCTCGTTTTACGAGGTCGTGTCCTGCCTGTCGCGGGACTACATGAACCTGTTCCGCCACGAGGGGTCGCGCACGGACAAGCACGTGCGCGAGCATGAGGTGTATTCGGTCGTGGGCGCGCCCGCCACGCGGCGCGTCGCCGAAGCGGAGTCGGCAATCAATGGCGGCAGCCTGCGCGCCTGGATGAGCGGCACCGGACCGCTCGGCCTGCGGCGCTCTGCGCTCGTCGCGGCGCCCTCGGTTTTCTTCGCGATCCTCGGCGCCGGCGTGGCGATCGCGCTCCTTTCGGGCGGCCAGGAGAGCGCGGTTGCGGCCGTGCCGCCGAAAGCCGATGCACCAAGGCTGGTCAACGCCTCGGAGCTGCTGCGCGCGGCGCCGGAGAAGCCGGCGGCCGTGCCGGTCAAAGCGGCGGCGCCGGAACCACGCAAGGCAGCAGAGAAGAAAGCCGTGGAGAAGAAGGCCGTGGAGAAACGAGTGGAGCGCGTGGCGGCCGCGAAGCCCGCGCCGGCTCCGACGCCGGCCCCGGCGCCGGTTCCCGTGGTCGCGGCGCCCGCAAGCGAGGGCAAGGTCGTCGTCGCCATCTCGCCATGGGGCGAAGTATTCGTGGACGGGCGAAGCCGCGGCGTGAGCCCGCCCATCCAGAGCCTCGACCTGCCCGCCGGGCCGCACACCATCGAGATCCGCAACGGGACCTTCCCGGCGCACGTGGAGAAGATCGTGGTAAAACCCGGAGAGCCGGTGCGCATCCGGCATCGTTTCCAGTAGACAAGTTCGGCGAAAGCCGGCACGAAGGGGGGACCATGGTTCGGGCAGGTTGGGCGGTCGGCATCGGATTGATTGTTGCCCTCCTGCAGGGGTGCGCCACGGAGCCGGGGCGCGCGATCCAGAACCTGTTCACACCGCCGAAAGGCGAAGCCGCGTTCAAGACGGGCCTGCGCCAGTACGAAAACGGCGACTACGTCGACTCCCAGCGCAGCCTGCAGTCCGCCGTCGAGCAGGGCCTGCGTGACGGCGACCGCGTGAGCGCGCACAAGCACCTCGCCTTCATCCATTGCGCCTCCGGCCGCGAGCGCTCGTGCCGCGACGAGTTCCGCAAAGCCCTCGCGGTCGATCCTGGCCTGGAGCTCTCCGCGGCGGAAACCGGCCATCCCGTCTGGGGACCGATTTTCCGCTCGCTCAAGGCCGGCCGCTAGCGCACCCTCCGGGATGGAGCAACCGAAGCTCGGCCGCTACCTCGTCCAGTCCGAGCTCGGGCGCGGCGCCATGGGCGTCGTCTACAAGGCGACCGACTCCGTGCTGGAGCGCACGGTCGCCGTCAAGACCGTCAACATGGCGCTCGAGCGCGACGGCGCCGACCGCTACGAGGCGCGCTTCTATCAGGAAGCGCGCGCCGCCGGTGGGCTGAACCACCCCAACATCGTCACCGTCTACGACGTCGGCAAGTCCGGCGAAGTGGTCTTCATGGCGATGGAGTACATCGAAGGGCCGGAGCTGCGGACGCTCATCGTGGAAGGACGGCCGAGGCCGGTGTCGCGCGCCATGTCGATCGCCGCGCAGGTCGCCGACGGGCTTACCTACGCCCACCAGCACGGCGTGGTGCACCGGGACGTCAAGCCCGCCAACATCATGGTCCCCGTCGACGGGCCGGTGAAGATCACCGACTTCGGCATCGCGCGCATGCGCAGCGCGGCGAGCGACCTGACCCAGACCGGCGTCATGCTCGGCTCGCCGAAGTACATGTCGCCGGAGCAGGTCATCGGCAAGCGCGCCGACCACCGCTCGGACATTTACTCCCTCGGCGTGATCCTGTACGAAATGCTCACCGGCTCGACGCCCTTCAACGGCGACAACGTCACCGCGCTCATGTACCAGATCGTCAACTTCGCGCCCCCCGCGCCGAGCGCGCTGAACGGCGCGGTCCCGGTGCTCGCGGACTACATCGTCGCGAAAATGCTGGCGAAGACGCTCGAAGAGCGCTACCAGAGCTCCGCCGAGCTCGCCCGCGACCTGCGCGAATGCGAGCGCCAGCTGAACGGCGCGGCGTCGGGTCCGGTCGCCCCGGGCCCCGCAGCGGGCCTGGCGAGCGGGCCGCAGCCCGAGCTGCTCGACACGAACGTCAAGACGGTGGTTCTCGCGCAGACCATCAACCGCACCCGGGTGGCGGACAGCGAGCCCTCCGAGGCGGCTGCCCCCCCGGCGCGCGGGCTGGCGCACTCTTTCGACTCGCTCGAGGCGACGCAGCGCCTCGCCACCCTGACCGGCGCGACCACGTCGCAACGCACCGCGGAGGACAAGGCGCGCATGACCGCGACGCAGGCCATCGAGTCGATGCGGCCGGCGCGACGCCAAGGATGGCGCCGGCGCGACTGGCTGGTGGTCGCCGGCGCTGCGGCGCTCGGCGTGCTGGCCGCCGGCGCGGTCATGCGGCGCAAGCGCTAGGCGCCCCCGCGCGTCTTCTTCGCCCCGGCCGCCGCGCTCCATGGCGCGCCGGTGCGCTTCTCGATGTACTCCCGGATCAGCCGGCGCACCACCTGCGATGGCGTCTGATCCTCCCGCGCGCACAGTTCTTCGAAAAGCGCCTTCTTGCGCGGATCGATGAGGATCGTGAGCCGGGCGGTCCGCTGTTCGTCCATGACCATAGGGTAACTTAATTCACCTGTAAGTGCATCACATGATAATATTATGCGCATGCTGGACGTGAATGGCCGACCGGGCCACCGGTTCCGGCCGCGCCTCTTCGATGCCGTTCGCGGCTACGGCGCCGCGGCGCTGCGTTCCGACCTCCTGGCCGGAATCACGGTGGGCATCGTGGCCCTGCCCCTCGCCATGGCGTTCGCGATCGCTTCCGGCCTGAAGCCCGAGGCCGGGCTGGTCACGGCGGTGATCGCGGGATTCCTCATTTCCCTCCTCGGCGGATCTCGCGTGCAGATCGGCGGACCGGCGGGGGCGTTCATCGTGGTGGTGTACGGCATCGTGCAGCAGCATGGGCTGCTCAACCTCGCCATCTCGACCATCATGGCCGGCCTGCTCCTGCTTCTCATGGGCCTGACGCGCGTCGGATCGCTGGTGCGCTACGTGCCGGTCGCGATCGTGATCGGGTTTACCAACGGCATCGCGGTGCTGATCGCCCTTTCGCAGGTGCGCGACCTCCTTGGCCTGCGACTGGCGTCGCTGCCGGCCGATTTCTTCGGCCAGATCGTCGCGCTATGGACGCATGCGGGAACGCTCAATCCCGTGGCGTTCGCCCTGGCTGCGGCCTGCTTTGGCGTGCTGCTCCTCTGGCCGCGGCTGCGCCTGCCTGTCCCGGGCGCGATCGTCGTCCTTGTCGTCGCCACGGCGGCCACCGCCCGGTTCGGCCTGCCGGTGGAAACCATCGGATCGCGCTTTGGCGGCATCCCCTCGGGACTGCCGGCCTTCGCACCGCCGGAATGGTCCTGGGCCAACGCCCGGACCCTCGTCGGCCCGGCCCTTACGATCGCGCTGCTCGGCGCAATCGAGTCGCTCCTCTGCGCGCGCGTCGCGGACGCGGTGATCCATGACCGCCACGATCCCAACCAGGAGCTGATGGCACAAGGCGTGGCGAACATCGTGGCCCCGATGTTCGGCGGCATGCCGGCGACCGGGACCATCGCGCGCACGATGACCAACATCCGGGCGGGCGCGCGCACGCCGGTGGCGGGCATGGCGCACGCCCTGACGGTGCTCGCGGTGATGCTCGCAGCGGCACCCCTCGCCCACCACGTTCCGCTCGCGGCGCTCGCCGCGATCCTGCTCAACGTCGCCCTGAACATGGGCGAATGGAGGGCGTTCACGCACCTGCGGCGCTACTCGCCACACTACCGCACCATCCTGCTTGCGACCTTCACGCTCACGGTCGTGGTCGACCTGACGGTGGCGGTGGAGATCGGCCTGGTCCTCGCCGGCCTGTTCTTCATTCTCCGCGTCTCCGCGCTGACCACCATCGACAGGGTCGCCGCCGCACCGGATGGGAGCCCGCTTCCCGACGGCGTCGCGGCGTACAAGCTGCAGGGATCCCTGTTCTTCGCCACCGTGGGCAAGCTGGACGAGCTGTCGCGTCGCGTTCCCGGGCAAGCGGCACCAAGGGCCGTGGTGCTAGACCTGCACTACGTCATGAACATGGACACGACGGCGATCGACGCGCTTCAGACGCTGCACGCCTCATTGGACCGGGAGGGAACCCTTCTGGTGCTGTGCGCCCCGCAGGCGCAACCGCTGTCCTTGATCAAGCGCAGCGGCTTCTTCGAGCGGCTCGGCGCGGAGAACGTCCAGCGCGACCTCGCCGCCGGGATCGAGCGCGCTGCCGCCCTGCGCGGGCGCTAGCGCCCGCCGCAGGTCGGGGGCATCGCGCTGACCGGGTAGCCCCGGCAGGCCCAGGTGACCTTGCCGGCCTGGAGCGAGGGGGTGAACGTCACCTCGAGAGCGTTCTTCTCGTTCCAGCCGCGGATCGCGCCTGCCGGCGAGACGAGCCACTTCAGCTCGCCGTGCTTGGCATCGTTCCGCGCGGCGATCTTGACGTCGTTGCCCGCCAGGTTGAGGCTGCCCGATTTCTCCGCGGCCGCCGCGACCTGCTTCTGCGCCGGCTCGGCGCCCGCGATCAGCGCCTGCGCCGCCTCCTTCGCGTCGTTGCCTTCCTTCTGCGGCAGGATGACGGCGACGACCAGAAAGCCGGCCAAGGCCAGCACCGCCACGACGATCAAGCCGATGCGCATTGCGATTCCCCCCTGAGTTGCACGATGAGCCCCCGTGCTTTCGCGCGGGCACTTTAACATGAGGTCCCTGTGCGCAAGGATGGCCCGCCCTCGAGCGGCTGACGCATTTTGACAATGGAAACCCGCCGACTCCGGATCCGCGGACGCGTGCAAGGCGTCGGCTACCGCGAAGCATTGCGCACCGAAGCGGAGCACCTCGGCCTGCGCGGCTGGGTACGCAATCGCGCCGACGGGAGCGTCGAGGCGCTCGTGCAGGGGCTGCCTGCGGCCCTCGACGGGATCGCTGCGTGGGCGCGGCGGGGGCCGCCTCTCGCGCAAGTCGAGACCGTGCAGACGGAGCTCCTCGCCGATGCGCCCGGGGAAGCGCCCGGGTTCCGCCGGATGCCGACCGCCTGAGTACCGGCGGGCGACCCTTGCGGTAGCGCCAAGTGCTACTTCGCAGGCCGCCGTTGCCGGTCGCCGGCCAGCCGCGCAGGATGGGCCGCCAGTACCCGACCACGGAGGACGACGATGACCGACGCGAGCCCCGTTCCGCTTTCCGCCCATGAGCTGCGCGATGCCGTGCGCCAGAACCACCCTTTCGATGCGCGACGCCTGAACCGGGTGCTGCGCATCGACGCCGAGAGCGGCCTCCTGGAAGTGCAAGCCGGGACGCCGTGGCGAACGATCGCCTGCGCCTTGCGGCCGGCTGATGCCGACGCGACTCGCATCGGCGAGACGCTGCCGGCGGTGGGTGCGAGCATCGCCTGGAACGCGGCAGGCCCCGACGGGCGTCCCACCGTCGGCCACGTCGAATCCATGACGCTGATCACGCCCGACGGCGAGCTGCGGCGCGCGAGCCGCACCACCCACGCCGACCTCTTCGCCCTGACCATAGGGGGCCAGGGCATTTTCGGCGCGCTTTACAGCGTCACGCTGCGCCTCGACTCGCTGGCGCAGGCCCTCGAGCAGGCCGCCGCTCCCGAAGTGAGGAACGGGCCGCAGCACGGGGGCGCCCTGCGCCGCCTGCAGCTCATACTCCCGGCCGGGTCTGCAGAGGCGTTCCTGGCGCAGGCGCAGGCGGCTTGCGAGGAGTGGCGCATTCCGCTCGTGCGCAGCGAGCAGCGCCCGGTCCAGGCGGAAAGCGAGACCTTCCTTGCCTGGGCGCGTCGTTCCTGCGTGCAGGTCTCGGTGTGGCTCGGCGTGCCGCGCACGCTCGGCGCCACGGTGCGCGTGGCGCAGCTCTGCAAAGCGCTTCTTGACGCCTCACTGGAGCGCGGCGGCAGCTTCTCCATCGCACAGACCGTCGAGGCAAGCCGGGAGCAGGTCGAGGCGGGCTACCCGGGGTTGCGCGCGTTCCTCGCCGAGAAGCGCAAGCTCGATCCCGCGGAGCGCATCAGCAATGCCTGGTACCGGCACCATCGCAGCCTGTTCGCCCGGCAAGCCTGCGAGAGCCGCTGGAACCGCTGACTAGGCGGCGATGCCGTACACCACTTGCACGTTTTCCGGCGCGAGCCAGGCGCCGAGGTCGTCGAGCAACTTGTTGTCGGGACGCACGCGCCAGGCGTCGCCGAGCGCCACCTCGCACGCCGCCTTGGCGTTCTGGTAGGACACGACGACCAGGCAGGCGCCGCTGCCGCTCGCCCGGTAGGGGGCCAGCATCTGCTGCAAGCGCTTGGCGTCGCTGTTGCCGTTCATCGCGATGCGCAGCCGCGCTGCGTAGCGGCCGCGCAGCGCATCGAGGTCGAGCAGCTCTTCAGCCGTGACCCGCAGGCCGCCGGAGAAATCGTCGTTCTGCACCTTGCCTGCGACGACCAGCAGCGCGTCCTCCTTCAGCTTCTCCCGGTGCTTCTCGAACAGCTCGTTGAACACCGTGATCTCGACCTGCGCGGTCGAGTCGTCGAGCATCACCACCATCATGCGGCCGCGGCGCGTCATCTGCGTGCGCGCGGCGACGACGATGCCCGCCATCCAGACGCGCTCCCCTGCGGAGAGCTTCGCCAGCGGGGAGCGGGGAAAGCCCGTCAGCTCGCGCTCGTAGACGGAGAAGAGATGCGCGGAGAGCGAGTAGCCCAGCGCGGCCTTCTCCTCCAGCAGCTTCTGTCGCAATTCCCACGGCGCGGCGTCCACGTAGGCATGGTCGCCGCCGCGCGGCGCCTCGGCCTCGCCGAACAGGCTGTTCTGCGCGGCGGCGCGCTCGGCCTGCTCCGCGGCCTCGAGCGCGCGACCCACGGTGGCGAACAGCTTCGCGCGCTGCGGCTCGCAGCCGTCGAATGCCCCGGCGCGCACCAGCGCCTCCACCACACGGCGGTTGACGATGCGCTTGTCGACGCGGCGGCAGAACTCGAACAGGTCCCGGAAGGGCCCGGCCTTGCGCGCGTCGACGATCGCCGCGATAGCCGACTCGCCGGTGCCGCGCACCCCGCCCAGGCCATAGCGGATGGTCTTGCGATCGACCGGCACGAAGCGGTACTCGGAGGCGTTGATGTCGGGCGGCAGGATCGTCAGGCCGTTCGCCACGCCGTCGTCGTGGAACAGGCGCACCTTGTCCGTGTCGTCCATCACCGCGGACAGGTTGGCGGCGACGAAGGCCGCGGCGTGGTGGCGCTTCATGTACGCCGTCTGGTAGGCGAGCAGCGCGTACGCCGCCGCATGCGACTTGTTGAAGCCGTAGCCGGCGAACTTCTCCATCAGGTCGAAGAGCTGGGTGGCCTTGCCGCGGGCGAGGCCGTTTTTCTCCGCGCCGGCGACGAACACGCTGCGCTGCGCGTCCATCTCCTCCTGCTTCTTCTTGCCCATCGCGCGCCGCAGCAGGTCGGCGCCGCCGAGCGTGTAGCCGCCGATGACCTGGGCGATCTGCATCACCTGCTCCTGGTACACCATGATGCCGTAGGTCGGCGACAGGATCGGCACCAGGCGCGGGTCGAGATACTCCACGGCTTGCCGGCCGTGCTTGCGCTCGATGAAGTCGGGAATGAGGTCCATCGGTCCCGGCCGGTAGAGCGCGACGAGGGCGATGATGTCCTCGAAGCGATCGGGCTTGGCGCGGCGGATCATGTCGCGCATGCCGCGCGATTCCAGCTGGAACACGGCCGTGGTGTTGCCGGCGGAGAGCAGGCGGTAGGTTTCCGCGTCGTCGAGCGGCACTTTCTCGAGCGAGAAGTCCTCCGACCCGAGGCGCCGCACGTACCGCTCGGCCCAGTCGAGGATAGTCAGCGTGGTGAGGCCGAGGAAGTCGAACTTGACCAGGCCGATCGCCTCGACGTCGTCCTTGTCCAGCTGCGAGATGACGTTCGCGGTGCCTTCTGCGGCGTAAAGCGGGCAGAAGTCGGTGAGGCGGCCGGGCGCGATGAGCACGCCCCCCGCATGCATGCCCACGTTGCGCGTCAGCCCCTCCAGCTTGCCGCCGAGGTCGAGGAGCTCGCGAACCTCGTCCTCCTTCTTCTCGCGCTCGGCGAGCAGGGGCTCCATCTCGCGCGCATCCTCGAGCGTGATCAGCTTGCCCGGCTGGAACGGAATGAGCTTCGCGATCTGGTCGCAGAAGTTGTAGCCGAGGTCGAGCACGCGGCCGACGTCGCGCACCACCGCACGCGCCGCCATCGTGCCGAAGGTGGCGATCTGCGACACGCTCTCCTCGCCGTACTTGCGGCGCACGTAGTCGATGACCTTGTCGCGCCCGTCCTGGCAGAAGTCGATGTCGAAGTCGGGCATCGAGACGCGCTCGGGATTGAGGAAGCGCTCGAACAGCAGGTCGTAACGCAACGGGTCGAGGTCCGTGATGCCGAGCGAATAGGCGACCAACGAGCCCGCGCCCGAGCCGCGGCCCGGGCCGACCGGCACGCCGTTCCTCTTCGCCCAGTTGATGAAATCCGCGACGATCAGGAAGTAGCCCGCGAAGCCCATCTGCACGATGGTCCTGATCTCGAACGCGAGGCGCTCGCGGTAGCGGGGGTGGTCCTCCTCCTTGAGGCCGAGCTTCTGCAGCTTGAGGACGAGGCCCTTCTCCGCCTCGGTGGCGAGGAACGCGTCGATCGTCACGCCTTGCGGCGTCGGGAACGCCGGCAGGCGGCTCTTGCCGAGCTCGATCTGCAGGTTGCAGCGGCGCGCGATCTCGATCGAGTTCTCGAGCGCCTGCGGGATGTCGGCGAAGAGGCGCGCCATCTCGTCCTGCGACTTGAAGTACTGCTCGGCAGTGAAGGCCTTCGGCCGGCGCTGGTCCCCGAGCACGTAGCCTTGGGCAATGCAGACACGCGCCTCGTGCGCCTTGAACTCTTCCGGCGCCAGGAACTGCACCGGATGCGTCGCGACCACGGGCAGCCCGGCCGTGCCAGCGAGTGCTGCGGTGCGCGAGACGAGCGCTTCGGTGTTGGGCGCGCCGGCGCGCTGCAGCTCGAGGTAATAGCGTCCCGGGAACAATTGCTCCCACTTGCGCGCGAGGCGCTCGGCGACATCCGTCTGATCGGCGAGCAGGGCCTGCCCGACGTCACCCGCGCCCGCGCCGGAAAGGGCGATCAGCCCCTCGGTGCCGCCCTCTTCGAACCACGCGCGCGCGATCTCGGCGCGGGCTCGGTGCTGGTTCTTGAGCCATGCACGCGACAGGAGTTCACACATGCGGAGGTAGCCCGCGCGGGAGGAGCACAGAAGCAGCAGGCGCGAGGGCTTGTCGCGGTCGGCGTCGTTCTGGATCCAGCAGTCGGCGCCCACGATCGGCTTCACGCCCGCGGCGCGCGCGGCGCGGTAGAACTTCACCATGCCGAACAGGTTCGCCGCGTCGGTGAGCGCGAGGGCGGGCATGCCGTCGGCCGCCGCGCGCTCGACCGCGGCATCGATCCGCACGATGCCGTCCGCCACCGAGAACTCGCTATGGATTCTCAGGTGAACGAAGCGCGGCGCGGACATGATAAAAATTCTAGCACCCGTAGAATGCGCCGATGAACCCGGCGCTCGCCGCGCTGCTCTGCGGCGCCACCTGCATCGCGCTCTCGCCGATCTTCGTCCGGCTGTCGGAAAC
>DASZQH010000120.1:0-21494 GCA_035549805.1 Burkholderiales bacterium
CCGTTCCATCGACTCCGACTGAGGGGTATAATTCGCGCCCTCGGTCGGGGGTATAGCTCAGCTGGGAGAGCGCTTGCATGGCATGCAAGAGGTCAGCGGTTCGATCCCGCTTACCTCCACCAACCGACACCGCAGCAGAAGCACAAGAAGCAGCGACGCCTCGCAGTCCCCATCGTCTAGAGGCCTAGGACATCGCCCTTTCACGGCGGTAACCGGGGTTCGAATCCCCGTGGGGACGCCAATATCACCCGCGCTCAGAAGCTGTATCTGAGCTCCACGAAACCGCCCTTGTTGGCGGTCTGGCTGCCGAACTGGGTGTCCTCGGCGCCTCGGTAGTACTCGATCCCGACCGTTCCCTTCAAGTGGTCGCTGAACGCGTACGTGACGAGCGGCCGGAGGAAGAGATCCCGCCGGGTTGAGTTGCGAATCAGGAAGATCTCCGCTTCCAGGCTGTCGTTGAGCCACTTGTTGCTCGCCCGAAGCGTGATGCCGCTGTTGATGCGATCGCGCTGGCCGGAAAGGAGCGCGCTCTGCAGTGCGAAGGTTCGTTCCGTCGGGGCGGAAAGCAGGTCCGCCGGGCGATGGGCGCGAACGCGGCGCTGGAAGAGCTGCACGTTGAGATTTAGGTTTTCGAGGAAGGTGCGATCCACGCCGAGGACCCAATACAGCTGCGGGTTCCTGGCGAAGGGGTCTTCGCCGGCCCGGTCCTCGCTCCGCAGGTAGGCCATCTCCCCTCGGAATCCGTAGCGGCCGAAGTTGCGCGCGAAATCGGCCCCCAGCACCCGTATCGCGTCGTAAGTCAGCACGCCGCCTGCTGCATTGGGCGCCACCGGCCTGAGGGTAGGCAGCAGGCTGTGGCCGCGGAAATAGCTCACCGACCAGTCAAGGCTTTCGCCGGCCTTGTTCAGCCTGATGCCAACCTGGGCCTCTTCGAGGCTCTCGCGCGGGCGTCGCTCCTGGAAGCTTGCCTGCCGCGGCAATGGAATCCGCGATGGCTCGAAGAATGGCGTGGCGAAGACACTCAGCGTGTGCTCGTGCGTGGCCGAGAAATCGAGCCGTGCGCTATCGGTGCCGAGCCGCTGGTCGTCCTCGAAAGGCAGGAGAACCGTGTAGTCCCGGGGCGTCAGGTTGTCCGTCGGATTGATTCCGTCGGCCCGCCCCCACGCGACGATCTGCCTGCCGAGGCGCAGCTCCGCCCGGTCTCCGCGGAGGGCTGCGAAGCCCTCGAGAAGGCGTCCTCGCGCCGCCCCGCCTTCGCCGATCGCCGGGTCGGTGATGCGCAGCGACAGCTTGCCGTCCACGCCATCCGCCAGGGCCGGCGAAGCCTTCGCCTGAAACGTCGCGCCCAGCAGGTCGCGTTCGTCATCGAACGTTTTCGACGAACGGTAGTGGTTCAGGCGCAGGGCGCCGGTGAGCCCAAGGTCCCTGTCTTCCGCGCCTGCAAGCGAGACGCAGAGCACCAGCGCGGCCGCTGCTCCCTGGCGCAACCACGACGCGGCCACCCGTCACTCCCGCTCGAGGGATCGCGTCGTGAACTGGTCGTCGGGCGCCGAGACGCCGGACTCGATGGCGTTGACGCGGATCAGCGTCCTGTGGCCGGTCTGGTGGTTCGCCATCTCGCGGTAGCGCGGGAACCAGCGCGCGGGATTCGACTGGACCGGCTGGTGATCGGCGGTCTGCTGGACCTTGAGCAGTCGTGCCGCCAGATCGTAGTACTCGACCTTCGCCTCGATGAATGTGTCCTTGCGGATCCACGAGACTTTCCGGCTGTAGCCGCTGTTGGTCCTGACCTCGTCCGTCGCGGGTACGGACTCGACCACGAAGCAGTCGGCCTGGTCGACGATTTCCGAGCGCAGCAGCTTGTGCCTGTAGTGATCGACCTTCGGCAGGGAGATGTCGCCGTACGAGAAGTCCGAGCCGACGAAGCTGTCCTTCTTGTTGTTGGCGACCAGGCGCCGGCTTCGCTTGAGCGCCGGAAGATAGACCCATTGGTCGTCCTCGCCGTCGATGTGCTCGATCTGGAGGAACGCCGTGCCCTTGATGTCGGCGGGGGCGTGGAACCGCACCAGAAGCTTCGAATCCACGCCGTTCGGCTGCAGCTTCACGAGCACGATGGTCCTGCGCTCGCGCGTCTCTTTCCGTGCCGTGACGAGCGACATGGTGGTATCGACCCGGAGGCTGCGGATCTTCGAGGCGAGGAAGTTCCGTTCCATGATCTCCTGCGCGCTCGGGTCTGCGCCTCCTGCGACCGGGGTTGTCAGCAGCGCGGCCGTGACGAGCGCGGCCCTGACGAGCGCGCGGCTCATTCGTTCGCTCCCGGGGTGGCAGGCGCGGCGGGACGGAAGAACGCCTGCGGGTTCCTGCCGAAGATGAACGCCGGCTTGAAGATCATCATCAAGGCGCGCAGGAAGAACAGGGCGAAGAACGCGCTCACCGCCATGGTCGCCATCACCATGTTGGAGATCTGGTTGAAGAACGCGAAGTCCGAGAACTGCAGGACCGAATAGCCGCCGATGATCGAGATCGCCACGAACAGCACGGCCTTCCCGGAAGTCAGCAGCGAGTCGCGCGTCGCGGCGAGGACGTCGCCGGTGCGCGCGAGCTCCTCGCGGAACCGGTAGAGCAGGTAGATCTCGTAGTCGGCGCCGATGCCGATCGCCAGCGCGGCCGAGATCATGGCGCTGATGTCGAGCGGCGTCCCAAGCCAGCCCATGACGCCGAAGTTCGCCAGCGCGACGGCCACCAGGGGCGTGACCACGAACAGCCCTCCGGCCAGCGATCCGAACGCGATAGCGCCCAGCACGAACACCACGAGTGCCATCTGGGCCATGTTGCGGAACTTGTCGCCGACGATCACTTCGTTCAGCGCCACGGCATCGGGAAGAGTCCCGCCCATGCTTACCGTCACACCGGGGGGAAAGCTCTTGGCGGCGACCGCTTGCGCCTTCTTGGCGACGGTATCGGCATACGTCGTGCTGTCATCCTTGAAGAACGTCCAGACGACGGCGCGGCGATAGTCGTTGTCGACGAGGCTGTCGAAATCCTGCGGATCGCCCGACAACGAGTACAGGAACAGGTACTGGGCGATCAGCTCCCGGCTTTCGGGGATGGCGTAGTACGCCGGATCGTCGCCGTGCATCGCCTGGTTCATGCGCTTGATCAGGTCCGCGATCGATTGCGTCTTGCCGACGTTGGGCTGGCGATCGAGGAAGGCCTGCAGGTCCGAGATGCCTTGCAGCACCTTGGGATCCTTGAGCGAATCGCGGGCCGGGGCCTGAACGAGGAACTGGATGGTGTTGGTGCCGCCGAACGTGGCGTTGAGGATCCGGTCGTCGACGCGCAGCACGCTGTCCGGCTTGTGATAGAGGCGGAAGTTGTTGTCCACCCGGAGGAACACCGTGCCTGCGCCGACGATCGCGAGCGCCACCAGCCCTCCCGCAACGAGGCGCGGAGCGCGTCCTCCGACGAGGTTGTCGGCGATTCGGACCAGGAGACGATCCACGAGGCCGGCCTTGCGCTCGTTCGCGGTCTCCCGCGCTTTCGGCGGACGGAGCATGGAGCGCAGAGCCGGGATCACGGTCAATTCGAGGACCAGGGTGGCCAGCACGCCGCATCCGGCGAAGACGCCGAAGTGCTGCACCATCGGGATCCCGGTTCCCGCGAGCGAGAACAGCGTGATGGCTGCGATCAATCCTGCGGTGATCATGACCGGGCCGACGCGCACCATGGACTCCACCACCGCCGCACGATTGGCCTGGGCCGGGGTCATGCCGATGGACAGGAGCCGGCCGTACTCCTCGTAGTACCGCTTGAGGATCTGGATAGCGTGGCCGGCCGCCACCGCCAGCACGAGGATGGGCGTGGTCGTGTTCAACGGATCCATGTGCACGCCGAGAACGGCCATCGACCCCAGCCCCCAGATCACGCTCAGGATGCCCGTGACCATCGGCAGCACCATTCCCTGGAGGCTGCGGAACGACCAGAGCTGGATCAGCATGATGACGAGCAGGGCGCTGCCGAAGAAGATCGGCATCTTCATGAACTGGAGGTCCGCCGCCTCGCCGATCACGGGCGTGCCCCCGTAGCGGATGTCCACGGACCCGTCGCGCTCTTCCTCGACGACCTTGCGCATGCTCTCGAGCATGGCGACGAAGTTCGGGATGGTCTCGTCCTGCTTGAAGTCCGCGATGATCGCCGCGGACCGGCCGTCGGGCGAGACGAGCGCATTGACATAGATGGGCATCGACGCCACCGCCGCCCTCAGCCTTTCGATCTCCGCCGGGGACTGCGGAACGGGGTCCAGCATCGGCCGGACTTCCATCCCGTCCGCCCCGCCCTTGATGTGCTTGACTTTGTGCGCGGCGAGGCTCAGGACGTTGTGCCGCACGGCGTGCGGGATCTGCTCGATGCGCTCCTGGATGCGCTTGATCTTGGCGAGGACCGCGGGCTGATAGATGTCGCCCTGCCTCGGCGTGATGCCGATCAGGACCACGTTCGTGCCGCCGAAGACTTCCTTGAGGAGCCTGGTCGTTTCCACGTAAGGGTGCTTCTGGGGCGCCCAGGAATCCGGGTTGGTGTCGAGCTGTAGGGAGCCGATCCGGGTGAGCAGGAATACGGTCACGCCCACGACTGCGAGCAGCACCCAGACACGGCGGGCGATGATCCATTCGGCGAAGGGGCGGAGGAGACGGGAGGAGAGGGGCATGTCGGCCTGGAATGAGCGTTGATCTGGGATTATGTAGCGAACGCTATACAAAATAGCCGCGCTTGCCGAACGCTGTCAAGAGTTCTATAGTCATCCCTACAGAAATGGACAAGATTGCAGAAACGGCCCGGCGGGGTCGCCCCCGCAGCTTCGACCGCGACAAGGCGCTCTGCGCGGCGCAGCAGCTGTTCTGGGCCCGTGGCTACGAAGGGGTGACGCTCGCGGACCTGCAGGACGCGATGGGCGGGATCACCGCCCCGAGCTTCTATGCGGCCTTCGGCTCCAAGGAGGCCCTGTTCCGCGAGATCATCGATCTGCACCGCCGGACGGAGGGCCGGGCACCGGCCGAGGCATTGAGCGGCGGCGCGACCGCGCGCGAAGGCATCGAGGGCATGCTCCGGTCGGCCGCGGAGAGCTTCTCGCAGCCCGGCAAGCCCAGCGGGTGCCTGCTCGTGGTGGGGGCGATGAATTGCACCCAGGCGAATCGAGGCGTCGCCGACTACCTCCAGGGAATGCGGCGGGAACGGCAGAAGCTGATCCGTGCGCGGCTGCAGCGCGGCGTGCGGGAAGGCGACATTCCCGCCGGCGCCGACCTGCCGGCGCTGGCGCTCTTCTACATCGCGGTCATGGACGGCCTGGCGCTGCAGGCCCGGGACGGCACCTCGCGCAAGGCGCTGTTGAATGTCGTGGACGCGGCGCTGTCGGCGTGGCCTGCGCTGACGCAACCGCGGCAGGGCAAGCCGAAAGGGTGAGCGCGGAACGCGCAGTTGCGAAGCCTCGTGTCATGGCTGTATTATTCATGTATGAAGCGTTCCCGCATCACGCAGCCCGCGTTCGCCGGCCCGGACCGTGAGCTCATGTTCTCGCTGATCAATGGGGCCCGCACGCTCGAGCAGCGCCTGGAGCTGGCGCTCACGAAGGCGGGGCTTTCCATGGCCAAGTTCGGCGCGCTCACCCATCTCGTGGAGGCCGGGGAGCCGCTCTCGCTGAGCGAGTGCGCGCAGCGCATGACCTGCGTGCGGTCCAACATCACCCAGCTCATGGACCGGCTCGAGGACGAGGGCCTCGTGCGGCGCGTGGCAGACCCGGACGATCGGCGTGCGGTCCGCGCGGAAGTGACGGCGCTTGGAGCGCAACGGCAGGCGGCGGGAGCGAAGGAAGTCGCCAGGGTGCAGAAGGCGCTGGCGGCGACGCTGAAGGGCATGGACCGGGAAGCGCTCCAGCGCGCGCTCGGCGCGATCAAGTAGGCATTTTTTTCGGGAAATGGTGCATATATGAAGAAAGGCAGTGCATGGGCATGGGGGATGCGCCTTGCTTTCGCCGCGGCGGTGGCCGCCGGCAGCTTCGGGGCCCAGGCGCAGATCGCGAAGAACGTCGTCGGCAAGAGCCCGTGGGGGGCTGCAGACGAGATCGGGGCGCTCAACATGATGACCGACGCATCACGCCTGGGAATCCTGACGCGTGCCGTCGCGGGCAAGGTCTATGACCTGGGCGTCGACCTCTTCGTCGGGATGCCGACCTGTTGCGGCCCGTTCGGCGATCCGCCGTACCAGATCTGGATGACGCACGCGCCGGCGCGCACGAGCGCCCAGGGCATGTCCTACTCGGGCGATGGCCTGTCCATGTACAGTCACGTCGGCACGCACATCGATACGCTGAACCACTTCGGCCTCAATGGACGGATCTGGAACGAGGTGCGCGCGGACGAGGCGCTGGGTGTGCGGGGATGGACGAAATCGGGGGCCGACAAGTACCCGCCGATCATCGCGCGCGGCGTGCTCATCGACGTGGCCAGGGCGAAAGGCTTGGAGCGGCTGCCGGCCTCCTACGCCATCACGCCGGCCGATCTGCAGGAGGCGCTGGAGAAGCAGCGAACCAAGCTGGCCCCGGGAGACGTCGTGCTCCTGCGCACCGGCCTGATGACGCTCTGGCCGGATGCCTCGAAGTACCGCCTCATCGACCAGGCCGGCCTGAGCCTGGAGGCGGCGCAATGGCTGATCGACGGGCAGAAGGCCATGCTGATCGGCGCGGACAACTTCGGCGTGGAGAGCTTTCCCTCGAAGGATCGCTCCAACTTCGCACCGCTGCACACCTACCTGCTGGCCGAGAAAGGCGTCTCCCTGCTGGAGGTGGTGTGGCTCGAGGATCTCGCCAGGGACCAGGTCTACGAGTTCCTGTTCATCGCCTCGCCACTCAAGCTGCGCGGCGCGACCGCCTCGCCGCTGCGCCCCTTGGCGATCCCGATCCGGGGAGGATCCTGACATGTACGTCGTGCTACTGCGGTTCTCCGGCGCCAGGGCGAAGGCCCTCGAGCTCATGGAAGCTCACAAGGCGTGGATCCAACGAGGTTTCGACGACGGGGTGTTCGTAATGACGGGAACCCTGCAGCCGAATGCGGGGGGCCTTGTCGTGGCGATGAGCACGTCGCGCACGGAACTCGAAGGACGGGTCAGCGCGGATCCGTTCGTCGTCGAAGGCGTCGTCAGGGCCGAGATCCTCGACGTCGTGCCCGGCAGAGTCGACGAGCGGCTCAAGTGGCTGGCATGAACACGGTGACCGGGCCTGACGGCAAGCCGCGCTGCCGCTGGTGCGCCGCTGCACCGGAGTTCCTTGCCTATCACGACGCCGAATGGGGCTTTCCGGTCGCCGAAGATCGGCGCTTGTTCGAAAAGCTCTGCCTGGAGGGTTTCCAGTCGGGCCTGAGCTGGCGCACGATCCTCGCGAAGCGGGAGAACTTCCGCGCTGCCTTCCATGACTTCGACTTTCGCAAGGTGGCGCGCTTCGGTGCGCGGGAGGTGAAGCGCTTGCTGGCGAACGACGGAATCGTCCGCCACCGGGGCAAGATCGAGGCGGTGATCAACAATGCCAAGCGTGCCGAGCAGATGGTTGCGGAGCACGGGTCGCTGGCCGCGTACTTCTGGCGCCATGAGCCAAAGCGACCTGCAAGACCGCAGACGGTCTCGGTGAGTGCCGAGTCGATTGCGCTTTCGAAGGACCTCAAGAAGCGCGGGTGGGCCTTCGTCGGCCCGACGACCGTCTATGCCTTCATGCAGGCGATGGGGCTGGTGAACGATCATGTTGTCGAATGCTCGATGCGGCCAAAGGCGGAAGCTGCTCGAAAGCGCTTTGAGCGGCCCGCGTAGATTGCAGTTCTCGCTTGAACAGGACCGTGCAACGGTTGCAACAGCAGAACGTTCGCGGCAAGTTCCGCTTTGGCGACGACAGGGACCCGTGTTCCACGGGTGAGTTTCAAGGACGTGAACCTTCCTCTTATCGGTCTGGCGCTTTGGGCCGCTGGGCACCGGGCATTGAGTTCTCGGCGCCTATGAGCGTTAGCGTGTCCCAGTGCTGACGGTCCTCCGTGCAATACCAATCGTTCTGCTGGGCATCGTCGAAGGCGAATACGACCCCTTCGACGTACCCGACGCCATCCACCATGGAGAACGCCGAATAGGGTCCGTAGTTCACCTCGGCCGCTTTGCGCTTGAACTGCAGGCAAAGGGGGCCCGCGATGTCCAGGCGGGTATAGAAGACCTCCTTGGCGTCCGCGCCGGTCGGCGTCCAGTGGTGCCGCTCGTGACGGGCAATCGGTTCCGGATGCTCGTCAGCGAAGATGGATTGGCCGCGGAAGGTCAGCCTGTCGTACACCGCTGAGCGGTACGGAGCGCCACTTGGGCGGCCAAATACGATGGTTAGCATCCCATGCCCTTGCAAGAAAGGGGTGTCACGTACCCGCGCTCAGCGCCCTCAGGCGCAGGCCTCGAGGATATCGAGGCCTTCGCGCGCGGTCGCCAGGTCGATCGTGAGCGCGGGAATCAGCAGCACCGTTTCGCCCTCGGCAGACACGAGAAGGCCCTTGCGCCGGCAGCGCTGGCCGAGCCGCTCGGCGGCTTCCCCGTCGTGCAAGTCGATGCCGATCGCGAGTCCCACGACGCGAATCTCCGCCTCGCCGGCGAAGCGCATCGCCGCGAGGCGCGTGCGGAAATATTCCGACATGTCCGCCACGTCGCGCAGCAGCCGCTTCTCGCTTCGAATGAGGTAGCGCAGCGTGCGGATGGCGATATGGACGCTGCGCGGGTGCCATCCGTACGTCGAGTAGAACGCGCCGTCTTCCTCCATGGACTTCGCCACGGCGGCAGTCGCCATCATGCCGCCCATCCCGCCGACGCCATCGGTGACCGCCTTCGCGAGCGTCATGATGTCGGGCTGGATGCCGAAGTGCTCGCAAGCGAAGAGCTTCCCGGTGCGGCCGAAGCCGGTCGCCACTTCATCCATGACGAGGAGCGTGCCGTAGCGGCGGCACAGCCGCTGCAGCTCCGGGAGGAAGCGCGGCTCCGGCACGAGCACCCCGAGGTTCATGGAGATCGGCTCCATCACGAAGGCCGCCACGTCGCGCTTCCTGAGGCGCCGCTCGATGCGCTCCAGGGCGCGTGCGTCGAGGGGCGGCTTGACGTGCTCGCAGCCGCGCAGCAGGTTCGGGAGCTTCTCCCGCGATCCCGCGCCGATGCTCAGCCCGGCGAGGCTGTTGCCGTGGTAGCTGCCCTCGAGCGAGAGGAACTTGCCGCGTCCGGTATGCAGCATCGCGGCCTGCAACGCGAGATCGACGGCCTCGGAGCCGCCGGTGGCACGGAAGCACTTCGCCAGGCCGCGCGGCGCGACCGAGACCAGGAGCTCCGCAAGCTCGCCCCAAGGTGCATACGCGAAGCCGGGATAGACATAGTCGGGACCCGAGAACGACTTCGCGGGCTTCTCCATCACGGCGTTGCCCCAGCCGAAGTTGCCGACGCACCAGCCCATGAGGAAGTCGACGTAGCGCCGGTTGCTGCTGTCGAAGAGATAGCTGTCCTTGCTGCGGGTGAGCTGGAGCTCGGGGGAGGACTCGCGGGCGAGATGGCGCACGTCGCAAGGTCGCAATTGCTATGCCCGCGGCTCGAAAATTGCTGCCGCTGTGAGTGCACGAGCGTGTCCGTCCCGGTGTGGGTTTCGTCCGAGTTCGCGGCGCACGCGAGCACAACCTGAAGAACGTCGACGTCGAGCTGCCGCGGGACGCGCTCGTCGTGTTCACCGGTGTTTCGGGGTCAGGCAAGTCTTCCCTGGCCTTCGGCACGCTGTACGCCGAGGCGCAGCGCCGCTATCTCGAGTCGGTGTCGCCCTATGCCCGGCGCCTCTTCCATCAGATGGCGGTCCCGGAAGTGGACGAAATCGAGGGGCTGCCGCCGGCGGTGGCCCTGCAGCAGCACCGCGGCGGGGTGACGGCGCGCTCGTCCGTGGGGAGCGTCACGACGCTCTCCAACCTCCTGCGCATGCTTTATTCGCGCGCCGGCCACTATCCGCGCGGCCAGCCGCTCCTCTACGCCGAGTCGTTCTCGCCGAACACCGCCGAAGGCGCGTGTCCGCGCTGCCATGGCCTCGGGCGCGTCTATGACGTGACCGAGAAGTCGATGGTGCCGGACGACTCGCTCTCCATCCGTGAGCGCGCGATCGCCGCGTGGCCGCCCGCGTGGCACGGGCAGAACCTGCGCGACATCCTGGTATCGATGGGCATCGACGTCGACCGGCCGTGGCGCGATCTTCCGAAGAAGGTGCGGGACTGGATCCTCTACACCGAGGAGCAGCCCACGGTGCCGGTCTACGCCGGGTACACGCCCGCAGAAACGCAGCGCGCGCTGAAGCGCAAGGAAGAGCCGAGCTATCACGGCACGTTTACGGGCGCACGTCGCTACGTGCTGCAAACGTTCGCGAACACGCAGAGCCAGCTCATGAAGAACCGGGTCGCTCGATACCTGGCGAGCGCGGACTGCCCCGAGTGCCACGGCAAGCGGCTGCGGCGCGAAGCGCTGTCGGTGAAGTTCGCCGGCCTCGACATCGCCGAGCTGTCGCGGCTGCCGCTGAAGCGCCTCGCCGCGCTGTTCAAGCCCTATGCGGCCGGCCAGGCGGCGCCCGATCGAATGCATCCGGAGAAAGCGGAGGTGACGCGCCGTATTGCCGGCGACATGGCGGCGCGCCTCGAGGTGCTGATGGACCTCGGGCTCGGCTATCTCACGCTCGAGCGCAGTACGCCGACGCTCTCGCCCGGCGAGCTCCAGCGCCTGCGGCTCGCGACGCAAGTCCGCTCCAACCTCTTCGGCGTGGTCTACGTGCTCGACGAGCCCTCCGCCGGCCTGCATCCGGCGGACACCCAGGCGCTGCTGCGCGCGCTCGACCGCCTGAAGGCCTCGGGCAACTCGATGTTCGTCGTCGAGCACGAGATCGACGTCATCCGCCACGCCGACTGGATCGTCGATATCGGCCCGGCGGCGGGCCAGCAAGGCGGGCGGGTCCTCTACAGCGGGCCGCCGGAAGGATTGCAGGGCGTGGAGGACTCGCAGACGGCGCGCTACCTCCATCCCGGAGCAAGGGTCGAACGGCGCGCGAGGCGCGAGCCGCAAGGCTGGCTGCGCCTGGAAGGCGTGAGCCGCAACAACCTCGAGGGCGTGGATGCCGAGTTCCCGCTCAAGGTGCTAACCGCGGTGACCGGCGTGTCGGGCTCCGGGAAATCCACGCTGGTCAGCCAGGCGCTGGTGGAGCTCGTCGCCGCGCATCTTGGCCATGCGCTGGGCGGCGAGGAGGAGGAGGGCGAAAGCCTGGAGCGAAGCGCGGTGCTCACGCGCGCCGGGCGCATCGCCGGCGGAATGGAACGGATCCGGCGGCTGGTGCCCGTGGACCAGAAGCCGATCGGGCGCACGCCGCGCTCGAACCTCGCGACCTACACCGGTCTCTTCGACCCGGTGCGGAAGCTTTTCGCGTCGACGAAGGAGGCCCGGGCGCATCGCTTCGACGCCGGGCGCTTCTCGTTCAACGTGGCGAAGGGCCGCTGCGCCCATTGCCAGGGCGAGGGCTTCGTGATGGTGGAGCTGCTGTTTCTGCCCAGCGTCTACACGCCCTGCCCGGTGTGCCGCGGCACGCGCTACAACGAGAAGACGCTGGAGATCCGCTACCGCGGCAGGAGCATCGCCGAGGTCCTCGCGATGACGGTCGACGCGGCGCACGAGTTCTTCGCGGGCGATCCGCACGTGCGCCACGCGCTCGAGGTCCTGCGCGACGTCGGCCTGGGCTACCTGCGGCTCGGCCAGCCGGCCACCGAGCTTTCCGGCGGCGAGGCGCA
This sequence comes from Burkholderiales bacterium, assembly GCA_035549805.1. Taxonomy (GTDB): domain Bacteria; phylum Pseudomonadota; class Gammaproteobacteria; order Burkholderiales; family SG8-39; genus SCGC-AG-212-J23. The sequence goes on from DASZQH010000120.1 coordinate 11,850, forward strand.
GCGCATCAAGCTCGCCACCGAGCTGCAGCGCGCGCAGCGCGGAAATTCGCTCTACGTGCTCGACGAGCCGACTACCGGCCTGCACGCCGCCGACGTCGAGAAACTCCTCGTGCAGCTGGAGAAGCTCCTGGAGGCCGGTAACACGGTGATCGTCGTCGAGCACGACCTGCGCGTCGTCGCGGCAAGCGACTGGGTGATCGACATCGGACCCGGCGCCGGGGACGAAGGAGGACGCGTGGTCGCGTGCGGGGCTCCGCAGGAAGTGGCGCGCGCCAACCTCAGCCGCACGGCTCCTTATCTCTCCCGGTTCCTTGCGTCAACGTAGCGCGTTGCCCCTCAGGGTTCGCGGCCGATCGCGGAGGGGACGCCAAACCGGAACTCGATCTGCCCGCCGGTGGCCTACCTGTTGACCGCCGCCTGAGCAGCGAAAGCCCGCTTGTACGCGGGCCGCGCTTCGCCGCGGGCGACGTAGGCCGACAGGCTCGGGAATTCATCCAGGATTCCCGACGATCTCAGCCGCAGAAGTACGGACACCATCAGCAGGTCTCCCGCGGTGAACGCGCCGTCGAGCCAGTCGGCTTTCCCGAGGCGGGCGGAGAGCTGCTTCAGCCGATCGCGGACGCGCTCTTCGACCAAAGGCAGGCGCTGCGTGCTCCAGGGCTTGTCTCTTTCGAAGGTGGCGGTCTGGAGCTCGAGGATCGGCGGCTCCACGGTGTTGAGCGCGGCGAACATCCAGGTGATCGCACGCGCGCGGGCGTCGGCATCCTTGGGTAGCAGGCCCGCATGGCGCTCGGCGATGTGGAGCACGATCGCCCCGGTCTCGAACAGGACGAGATCGCCTTCCTCGTAGGTCGGAATCTGGCCGAAGGGGTGGAGCGCCAGGTGCGGGGGTTCCTTCATGGCACGGAACGAGACGAGCCGCACCTCGTAAGGCCGGCCGGCTTCTTCCAGCGCCCAGCGGACGCGCGTATCGCGCGCCAGGCCCTTGCCGCCATCGGGGGAGCGTTCAAAGGCGGTGATGGTGATGGTCATCGCGCGAAGCGCTCCGTCGGTACATCGGCTTGACCCCGCCAGTCTGTGCGCTCCCGCACCAAGAGATCGGTAAAATTCGTGTTCTCTGTAACCAGCGCCGTGTAGGTTTACGCCCTATGGACCGGGTCCCATTCCATATTCTCACCGATGCCGAGTTCCAGCAGCTTCCCAAGGCGGACAAGCTGCTCTACCTGGCGAGCGCGATCCAGGCGCATCGCGCATGGGCGGAGCAATCCGGGCTTAAACAGGCTCCGGCAGCGGCGCCCAGGATCAGCCAGGCGGACGGATCGGCTTCGCGTTGAAGTCGTGCCGGATGCGGCGAACGTCGCCGGGCTCGAGCGTCATGTAGGTGAGATAGGGCTTGCGCGAGCCGCTGCGGACTTCGATGCGGCGCATGCCCGGCTCGAGCTCGAAGGTCGTGGTCGGCGGCGTCGTGCCGCGGTGCTCGCCGTCGATGTAGAGCTCGCCCCGTGGGGAAACCGAGAGGACCAGCCGCGCGGACTTTTCCGGCGGCTGCGGCGGCGCTTTCGCGACCGGTTTCATGGTCGGTGGCGCGAGCGGCGGGAGCTGCGGCGCAGGCGCGGCGACGACGGGGGCGGATTTCTCGGGCGCGCTTTCGGCGACGCTTTCGGCTTGCGGCACGGGGGCCGGCGCCAGCGGGGGCGGCGGTCGCGGCGTCGGTTCCGGGGCGGGTTCGACGGGAGCTTCGGCGACGGGGGAGGGTGGGATCCGGCGCGATACTTCCGGGACGGGTGCCGGCGCTTTCGGAATGCGACTCGCGGCGACGTCTCGCTCGCCGGGGCGCGGCGGCAGATCCTCCATGAAGCCGGAAAGCCGCTTCAGGTCGGCCAGTCCGATGACGTTGAAGTTGCTCAGTCCGATGCCGAGCACGGTGAGCATCAGGGCAAGCGCCGCGAGCATCCCAGGCCGCGATCGGGAGGGCCGTTCCGCCCTGGATTCGCGCTCCATCATCCGCCGCTGCAGATCCGGGGGAATGTCGAAGCTGCTTACGTCGGGCGCCCGCGGCTCGGGGTCGAATGGCGCCGCCTTGACGGCGGGTTCGTCGGTGCCGGCCTGCGGTGGCGCCGCCTCGAGCCCGAGCCCTTCTTCCAGTCGCTCCAGCTCGCGCAGCAGCACGGGGACGCCGGGCATCCGGGCGGCGGGGTCCCGGGCGAGCATGCTGAGCACGATCGGATCGAGCGCACGCGGGGCGTGCGGGTTCAGCTCGCTCGGCGGCGGCGGCTCTTTCGCCGCGTCGCCTTCGAAGGGGCGCCGGCCCGTGAGCATTTCGTAGAACAGGGCGCCGAGGGAGAAGATGTCGGACCGGTGGTCGACCGGCTCGCCCCGCGCCTGCTCGGGGGACAGGTAGCCCGGGCCGCCCGTTCCGGTGCAGAAATCGGCGATCTTCGCCGCGCCCGAGCGCAGGACGGCGATGCTCGCGGGCTGGATCCCGCCGTGCACCACGCCTTCCAGATGGGCATGCGCGAGCCCGGAAGCGATTTCGTGCGCGAGCCGGATGGCGCGCGCGACCGGCAGCGGTCCCTCGTCGAGGATCTTGCGCAGGCTCTCGCCCTCGAGCATCTCCATCGCCACGTAGGCCGTGCCGGCCGCGTCCCCCGCGTCGTGGATCCTGACGATATTCGGGTGCTTCAGGTTGCGGGCCGAACGCGCGCGCGCGAGGAAGCGCTGGACGAGGCCCGGGTCGGACTCCGCCAGCGAAGGATCGAGGCGTTGCAGCGCCACGACCTCGCCTGTCGTGCGATCGCTCGCCGCATAGACGGCGCTCGTCGCGCCGCGTCCCAGCTCGTGGAGGATTCGGTAGCGTGCCAGCATATTCCCGCCGATAGCTTACGCACGGACGCCGAGGCCGCGCCGGGCCGCGGATGGTCCTATCGGCGGAAGCTCCGTTAGAATTTCAGTCATGAACCGAGCCACCCTCTGGATCGTCCCCCTCCTCTTCGCCGCCGGCGCGGCATTCGCGCAGCAGGACCGCCCCGTGCGCTTCATCCTGCCGAACGCCGCAGGCTCGGGCGTCGACGCCATCACGCGCGCCGCGCAGCCCGCGTTCTCCAAGGCGCTCGGCGCCCCCGTGGTGGTGGAGAACCAGGCGGGCGCGGGCGGGGTCATCGGGCTGCAGGCGCTGGCCCGCTCCGCGCCCGACGGCCACACGCTCTCCGTGGTGTCGAACAACGTGGTGATCTTCCCGAGCGTGCTGAAGTCGCTGCCGTTCGAGATGCCGGGGGACTTCACGCCGATCGCGATCGTCGGCGCGACGCCCATGGTGCTCGTCGTCAACCCCGCGAAGATGCAGGCCACGAGCCACAAGGAGCTCGTCGCCCTGGTCAAGGAGAAGCCGGGCGCCCACAACTACGGCTCGAGCGGCAACGGGACCATCCTGCACCTCGCGACCGAGCTCTATCTCGACGCCGCCGGCATCAAGGTCCGCCACATCCCCTACAAGGGCGTGGGGCCGATGGTCGCCGACGCCCTCGGCGGCCAGGTGGACTTCGTCGTGGCCGCGCTGCCGAGCGTGCAGGGCCACATCGCGAGCGGCAAGCTGCGCCCGATCGGCGTCTTCCCCGCGCAGCGCACGCCGGCCGCACCCGCGATCCCGACCTTCGCCGAGCAGGGCCTCGCGAACTTCGAAGTCGAAGCCTGGTTCGCCGTGATCGGCCCCAAGGGCATGAGCCCGGCCGCGGTGAAGAAGGTCCACGATGCGGTGCTCGCCGCGTTCGACGACGCGGCGGTGAAGGAAACCATGGCGAAGCAGGGGAACACGATCCGCATCTCCACCACGGCGCAGGCGGAGGCGGCGTTCCGCAGCGAGCTCGCCAAGTACGCCGCGCTGGTGAAGAAGGTCGGCCTCGAGCCGCAATAACCGATACGGTTGTGTAGGGCGCCTCCAGGCGCCCTAGCCGGGTCAAGGCAGACACCCGGTCCGCAAAGACGCCTCGTCTCAAGCCTGCTCCATTCCCTCCGGGGAAGGAGTGCGTGCATGAGCAGCGGGATCCACGTGAAAAGTCCGTCCGGCCGGTCGCTCGTTTCCCTCGTGCTGGCGGCGCGCGCGCTGCGCTCGCTGAGCGACGGCTTCGTGGCGGTCGTGCTGCCGGCCTACCTCCTCGCGCTCGGCCACGGCCAGCTCGAGGTCGGGTTCCTCAGCACCGCGACGCTGATGGGCTCCGCGCTCGCGACCCTCGCCGTGGGCCGCTGGGGGCACCGCTTCTCGCTGCGGCGCCTGCTGCTCGGCGCCGCGGTGCTGATGACGGTGACGGGCCTGGGGTTCGCGAGCTTCACCGCGCTCTGGCCGCTGCTCGTGGTGGCGTTCATGGGCCCGCTCAATCCGAGCGGCGGGGACGTGAGCGTGTTCCTGCCGCTCGAGCACAGCGTCCTCGCCGGCGCGAGCACGGCCGAGGCGCGCACCGGGTTGTTCGCGAGGTACAGCTTCATCGGCTCGATCTGCGGCGCGATCGGCGCGCTCGCCGCCGCCGTGCCGGACTGGCTGGTCGGCCACGGCTGGCCGCTGGCGGACGCCCTGCGGGCGATGTTCGGCGCCTACGCGGCGATCGGCGCGGTGGTGTGGCTCCTCTACACGCGCATCCCGGCGCCGAAGGTCGAGGAGGCGCGCGCGCCGGCCGCGCTCGGCCCGTCCCGCGCCATCGTCGTGAAGCTGGCCGCCCTGTTCAGCGTCGATTCGTTCGCCGGCGGGCTGGTGATCAACGCGCTGCTCGCGCTGTGGCTGTTCGAGCGCTTCGGCATGTCGCTCACCGCCGCCGGAGCGTTCTTCTTCTGGACCGGGACCTTCAGCGCCGTGTCGCAGCTCGCCGCCGCGCCGCTCGCGCGTCGCATCGGGCTCGTGAATACCATGGTGTTCACGCATATCCCGGCGAGCCTCTGCCTGATCGGCGCGGCGTTCGCGCCGTCGCTGGAACTGGCGCTCGGGCTGCTCCTCGCGCGCAGCCTCCTTTCGCAGATGGACGTGCCCGCGCGCAGCGCCTACGTGATGTCGGTCGTGACGCCGGCGGAGCGCCCCGCGGCCGCCAGCTTCACCGCCGTACCCCGCAGCCTCGCCTCGGCCGCCGGCCCCTCCATTGCCGGCGCGTGGTTCGCCGCCGGCGCGATGGCGGCGCCGCTCGTCGCCTGCGGCATACTGAAGATCGCCTACGACATCGCCCTGTTCGCGGCCTTTCGGCGCGTCGCGCCCCGCTCAGGAGAGTAGTCGGGCCGACGGGAGCATGCATGGGCTGGATCGTCACCAAGTACCTGGTCACCGCGGCGCTCGTGGTGGTCGTTTCCGAAGTCGCGAAGCGAAGCGACAAGGCCGGGGCGCTCTTCGCCTCGCTGCCGCTCGTCACCGTGCTCGCGCTGCTGTGGATGTACTTCGAGAACCAGCCCGCGGAGAAGCTGGCGAGCCACGCCAGGTACACCTTCTGGTACGTGCTTCCCACGCTTCCGATGTTCCTCGCGTTCCCGGCGCTGCTGGCGAAGCTCGGCTTCTGGCTCGCGCTCGGCGCCTCCGCCGCGATCACCGTCGCGTGCTTCGGTGCGCTGGCGCTGGTCGTGCGCGGCTTGGGCGTGGAACTGCTCTAGCGTCACTTCAATAAAGGGAGATCCGATGAGGGAAGTGCTTCTGGTCGCGCTCGGCGGCGCGCTCGGTTCGGTTGGACGCTATGCCTGCGGGGCGGCGGTGCTCCAGTACTCGGTCGGGTGGCGGTTTCCGGCCGGGACCTTCCTGGTGAACGTGCTGGGCTGCCTGGTCGCGGGGCTGCTGATCGGGCTGGCGGAGAACTACGGATTCCTGACCGCGCAGGTTCGCCTGCTCCTCTTCACGGGATTCCTCGGCGGGTTCACGACGTTCTCCGCTTTCGGCGTGGAGACGGTCGCGCTGATCCAGCGAGGCGAGGTCGTGGTCGCGGGCGCTTACGTGGTGGCGAGCGTGGCGTGCGGCGTGCTGGCGCTGTGGGGCGCGGTGAAGCTCGGCGGGATGCTCGGCTAGAGCTCGCAGACGACGGTGACGTCGGTCCCGGTACGGGAGGCCTCGACGAAGCCGAGGCGACGCGCGAGGTCGAGCATGTCGCGGTTCGCTTCCAGGATCGCGCCGTAGAGCGCCCGGTAGCCGGCCTTCTTCGCCTCCTGCTTCAGGCTCTGGAGGAGGATCCGGCCCAGGCCCTTGCCCTGCCACGCATCGGCGACCACCAGGGCGAACTCCGCCGTGGCGCCGTCGGCGTTGGGGGCATAGCGCCCCACGGCCACGATCTCGTCATCCGCGAGCGTGACCAGGGCGAGCTCGCGGTCGTAGTCGAGCTGGGTGAAGCGCGCCAGCATCCGCGGCGGCAGGTGGGGCAGGTGCTGCATGAAGCGCTGGTAGCGCGATTGCTCCGACAGGCCGTCGAAGAACCGGATCTCGCGCTCGGCGTCGTCCGGGCGGATCGGCCGGATCCGGACCTTGAGGCCGTCGCGCAGCGCGACCTCGGTCTCGAGCTCGACGGGGTAGGGGTGGATCGCCATGTGGCCGTAGCGCGGCGGAGGCTCGACGCGCGCCGGATCGACGAGCACGCGGGCGTCGGCGATGATCGCGCCGCCCGGATGCGCGAGCACGGGGTTCAGGTCCATCTCGCGCAGCCACGGCAGCGCGCACACCATGCGCGAGACGCCGCACAGGATCGCGGACAGCGCGTCGAGATCGACCGCAGGCACGTCGCGGTAGCCCGCGAGCAGGCGGTGCACGCGCGTGCGCTGCATGAGCTCGCGGGCGAGGATCGCGTTGAGCGGCGGCAGCGCGAGGGCGGTGTCCTTCACCGCCTCGACGGAGACGCCGCCGGCGCCGAAGGAGATGACCGGCCCGAACGTCGGGTCGGTCGCCACGCCGACGAGCGCCTCGCGCGCATGGCCGAAGCGCAGCATCGGCTGCACCGCCACGCCCTCGATGCGCGCTTTCGGGCGCAGCGACTTCACGTTGCGCACCATCTCGTCGTACGCCGAGGCGACCATGTCCTCGTTCTGCAGGTCGAGGCGCACGCCGCCCACGTCCGACTTGTGCGTGAGGTCGGGCGAATGGATCTTCAGCACCGCCGGGAAGCCGATCTCGCGCGCGCGGGCGACCGCCTCGTCGCGCGTGCGGGCGATCACGGTGCGCGGCACCGGCAGGCCGAACGCCGCGAGCAGCGCCTTGGCTTCCGTCTCGGTAAGGAGGGTCCGGCTTTCCTTCAGCGCGCCGCGGAGGATCGCCTGCGCCGCGGCGAGGTCGGCGGGCGCGGCTTCCGTGGACGAGGACACCGGCGGCACCTCGTAGAGCTGCGCCTGGTTGCGCTGGTACTGGCTCAGGAAGGAGAACGCTTCGACGGCGTTCTCCGGCGTGTAGAAGTTGGGAATGCCCTGCGACTCGAGCACCCGGCCGCCTTCGGTCGGCCCGATGACGCCGAGCCACGCGGCGAGCACGGCCTTGCGCGAGCCGCGCGCCGCCTCGACGACCGCGCGCGCCGCGTCCTCCGGCGCGGTCACGGCGACCGGCGAGTACATCGCGAGCACCGCGTCGACGCCGGGATCGGCGAGCACGGCCGCCGTCGCGTCGCGAAAGCGCGCCGCGGGCGCGTCGCCGATGATGTCGACCGGGTTGCCGCGCGACCACTGCGGCGGCAGCTTGCCGTCCAGGACGGCGAGCGTCTGCGGCGCGAGCGCCGCGAGCCGGATGCCGTTCTCCGCGGCGCTGTCGGCGGCGATGACGCCGGGGCCGCCGCCGTTGGTGACGACGGCGAGCCGGTCGCCTTCGGGGAAGCGCCCGCCATGGACGAACGCCGAGAGCACGCGCGCCGCCGCGAAGAGCTGCGTGTAGGTCTTCACCCGCACCGTGCCGGCGCGGCGCAGCGCGGCGTCGAACACCGCGTCGCTGCCCACGAGCGCGCCGGTGTGGCTCGCGGCCGCCTTCGAGCCGCTCGCGTGGCGGCCGACCTTCAGCGCGACGACCGGCTTGACGCGCGCCGCCGCGCGCAGCGCCGACAGGTAGCGCCGCGCGTCCCGGATGCCTTCGACGTAGAGGAGGATCGCCTCGGTGAGCTCGTCGGCGACGAGGAAGTCGAGCACCTCGCCGAAGTCGACGTCGACCGCCGCGCCGAGCGACACGACGCTCGTGAAGCCGATGTCGGCGCTCGCCGCCCAGTCGAGGATCGCGCCGCAGATGGCCCCGGACTGCGAGACGAGCGCGAGCCGCCCCGGCCGCGCCGGCGTGCGGGCGAACGTGGCGTTGAGGCCGGTGTCGGTGCGCATGAGGCCCAGGCAGTTCGGCCCGAGGATGCGCACGCCGCCGCGCTTCGCCGCGGCCTGCGCCTTCTCCTGCAGCGCGCGGCCCTCGGCGCCGGTCTCGCCGAAGCCGCTCGTCAGGACCACCGCGGCGCGGATGCCGGCCGCGCCCGCCTCGGCGAGCACGCCGGGCACGGTGCGCGCGGGAGTCGCGACGACCGCGAGCTCGACCGGCTCGGGCAGGCGGCCGAGGCTGGCGAACGCCGGCGCCCCGTGCACCTGGCGGTGCTTCGGATTGACCGGGTAGAGCCGGGCGAGCCGCTTTCCGCCCAGGCCGGCGGCCAGGTTGCGGAACACGATGTCGCCGAGGGAGCCCGGGCGCTCGGAGGCGCCGACCAGCGCCACGCGGGAGGGCGCCAGGAGCGGCTGCAGGGTGTGCTTGAGCACGGCGGCAGTCTACCGCCTGCGCTTGCCGCGGCTTGATGCAGGTCAACGTGGCGCCGCGTCCGGCCGCTAGGCTCGACCGGTGGGCTCCTGCTACCACTGCGGATTGTCTTTGCCGGCCGATGCGGCGTGGCACGCGCGCGTGGCGGGAGAAGAGCGGGCGTTCTGCTGCCCGGGCTGCCGGGAAGTCGCGCTGGCCATCGCCGGCGCGGGCCTGGAGCGCTACTACGAAACGCGTACGAAACTGGGGGTGCGTCCTTCCTTTTCCGCCGCGACTCCGGCCTTACACGCGGGCAACGGGGAAGCTTCGCTCGTCCTGGAAGGCGTGCGCTGCGCCGCCTGCCTGTGGCTGATCGAGAGCGTGCTGCGGCGCGCGCCCGGCATCGTGCGTGCCGACGTCAACTACACGACGCGCCGGGCGCGGGTGAAATGGGACCCGCAGCGAACCACGCTGGCGGCGCTGATCGAGGCGGTGCGCGCGGTCGGCTACGGCGCGGCGCCTTATGAGGAGGGGCAGCAGGCCGGGCTCGAGCGCCGCGAGCGGCACGCGGAGCTCTGGCGCCTGTTCGTCGCCGGCTTCGGCGCGATGCAGGTGATGATGTACGCCTTCCCCGAATACGTCGGCGGCGAGGACCTTTCCGCCGAGGCCGCGCAGCTCATGCGCTGGGCGGGGCTCCTCATCACGGCGCCCGTGCTCCTCTTTTCCTGCGCGCCGTTCTTCCGCGGCGCGCGCAGCGAGCTCGCGAGCCGGCGCCTCGGCCTCGAGACGCCGATCGCGCTCGGGCTCGCCGGCGCCTTCGCCGCGAGCGCCTGGGCGACGGTCACGGGGCGCGGCGCGGTGTACTTCGATTCCGTGAGCATGCTCGCGTTCCTCCTTCTTGCCGCGCGCTTTGCGGAAGGCGCGGTGCGCCGGCGTGCCGCGCGCGCGCTCGACCC
>DASZQH010000121.1:0-6354 GCA_035549805.1 Burkholderiales bacterium
CAGCAGCGGCTGGCCGTTGCGCTCCACGTAGTAGTCGGTGCCGAACGGCACCTGGCCGCGCGAGGCCGCCTCGATGTTCTCGGGCGTCATCTTCTCCTCGTCGACCATGCGGATCTCGAGGGTCGCGGTCCGGCCGATGAGGCGCTTGGCGCGCGCCACGTCCTGCACGCCGGGAAGCTGGACGACGATCCGGTCGGCGCCCTGCTGCTGTATCACCGGCTCGGCGACGCCGAGCTCGTTGATCCGGTTCTGCAGCGTGGTGATGTTCTGCTTGAGCGCCAATTCCTGGTTGCGCCGCAGCGCCTCGGGCTTGAGCGTGCCGATCAGCAGGAAATCCTGCCCGTCCTGCCGGTCGGTGAACGCGAGGTCCTGCAACTCGCGGCCGAGCAGGGCGACCGCCTGGTCGCGCACCGCGGCCTCCCGGAAGCGCACGCGCAGCTGCTGGCCTTCGCGCGTCACGCCGCCGTGGCGCACGCCTTTCTCGCGCAGGAGCTGCCGGACGTCGCCGGCGAGGCTCTCGATGCGCTTGGTGCCCGCCGCCTGCATGTCGACCTGGAGGAGGAAGTGCACGCCGCCGCGCAGGTCGAGGCCGAGGTACATCGGCAGCGCGCGGATCGCGGCGAGCCAGCCGGGCGAGGCGGGGACGAGGTTGAGCGCGACCACGAAGCCGACGTTCGGGTCCTCCTCGGGCGTGGCCTGGGGTGACGCGCCGGGGTTGAGCACGCCGTGGATCAGGTCCTTTGCCCGCAACTGCGTATCCGTGTCCAGGAAGCGCACGCGCAGGCTCGTCGGGTCCAGGGTAGCCCCGGTGTAGGCGATGCCCCCCTTCTTGAGCGCTTCTTCGACGCGCGACATGACGGCGGCATCGACGCGCACCGTGGCGCGCGCGCTCGAAACCTGGACGGCCGGGGACTCGCCGAAGAAATTCGGCAGGGTGTAGAGCAGCGCGGCCAGGACGACGACCGCGATCAGCGCGTACTTCCAGGTGGGGAAGCGGTTCACCAGCGACTACTGCGGCTGCACGCTCTTCAGGGTGCCCTTGGGCAGCACGACCTGGACGGCATTGCGCTGCATCACGATTTCCGTGTTCGGCGCCACTTCGAGGGTGAGGTACTGGTCGGTGAGCTTGGTGACGCGACCGATCAGGCCGCCCGCGGCGACCACCTCGTCGCCCTTCTGCAGGGCCTCGACCATCGCGCGCTGCTCCTTGGCCCGCTTCATCTGCGGGCGGATCAGCAGGAAGTACATGATCGCGAACATCGCGACCAGGAGGATCATGCTTTCAATGCCGCTGCCGCCGGCCGGCGCGGCCTGGGCATATGCAGGGGAGATCATCGCTGCGGACTCCGGGACTCTAGGGAGGGGCGAATTATAGCCCCCCCGCTCCCCTTCGCTCGGCCAGCAGGGCCCGGCCCGCCTCGACGAGCCGCCCCGTCTCGATCGCGGCGCGCAGATCGCGCATCAGCTCCTGGTAGTAGTGCAGGTTGTGCAGCGTGTTGAGGCGCGCGCCGAGGATCTCGTTCGCCCGCTGCAGGTGGTGCAGGTAGGCGCGCGAGAAGTGGCGGCACGTGTAGCACGCGCAGCGCGCGTCGAGCGGCGAAGGGTCGTCGCGGTAGCGCGCGTTGCGGATCTTGACGTCGCCCGCGCGCGTGAAGAGCCAGCCGTTGCGCGCATTGCGGGTCGGCAGCACGCAGTCGAACATGTCGATCCCCGCGAGCACCGCCTGCACGATGTCTTCGGGGGTGCCCATCCCCATCAGGTAGCGCGGCCGGTCCGCGGGCAGGCGCGGCACGATGTGCGCGACCACGCGCCAGCGGTCCTCGGCCGGCTCGCCCACCGACAGGCCGCCCACCGCGTAACCGTCGAAGCCGATGGCGGTGAGGGCGGCGAGGGATTCCTCGCGCAGCGCCTCGTGCATCCCGCCCTGGACGATGCCGAAGAGGGCGTTGCGCGTGGCGAACGCGTCGCGGGAGCGGCGCGCCCAGCGCATCGACAGGCGCATCGACTCGGCCGCCTGCGCCTCGGTCGCGGGGTAGGGCGTGCACTCGTCGAACACCATCGCGATGTCGGAGTCGAGCACGGCCTGGATGCGCATCGATTCCTCGGGGGTCAGGAACAGGCGGTCGCCGTTGATCGGCGAGGCGAACTGCACGCCCTCCTCGGAGATCTTCCTTAGTGCGCCGAGGCTGAACACCTGGAAGCCGCCCGAATCGGTGAGGATCGGCCTGCTCCAGCCCATGAAGCGGTGCAGGCCGCCGTGCTTCTCGATGACGTCGAGACCGGGGCGCAGCCAGAGGTGGAACGTATTGCCGAGCACGATCTCGGCGCCGAGGCGCTCGAGCTCGTCGGGCGCCATCGCCTTCACGGTGCCGTAGGTGCCGACGGGCATGAACGCCGGGGTCTGCACGACGCCGTGCGCGAGCTCGAGCGCGCCGCGCCTCGCGGCGCCGTCACGGTGGGAGACGGAGAAGCGCACGGTCAGGCCGCGACCGGCCGCGCCGCGCGCGGGGAGAAGGCCCAGGCGAGGAGCGGCCGCGCGAGCCCGATCAGGGCGAAGTACAGGACGCCTCCGGCGAGCGCGCGGTGCGGCTGCGCCTCCCAGATCCCGCCTTCGCCGAAGCCCGCGGCCGCGCGCACCGCCGCGTCGGCGCCGAGCTCCGCGACGTCGTACTCGAGGGTGACGAAGATCGCGCCGAGGAACACCGCGACGCTCAGGGCCCAGCTGACGATGGCATGGCTGCGATCGCGCTCGGTCACCGGGCCGCCGCTCCAGATCGCCTGCAGCTTCGAGAAGCAGAACCAGAGGAAGGCGCCGACCATCCACCAGGCGTCGAAGCCGAGCGCGAAAGCGCTGATGAACGCGACGTAGCCGCCGGTCCATCCGGCGAGGCGCAGCAGGCGCACGCGGCGCGTCGCCGCGGGGTCGTACACGGTCGCGGCCATGAACCCGCCGGCGTGGATGACGAAGAACTCGAGCAGCAGCGTGAAGACCGCAGCGCGGAACCACTCCGTGCCGAAGCGCCCCGGGTCGGCCCAGACCGCGTACAGCAGGGCCGCGGTGACCAGGTCGGGAACCGCCTTCGCGGCGTTGCGCAGCAGCGTCATGCGCGCTCGATGAGCATCGCGTCGCCGTACGAGAAGAAGCGATAGCGCTTCTCGACGGCGTGGCGGTAGGCGCGCAGCACGTTCTCCATGCCGCCGAAGGCGCAGGCGAGCATCAGCAGCGTCGAGCGCGGCAGGTGGAAGTTCGTGAGGAGGCGGTCGACGGCCTGGAACTGGAAGCCGGGGTAGACGAACAGCTCCGACTCGCCGTCGCGCTGCCCGGTGAGCGCGAGCGTCTCGAGCGCGCGCAGGCTCGTCGTGCCGACCGCGAGGACCCGCCGGCCCTGCAGCGCGCGCGCCGCGTCCGCGGGAACCGAATAGCGCTCCTTGTGCATGCGATGGCGCTCGACCTCGTCGACTCGCACGGGCTGGAAGGTGCCGGCGCCGACGTGGAGCGTGATGCGGACGAGCGCGGCGCCGCGCCCCTCGAGCGCGGCGAGTAGCTGCGGCGTGAAATGCAGGCCGGCAGTGGGCGCGGCCACCGCGCCCGGAATGCGTGCGTACACGGTCTGGTAGCGCTCGACATCCGCAGGGCCGGCCGCGTGCGCGATATACGGCGGCAGCGGCACTGCGCCGAAGCGCTCCAGCACCGACTCTACCGCGTCGGAAAAGCGCACGCGGTAGAGGTCCTCCTCGCGTCCCTCGATGCGCACGACCAGGCCGTCGCCGACGAGGAGCTCGCTGCCGCGCGCCGGCGGATGGCTGGCGCGGATGAGGACGAGCGCCTCGCGCGCGCCGAGCACGCGCTCGACGAAGATTTCGACGCGGCCGCCGGTGCGCTTGTGGCCTGCGAGGCGCGCCTTGATGACGCGCGTCTCGTTGAGGACGACGGCATCGCGCGCCTCGACGAGGCCGGGCAGGTCGGCGAAGGCGAGATCCTCGATCGCGCCGCTTCCGGCGTGCAGCCGCAGCAGGCGGCTCGCGGCGCGCTCGGGAGCGGGATGCTGGGCGATGAGCTCGGGGGGAAGTTCGTAGTCGAACTCGGAGACGCGCACGCCGCGAATTATAGTTTCCGCCTTGTCCTCCCCTTCATCCGAGAGGCGCGGAATGCAGGTCCTTTGACATGGATCACGAGCCCGCCGGCGGGAGTTGGCTACCGTGGCCGAGTGGAAACGTTTGCATTCCAGGGAAACCGTCTCCTTGCCGCGCTGCCCCCGGCGGACCTGGAGCGGCTGCGTCCGCATCTGGCGCTCGTGAAGCTGCCGCTCGGCGCGGTGCTGCACGAGCCCGGATCGCAGATGCGCCACGTTTACTTCCCTGTCTCGGGCCTTGTCTCCTTGCTGCAAGCCCTGGCCGACGGCTCCGTGGCGGAATCCGCAATCCTCGGCAACGACGGTTGCGTGGGGACTGCGATCCTCCTGGGAGGCGGTATGACGCCCTGCCGGGCGGTCGTCCAGGTCGCCGGCTACGCCTACCGCATCGGTTCCGACACCATCCTCGACGAGTTCCATCGTTCCGACGCACTCCAACTGACGCTCCTGCGCTACATCCAGGCGCTCATCACGCAGATGTCGCAGACGGTGGTCTGCAACCGCCACCATACGGTGGAGCAGCAACTGTGCCGCTGGCTCCTCATGAGCCTGGACCGCATTCCCGGCGACGAGATCCGCGTGACGCAGGAGCTGATCAGCAACATGCTGGGCGTGCGGCGCGTCGGCATCACCGAAGCGGCCACGGCGCTCCAGCGCGCAGGGCTCATCGAGAACCAGCGCGGGCGGATCACGATACGCGACCGCAGCAAGCTGCAGGCGCGCGCGTGCGAATGCTATGCAACGGTCAGGAAGGAAACGGAGCGGCTGCTGCAAGGTCTCCCCGGTGCGCGCGCCATCGTGCGTCAGAGGGCGGCACTGCAACCATGATGCGAGTTCCAGCGGCGGCCCGAGGCGCGATGCTGTGCGCCGCGCTGGCGTGCGCCGGTCTTCCCGGCGTTGCCTGGGGGCAATGCCACGGCATCCGCATCAGGATTCTCGACGTCAGGAGCAGCATGGGAACGGTGGCCTGCGCCCTTTTTGAATCGTCCGCCGGCTTCCCCACCGAGTACCTGAGCTCGGCAACGAACGTCATGGTGATCAAGGTCCGCAAGGCGCAGGCGCTATGCACTTTCGAAGACATTCCGCCCGGAAGGTATGCGATCGCCGTCGTCCACGACGAGAACATGAACGGCAAGCTGGACACCAGCCGGTTCGGCACTCCCACGGAAGGCTACGGCTTCTCGAATGACGCCCGAGCGTTGCTCGGACCGCCTTCCTTTTCCGCGGCGAGCTTCCCCTATGACGGCCGAACGCTCGACATGACCGTCAGCCTGCGCTACTGAACTAGGCCGTTGCTCCGTCCGGCGACAGCAGCCGCGGCAGCTTTCCCTGCAGCCTGCCGTACTCGCGCCGGATGAACCCGTAGCACTCGCAGGATCTTTCCTCCAGCCCTGAAGTGCTGAGCACGACGATGCGGCCGCGCCGATAGTCGATCAGCCTGGCCGCGCGGAACCTGTGCGCGGCCTCGGACACGCCGACTCGCCGCACGCCCAGCATTTTCGCGATCGAACCGTGATCCATGTGGAGCTCCCGCGCACCCGCATAGCCGCGCATCGTCAGGAGCCAGCGCGCCAGGCGCTGCTCCAGACTGTGGTGCTGGCTGCAGGCCACCGACTGGCTGATCACCGCGAGAAAGCTGCGCGTGTAGTCGAGGAGCAGGCGTTGCAGCGGACTGCCGAAACGCACTTCCTTTCGCAGGTCGCGCGACTTCATCCGGAAAGCGCTGCCCGGGATCTGCACGATCGCCCGGTCCGGAGTGGTGGTGCCGCCCAGGAAGATGTTGATGCCGACGATTCCCTCGCGGCCGATGATGCCCACTTCGATCGTGCGCCGGTCGTCCGTGGTGTCGACCATGGCGACCACCGCATCCTCGGGGAAGTACACCGCGTCGATGTCGTGGTCCGCCCGGTAGACGACCTGGCCGCGCGCCAGCGTCACGTGCTCCAGCCTGGGCAGGAGCCGCTTGTACTCGGTGGCGAGCAGCGCGGCCAGAATGCCGTTCCTGACCGGGATGCCCGGGGATAGCGCGCGCCGCGGACGGGCCGTTGAAGTCTTGGGCATGTCGGGGCAATTATAATTTCCGCCTTGTCTTACCCCACCGTCCAGTCGTCGCCGGAATGGCGGAACTGGTAGACGCAGCGGACTCAAAATCCGCCGATCGCAAGGTCGTGAGAGTTCGATTCTCTCTTCCGGCACCACTCTGTAAGAGATGGTCACCAAT
>DASZQH010000122.1:0-3641 GCA_035549805.1 Burkholderiales bacterium
CGCACCGACGTGGCGCTCATCAAGATCGAGGGCACGAACCTGCCCACGGTGAAGTTCGGCGACGCCTCCAAGCTGAAGGTCGGCGAGTGGGTGGTGGCGATCGGCTCGCCGTTCGGCTTCGAGAACACCGTCACCGCGGGCATCGTGAGCGCGAAAGGGCGCTCGCTGCCGCAGGAGAACTTCGTCCCGTTCATCCAGACCGACGTGGCGATCAACCCGGGCAACTCGGGCGGGCCGCTCTTCAACATGCGCGGCGAGGTGATCGGCATCAACTCGCAGATCTACAGCCGCACCGGCGGCTTCATGGGCCTGTCGTTCGCCATCCCGATCGACGTCGCCCTCGACATCCAGAAGCAGCTGCGCGAGAAGGGGCGCGTGGCCCGCGGCCGCATCGGGGTCGTGATCCAGGAGGTGACCCGCGACCTCGCCACGTCCTTCGGCCTGGACCGGCCGCGCGGCGCGCTGGTGAACTCGGTCGAGAAGGGCAGCCCGGCGGACAAGGCCGGCGTCGAGGCGAGCGACATCATCCTCGGCTTCGACGGCAAGGCGGTCGAGGGCTCGAGCGACCTGCCGCGCATCGTCGGCTCGACGCGTCCCGGCTCGCAGGCCGGCGTCGAGGTCTGGCGCAAGGGCCAGAAGCGCAACCTGACGATCACCGTCGGCGAGCTGCAGGAGGACCGGGTGGCCGCCGCGGACAAGCCGCGCGCGAAGCCGCAGGCCGAGGCGCCGGCGAATCGCCTCGGCATCGTGGTGGGCGAGCTGTCCGCCGAGCAGAAGAAAGGCGTCGGCCTGAACTACGGCCTCGTCGTGCTCGACGTGCGCCCGGACTCCAAGGCCGAGGTGCGCAAGGGCGACGTGCTGCTGATGCTGGTGCACAAGGGGCAGCAGACCGAGCTGCGCAGCGTCGAGCAGCTGAACCGGCTCCTCGCGGGGCTCGACAAGAGCGCGGTGATCACGCTCCAGGTGCGGCGCGGCGAGTCCACGGCCTTCGTCACGATCGCCGGTCTCGCCGATAAAGGCTAGATTTACAAGCTAAAATAGCGGTCGCGAAGAGGGTGCCTCGGCACCCTCTTTGTCTATCTATGGCCCCTCGATGACGCAAAGCCGCATCCGGAACTTCTCCATCATCGCCCACATCGACCACGGCAAGTCGACGCTGGCCGATCGCTTCATCCAGATGTGCGGCGGGCTCGCCGAGCGCGAGATGGCGGAGCAGGTGCTCGACTCGATGGACCTCGAGCGCGAGCGCGGCATCACCATCAAGGCCCAGACCGCGGCGCTGCAGTACAAGGCGAGGGACGGCAACACCTACCTCCTCAACCTGATCGACACCCCGGGGCACGTCGACTTCTCCTACGAGGTCAGCCGCTCGCTCGCGGCGTGCGAGGGCGCCATCCTGGTCGTGGACGCCTCGCAGGGCGTGGAGGCGCAGACGGTCGCGAACTGCTACACCGCGATCGAGCAGGGCGTCGAAGTGATCCCGGTCCTGAACAAGATCGACCTGCCGTCCTCCGATCCCGAGAAGGCGATCCAGGAGATCGAGGACGTGATCGGCCTCGACGCGAAGGAGGCGATCCGCGCCAGCGCCAAGACCGGCGAGAACGTCGCCGAGATCCTCGAAGCCATCATCGCCAAGGTGCCCGCGCCGAAAGGCGATCCGCTGGCGCCGCTCCAGGCCCTGATCATCGATTCCTGGTTCGACAACTACGTGGGCGTCGTGATGCTGGTGCGCGTCGTCGACGGAGCGCTGCGCTCGAAGGAGAAGATCCTCCTCATGAGCACCGGCGCGACCTATCTCTCGGACCAGATCGGCGTGTTCACGCCCAAGTCGAAGGCGAAGGACGAGCTGCTGGCGGGCGAAGTCGGATTCGTCACCGCCGGCATCAAGGAGCTGCGCGCCGCCAAGGTCGGCGACACGATCACGCTCGCCGCCCGGCCGGCGGCGAAGGCCCTGCCGGGCTTCAAGGAGATCAAGCCGCAGGTGTTCGCCGGCCTCTACCCCGTGGAGGCGAACGAGTACGAGGCGCTGCGCGAGGCGCTGGAGAAGCTGCACCTCAACGACGCGTCGCTCCACTACGAGCCCGAGACCTCGCAGGCGCTCGGCTTCGGCTTCCGCTGCGGCTTCCTCGGCCTGCTGCACATGGACATCGTCCAGGAGCGGCTCGAGCGCGAGTACGGCATGAGCCTCATCACGACGGCGCCCTCCGTGGTCTACGAGGTGCTGCTGCGCAACGGCACCGTCGAGCAGGTATCCAACCCCGCGCGCCTTCCGCCGGTGGAGACGATCGAGGAGTTCCGCGAGCCGATCATGGCCTGCAAGATCTTCGTGCCGCAGGACTACGTCGGGCCGGTGATCTCGCTGTGCACCGACAAGCGCGGCGTGCAGACCAATATGCACTACTCGGCCCGGCACGTCGTGATCTCCTACGACCTGCCGCTCAACGAGGTGGTGCTGGACTTCTTCGACCGGCTCAAGTCGGCGACGCGCGGCTACGGGTCGCTCGACTACGAGTTCAAGGAATACCGCGCCGCCGACATGGTGCGCCTCGACATCCTGGTGAACGGCGAGCGCGTCGACGCGCTCTCCAGCATGGTGCACCGCTCGACCGCGCAGCTGCGCGGCCGCGATCTCGTCACCCGGCTGCGCGACCTGATCCCGCGCCAGATGTTCGACGTCGCGATCCAGGCCGCGATCGGCGGCCACATCATCGCGCGCGACAACGTCAAGGCCCTGCGCAAGAACGTGATCGCCAAGTGCTACGGCGGCGACGTGACGCGCAAGCGCAAGCTGCTCGACAAGCAGAAAGAGGGGAAGAAGCGCATGAAGCAGGTCGGGTCGGTGGAGATCCCCCAGGAGGCGTTCCTGGCGGTGCTGCAGCGTAGCGACAGCTGAGCCGTCTTCGATGAGCTTCGCGCTGTTCCTCCTCATCCTCCTCGTCGTCACCGGCCTGGTGTGGCTGGTCGAGATCCTCCTGCTGAAGAAGCGGCGCGGCGCCGACGCGAAGCAGCCGTGGTGGGTCGAGTACTCCGTCAGCTTCTTCCCGGTGATCCTGATCGTCTTCCTGCTGCGCTCGTTCCTCGTCGAGCCGTTCAAGATCCCGTCGAGCTCGATGGTACCGACGCTGCTCGTCGGCGACTTCATCCTGGTGAACAAGTTCAAGTACGGCGTGCGCCTGCCGGTGGTGAACCGGAAGGTGGTCTCGCTCGACTCGCCGCAGCGCGGCGACGTCATGGTGTTCCGCTATCCGGACGACCCGTCCCTCGACTACATCAAGCGCGTCGTCGGCCTGCCGGGCGACCGGGTGGAGTACCGCGACAAGCGCCTGTCGATCAACGGCACCCCGGTGCCCACGCGGCAGGTCGACGACTACCTGTCGCGCGAGCGCATGCAGTTCTCGCGCCGCTTCGTCGAGACGCTCAACGGGGTCGGCCACGAGATCCTGGTCGAGGAGGATGCGCCGGCGTTCATTCCCGGCGGGCGCGCATTCCCGTTCGCCGGGAATTGTCAATACAATACGAGCGGCCTCGCGTGCACCGTGCCGCCGGGCCACTATTTCGTGATGGGCGACAACCGCGACAACTCGAGCGACAGCCGGGTCTGGGGCTTCGTCCCCGACGAGAACATCGTCGGCAAGGCGTTC
>DASZQH010000123.1:0-1662 GCA_035549805.1 Burkholderiales bacterium
GTTCGTGGCGGTGCCGCTGTTCATCCTGATGGGGTACATCTGCGACCAGGCGGGGCTGATGGAGCGATTGTTCCGCGCGTTCCGCGACCTCTTCGCGCCGGTGCGCGGCGCGCTCTACGTGGTGGTGATCCTGACCGCCACGCTGTTCGGCATCGCGTCCGGCACGGTGGGCGCGACGGTCACGCTGCTCGGCATCATGGCCGGCCCGATGATGATCAAGGCCGGCTACGACGTGCGCATGTCGGCGGGCTCGATCGCCGCCGGCGGCACGCTGGGCATCCTTATCCCGCCCTCGGTGATGCTGGTCGTGATGGCGCCGGTGCTGGAGATCTCGGTCATCGACCTGTACGCCTCCGCCTTCGGCCCCGGCTTCCTGCTCTCCGGCATGTACATCGTCTATACGCTGGTGCGCAGCTTCCTCAACCCGAAGCTCGGGCCGCCGGTCCCCAAGGAGGATCGCCCGCAGTCGATCCGCCTGGTGCTCTGGGAATGCGTCGTCGGGCTGGTGCCGGTGACGGTGCTGACGGTGCTGACCCTCGGCGCCATCCTCGCCGGGCTCACCACGGCCGCGGAGGCGGCCGGCCTCGGCGCCCTCGGCGCGCTGGTGCTGGTCGTCCTCTATGGCCGGTTCACGGTCAAGGGCCTCCTGCAGGCCTGCAACAGCACCATGGCCACCGCAGCGATGGTGCTGCTGCTCGCGGTCGCCTCGAACGTCTTCGGCTCGGTGTTCTCCTGGCTCGGGACGGCGACCTGGATGACCAACGCGCTGCTCGCCGCGCCGCTGCCGGCGTGGGGAACGATGACGCTGCTGCTGATGCTCATCTTCCTGCTCGGCTGGCCGTTCGAGTGGCCGGCGATCGTCCTGATCTTCCTGCCGCTGCTCGCCCCCGTCGCCAAGGGGCTCGGCTACGACATGGTGTGGTTCGGCTGCATCGTCGCGGTGGTGCTGCAGACCGCCTTCCTGTCGCCGCCGGTCGCCATGTCGGCGTACTACCTGAAGCAGGTGGTCAAGCAATGGAACCTCGCGACGATCTACCGCGGCATGGCCGATTTCATGGTGATCCAGGTGATCTGCGTCGCGCTCGTGCTCGCGTTCCCGAACATCGCGCTGTGGTTCCCGAACTGGATCCAGGAGCGCGTCAAGGCCGAGCGCATGCGCGAGGCCGAGGAAGAAGAGCGCCGCGCGCTCGAGGAGGAGGCGCGCCTCGACGCCGAGCGCGAGGCGCTGCGCAAGAAGGAGGAGGCGGCGGCGGCGCAGCAGGAGAAGGAAGAGGCCGAGCGCGAAGCGGCCCGGGACGCGGCGGAAAAGAAGTAACGGCCGCAATCGGCCTGACCACTTGACCAATTCGGCGGGGCGAGTCTATCGTCCGCGCTCCCTCACGGAGGAGGAGAGCGCCGCATGCGCCTGCAAGCGGTCGAGTCGCGCCGCCTTTATCTGCAGATCGCCGACCAGATCCGCGCGCTCGTCGAGTCCGGCGAGGTGGCGCGCGGCGCGCGCCTGCCCGCCGAGCGCGACCTGGCGAAGCAGCTCAGGGTCAGCCGCCCCAGCCTGCGCGAGGCGCTGATCGCGCTCGAGATCGAGGGCCTGCTCGACGTGAAGGTCGGCTCGGGCATCTACGTGCGCCAGCCCGGCGGCGCGAGCGATGCCGCGGCGCTCGCCGG
>DASZQH010000124.1:0-1894 GCA_035549805.1 Burkholderiales bacterium
CCCGAGTTCGTGCGCTTCCTCCAGTTCATCGGCCGCCACCTGATCCCGCGCCGCGCCGTCAGCGGCCTCACCGAGAGCATGGGCG
The DNA here is from genome assembly GCA_035549805.1 of Burkholderiales bacterium. Taxonomy (GTDB): domain Bacteria; phylum Pseudomonadota; class Gammaproteobacteria; order Burkholderiales; family SG8-39; genus SCGC-AG-212-J23. Next base: position 86 of record DASZQH010000124.1, read on the forward strand.
GCACGCGGGCGTACCTGCGCCTGCTCCAGGACGAGCACCGCCGCATCGTGGCCGCGATCCGCGGGCGCGACCCGCGCGCGGCGCGCGAGGCGATGCGCCGCCACCTCACCCGCTCCATCGCGCGCTATCGCAGGCTCGCCGACGAGCGCCGCCGGGTCTCGTGAGGATCCTGCTCACCCATTCGCCCGAAGCGAGGGACCTCTACTACGGTCCGCGCGCCCTCGCGGGTCTGCAGTCCCTCGGAGAAGTAAAGCTTCATCAGGAAGATCCATCTCTCGAAGGCGAAGCGCTGATCCGCGCGGCATCGGACTGCGATCTCATCGTGTCGTACCGCCAGTCGCCGGGGCCCGCCGCGGTCTTCGAGCGCCTGCCGAAGCTCGTCGCGTTCCTGCGCTGTGCGATCGACATCCGCAACGTCGACGTGCCGGCCGCGAGCAAGGCGGGCGTGCTCGTCACGCAGGCGAGCGCCGGATTCGTCACCTCGGTGGCCGAGCAGGTGTTCGGCTTCATGATCGACCTGGGGCGTCGAATCACCTCTTCGTCCCTCTCCTACAGAAACAAGGTAGTTCCGAAAGGCGCCATGGGCCTGGAGCTGAAGGGGAGCACCCTCGGCGTCATCGGCTACGGCCAGATCGGCCGCGAAGTCGTGCGCCTCGGGCGCGCCTTTGGAATGAACGTCCTCGTGCACGATCCCTACGTCAAGGACGTGCCGCAGGTCTCGTTCGACGAGCTGCTGAAGCAGTCGGATTTCGTCGTGCCGCTTGCCGTCGCGACCGCGGAGACCGAGAGCCTGATCGGCGAGAAAGCATTGAAGACGATGAAGCGCGGCGCGTTCCTCATCAACGTCTCGCGCGGCAATCTGGTCGACGAGAAGGCGCTGGAGGCGGCGCTCGATTCCGGCCACCTCGGCGGCTGCGCGATGGACGTCGGCCGCGATCCCGACCAGATGCCGACGCCGCGCCTCGCCGCGCGGCCCGACGTCATCGCCACGCCGCATTCCGCCGGGCTCACGCGGCCCGCGATCGAGCACCAGTCGATGGAGACCGTGGCGCAGGCCGCGGAGATCGTGAAGGGCCGCGCGCCGAAAGGCGCCGTCAACGCGCAGCACTGGACCAGAAAGGCGCTCCTCAAGCCATGAAGACCCTGCTCATCACCGGTGCCAGCGGCGACGTCGGCACGCACATGCGCCGCGAGCTCGCCGGCAAGTACAAGCTCGTGCTGTCCGACAGGCGTCCCCTCGCGAAGCTCGCGAAGGGCGAGAAGTTCATCCGCGCCGACATCTCGAAGATGGCCGACGCGCTGAAGATCACCAAGGGCGTCGACGCGATCCTGCACCTCGGCGGCTACTCGGTCGAAGGTCCCTGGGAGGGGATCCTGCAGGCGAACATCATCGGCTGCTACAACGTGTTCGAGGCCGCGCGCCGCAACGGCGTGAAGCGCATCCTCTTCCCGACCAGCAACCACGCCACCGGGTTCTACCGCCGCGACCACACCATCGACCACCGCATATACCCCAGGCCCGACAGCCGCTACGGCGTGTCGAAGGTGTTCGGTGAAGCGCTGGGCAGCCTGTACGCGGACAAGTACGGCATGGAAGTCTTCAACATGCGCATCGGCAACGTGAACGAGAAGCCGATCGACAAGCGGCGCCTCGCCATCCTCTTCACCCCGCGCGACATGGCGCAGCTCGTGCAGATCGGCATCGAGCACCCGGGCATCAAGTTCGAGATCGTCTACGGCGTCTCGGGCAACAAGCGCAGCTGGTACGACAACTCCAACGCCGTGCGCCTGGGCTACCGGCCGCAGGAC
>DASZQH010000125.1:0-2793 GCA_035549805.1 Burkholderiales bacterium
CGGCCTCACGCCGCCTGCTTGAGGAGGTCGAAGCGCTTCTTCAGGGTGCGCAGGCGCACGAAGCGGTCGCCCTCGAAGTCGGCCTTCGAGAACTTGTGCTCGACCATCTTGCGGTGCAGCTCTTCCATGCCGCGCACCAGGTTGTACTCGAGGCGGAAGTCGGGCAGCAGCTTGTAGAGCAGGTCGAAATTGACGCGGTAGTTGCGCGGGTCCGCGCCCACCTCGCCCGTGTACACGACCTTCGCCGTCGGGATGAGGCGCTTCACCTGGTCGCCGACGTCCTTGACCTGGTAGTTCTCGCTGTTGGCGCCGACGTTGATCGCGCGGTTGTGTACCGCCTCGCGCGGCGCCTTGGCGAGCGCGATGAACGCGCGCGCGATGTCCCGGCAGTGGATCAGCGGCCGCCACGGCGTGCCGTCGCTCATGATGCGGATCTCGCCGTAGGAGAGCGCGGAGCCGAGCAGGTTGTTCACCACGAGGTCGATGCGCAGCATGGGCGAATGCCCGTAGGCGGTCGCGTTGCGCAGGAACACCGGGGTGAACCCGGCATCGGCCAGCGGCGAGATCGCCTGCTCCGACTCGATCTTCGAGTGCGCGTAGGCGGTGAGCGGGTTGAACGTCGCGGTCTCGTCCAGGTCGAGCGTCTCGCCCGCACCGTAGATCGAGCAGCTCCCGGCGAACAGGAAGCGCGGTACCCCGGCGCTCTTGGCGAGCTTCGCGATGCGGATGGACGCGTCCCGGTTGATGTCGTAGGTGATGGCGGAATCGATCGCGCCCATCGGGTCGTTCGACATCGCCGCGAGGTGCATCACGCAGTCGTGGCCCTCGAGGTCCTTCTCCGTGATGCTGCGCGAGTCCTTGGCGAGCTCGCGGTCCGCCGGCGTGACGGCCTCCCAGCCGCAGCCGTCGAACAGGCCCAGGTCGCAGCCGGTGACCTGGTGGCCTTCGCGCTTGAGCAGCTCCACGAGGTGGGCGCCGATGTAGCCGCGGTGTCCGGTGACGAAGACCTTCATAGGTGCATCCCCCTTATTGAGAAACGGTCGCGGTCCACGGCACGTCGCCGCTGGCCCAGATCTTTTCGAGCTGCTCCTTGTCGCGCTGCGTGTCCATGCACGCCCAGAAGCCGGGGTGCCGGTACACGCTCAGGTCGCCGGCCTCGGCGAGGCGCAGCAGCGGCTGGCGCTCCAGCACGCAGGCCTCGTCGGTCTCGACGTAGGACAGGAAGCGGCGATGGAAGAAGAAGTAGCCGCCGTTGATCCACTTCTCGTGGAAGTCGGGCTTCTCGCTGAACTCCTCGACCTTGGCCCCGTTGACGCGCAGCTCGCCGAAGCGCGAGGGCGGGTTGACGCCCAGCACCGTGCCGCCGCGGCCTTCCTTGAGATGGAACTGGAACTCCGCCGCCAGGTCGGCGTCGGTGAGGCCGTCGCCGTAGGTGACCGCGAAGTGCTCCGCGTTGCCGAGGTACTTCGCCGCGGCGCGCGCCACGCGTGCCCCGGTCATCGTCAGCTCGCCCGTGTAGGCGAGCGTGACGCTCCAGTCCTCGCCGTGGTCGATCGAGTGCACCGTCGTGCTGTTCGTCATCAGGTCGACGGTGAAGTCGCTGCTGAGCGAGGCGTAGTTCAGGAAGTAAGACTTGATCACCTCGGCCTTGTAGCCGAGGCAGAGGATGAAGCGCCGGAACCCGTGCTGCGAGTACTTGCGCATGATGTGCCACACGATGGGCCGGTTGCCGATCGTGATCATCGGCTTGGGCCGCGCTTCCGTCTCTTCGCGGAAGCGCGTGCCGAGGCCGCCGCACAGCACGAACACCGGGACTTCGGAGCGCTTGACCAGAGGACCTCCCTTTGCGGCGGGGCCCCTCGCCCCGACGGATCGGGCTGAATTTTAAGGCCGCGCTGCGCCGCCGCCGCTCGCTCACAAATTTTTGTAGACCGCCGAGCCTTATACTGGCGGTACGAAGGGGAACCCAGGCTGAAATCCGACAGAAAAACCGCCGATCCGAGCCTGCCGGCCTGGGTCACGCCGGAAGGCATCACGGTCAAGCCGCTCTACCGGCGGGCGGACATCGAGGGCCTGCCGCACACGGATTCCCTGCCGGGATCCGAGCCGTTCCTGCGCGGCGCGCACGCCACGATGTACGTCGGCAAGCCGTGGACGATCCGCCAGTACGCGGGCTTCTCGACCGCCGAAGAGAGCAACGCCTTCTTCAGGGAGACCCTCGCCGGCGGGGGGCAAGGCGTTTCCGTCGCGTTCGACCTCGCGACGCACCGCGGCTACGACTCCGACCATCCCCGCGTGGTGGGCGACGTCGGCAAGGCGGGCGTCGCCATCGACTCGGTCGAGGACATGAAGATCCTGTTCGGCGGCATCCCGCTCGACAAGGTCTCGGTGTCGATGACGATGAGCGGCGCGGTGCTCCCGGTGCTCGCCGCATTCATCGTCGCCGGCGAGGAGCAGGGCGTGCCGCAGCAGGCCCTCTCCGGGACGATCCAGAACGACATCCTCAAGGAATTCCTGGTCCGCAACACCTACATCTATCCGCCCGCGCCGTCGATGCGGATCGTCGCCGACGTCATCGCCTACGCCTCGGAGCGCATGCCGCGGTTCAACTCGATCTCGATCTCCGGCTACCACCTGCAGGAGGCGGGGGCTACCCAGGCGCTCGAGCTGGCGTTCACGCTCGCGAACGGCAAGGAGTACGTGAAGGCGGCGCTGTCGCGCGGCCTGGACGTCGACGCCTTCGCCCGGCGCCTCTCGTTCTTCTTCGGCGTGGGGATGAACTTCTACCTGGAG
>DASZQH010000126.1:0-6650 GCA_035549805.1 Burkholderiales bacterium
GGCAGCTTCGGCCTGAATTACCGTCCCCCGCGCACCGGCCGCAACCCGAAGTCGGGCGAGAAGGTGCAGGTGCCGGAAAAGTACGTCCCCCACTTCAAGGCCGGCAAGGAGCTGCGCGAGCGCGTCGATTCGGCCACCGAGGCCGCGCAGGCCGCCGCGCGCGAGCCGGCTTCCCAGCCGGCCCGCTAGGCCGGCCCGCGCCCTAGCCGACCGCCATGGGGTGGGTCACCTGGACGGTTCGCCTCGTCCTGCTCGTCTTCCTCATCGCGTTCGCGGCGCGCAACGCCGACCCGGTCACCATCCGCTTCTATTTCGACCTCGCGGCGCGCGCGCCGCTGATCGTCGTGCTGTTCTGCACCTTCGCGCTGGGCGCGCTGTTCGGCATCCTCGCGCTGCTCGGGACGCTGCTTCGCCAGCGCAGGGAAATCTCGAACCTCAAGAGCCGGAATCGCAATCCCACCGCGGCGCCGCCGATCTAGCCATGGAGTTCGAATACTGGTGGCTGCTCGGCTTCCCGCTGTTCTTCGGCCTGGGCTGGCTCGCCGCGCGGATCGACATCCGCCACCTGGTGCGCGAATCGCGCTCGCTGCCGCAGTCCTACTTCAAGGGCCTCAACTTCCTGATGAACGAGCAGCCCGACAAGGCGATCGAGGCGTTCATCGAGGTGGTGAAGGTCGACCCGGAGACGATCGAGCTGCACTTCGCGCTCGGCAGCCTGTTCCGGCGCCGCGGCGAGTACGACCGCGCGATCCGCATGCACCAGAATCTCCTGGAGCGGGCCGACCTCTCGGCCGAGCAGAAGCTCGTCGCGCTCGCCGAGCTGGGCGAGGACTACCTGAAGGCGGGGATCCTGGACCGCGCCGAGGAGGTGTTCCGCCGCCTCGAGAAGACCGCCTCGGCATCGCAGGCGAAGACGCGCCTGCTCGAGATCTACGAGCAGGAGAAGGACTGGGACCGGGCCATCGAGATGGCGCGCAGCCTGGCTGCCGGCGCGTCGGAGCCGCGGGCGCGCGACGTCGCCCAGTACCTGTGCGAGCTCGCCGCGTCGGAAGCGGCGCAGTCGCGTCCCGAGGCCGCGCGCGGCCACCTCGAGGCGGCGCTCGAGGCCAACCGCAAGTGCGTGCGAGCGAGCCTGCTGCTCGGCGACCTCGAGCGCAACCGCGGCGAGCCCGAGAAGGCCATCGAGCACTGGAAGCGCATCGAGAACCAGAATCCCGCCTATCTCGCCCTGGTCGCCCAGCGCCTGCTGGAGGCCCACCGCGAGCTCGGCAAGGCCGAGGACGGGCTGCGCCTGCTCGCCGGCTACCTGGAGCGCTATCCGTCCCTGGATCTGCTCGACACGGTCTTCCAGCAGACCCTGGACACGCTCGGCCACGAGGCGGCCTACAAGCTGGTGCGCGACGAGGTGCGGCGCAATCCCACCCTGCTCGGGCTGGATCGTTTGCTGGAAGCGCAAATCATCGCCGCCGCGGACACGGAGCGCCGGCGCGACCTGGAGCTCCTGCGCAATCTGGTTCACGGCCACACGCGAAGGCTTGCCAGGTATCGCTGCGAGAATTGCGGCTTCAAGGCCCGCCAGTTCCACTGGCGGTGTCCCGGTTGCGGGGGCTGGGAGACCTACCCGCCGCGCAGAACTGAGGAATTCGACTTAACACCATGACTCGCAATCACTGCTCGGAATGAACGTAACCATCATCGGTAGCGGCTACGTCGGCCTCGTCACGGGCGCCTGCCTCGCGGACGCGGGCAACCACGTCCTGTGCCTGGACCTCGACCGCCGGAAGATCGACCTGCTCAACCAGGACAAGATCCCGATCTACGAGCCGGGCCTCGACGGCATCGTCGCGCGCAACCGCGCGGCCGGGCGCCTGAAGTTCACCACCGACGTGGCGGCGAGCGTCGCCCACGGCGAGCTGCAGATGATCGCGGTCGGCACGCCGCCGGGCGAGGACGGCTCCGCCGACCTGCAGCACGTGCTCGCTGCCGCGCGCAGCATCGGCCGGCACATGCACGGCTACAAGGTCGTGATCACGAAATCCACCGTGCCCGTCGGCACCGCCGACAAGGTGGGTGCCGCGATCCTGGAGGAGCTCGACAAGCGCAAGGCGTCGTTCGAGGTCGCGGTGGTCTCGAATCCGGAGTTCCTCAAGGAAGGCGCGGCGGTCGCCGACTTCATGCGTCCGGAGCGCATCATCGTCGGCTCCGAGGATCCGCGCGCCATCGCGCTCCTGCGCCAGCTCTATGCCCCCTTCCAGCGCAACCACGAGCGCATCATGGTGATGGGGGTGCGCTCGGCCGAGCTGACCAAGTACGCCGCCAACTCCATGCTCGCCACGCGCATCTCGTTCATGAACGAGATCGCCAACCTCGCCGAGGCGCTCGGCGCGGACATCGAGGAGGTGCGCCGCGGCATCGGCTCGGACTCGCGCATCGGCTACCACTTCCTCTACCCTGGCGTGGGCTACGGCGGCTCGTGCTTCCCGAAGGACGTGAAGGCGCTGCAGAAGAGCTCGGTGCAGGCCGGCCGGCCGCTGCGGGTGCTGGCGGCGGTGGACCAGGTGAACGAGGCGCAGAAGCGCGTCCTGGGCGACAAGATCCGCGCGCGCTTCGGCATGAACCTGTCGGGCCGCCGCTTCGCGCTCTGGGGGCTCGCGTTCAAGCCGAATACCGACGACATGCGCGAGGCCCCCAGCCTCACGCTCATCGCCGACCTGGTCGGCGCCGGCGCTTCGGTGCGCGCCTACGACCCGGCGGCGCGCGACGAGGCGAAGCGCATCTTCGCCGACGAGGGCAGGGTGGAGATCGTGCAGTCGCCGATGGCCGCCCTGGAAGGCGCCGACGCGCTCGCCATCGTCACCGAGTGGCAGGAGTTCCGCAGCCCCGACTTCGCGGCGATCAAGGCGCGCCTGAAGACGCCGGCGATCTTCGACGGCCGCAACCTGTACGAGCCGGCGGACGTCAAGGCGCACGGCCTCGAGTACTACTCGATCGGAAGGAAAGCCTGAAGATCCCCGACACATCGACGGCGCGGGTGCTGGTGGTGGGCGACGTCATGCTCGACCGCTACTGGTACGGCGACGCCTCGCGCATCTCCCCGGAGGCCCCGGTGCCGGTGCTGCTGTTCCGCGAGGAAGAGCACCGCCTCGGCGGCGCGGCGAACGTCGCCGCCAACTGCGCCGCGCTCGGCGCGCAGACGCAGCTCCTCTCGGTGGTCGGCCGCGACTCCGCGGGGGACACGCTGCTCAAGCTGCTGAAGAAGAAGCGGGTCGTCGCCGGCCTGCAGCGCGACCGCTCCGTGAAGACCACGCAGAAGCTGCGTGTCATCGCACGCCACCAGCAGCTCCTGCGCATCGACCTCGAGCTGCCGCCCTCCAAGGAAGTGCTGGCGGCGAAGCTCGCCGACTACCGCAGGGCGCTCAGGGAGTGCGACGTCGTCCTGCTCTCCGACTACGGCAAGGGCGGCCTTGCCCACATCGCCGTCATGGTCAGAGAAGCGCGCAAGGCCGGCAAGCTCGTGCTCGTCGATCCGAAGGGCGATGACTACTCGCGCTACAAGGGCGCTACCATCGTCACCCCGAACCTATCGGAGCTTCGGCAGGTGGTCGGCAGCTGGCAGAACGAGAAGGACCTCGCGGCGCGGGCGCAGGCGCTCGTGCGCAAGCTGGCGCTCGAGGCGCTGCTCCTGACGCGCAGCGAGGACGGCATGACGCTCTTCCGGCGGAACGGCCGCCCGTTCAGCGTCCGCGCGGAGAAGATCGAGGTGTCGGACGTCACGGGGGCGGGCGACACCGTGATCGCCACGCTCGCCGTCATGCTGGCGAGCGGGCAGGGCATGGAAGCCGCGGTCAAGGCCGCGAACCGCGCCGGCGGCATCAAGGTGACGCGCTTCGGCACCGCCGAGGTCACCCTCAAAGAGCTGTTCGGGAAGGCCTGATGGCGATCCTGGTCACCGGCGCGGCCGGCTTCATCGGCTCGCGGCTCGTCGAGGCGCTCAACCGCAACGGGGTGAGCGACATCATCGCCGTCGACGATCTCCAGCAGGCCGACAAGTTCCGCAACCTCGCCGGATGCGAGATCTCGGACTATCTCGACCGGGGCGCCTTCCTCGCCGAGATCGAGAAATTCAGCGGCGCGATCGAAGCCGTGTTCCACCAGGGCGCGAACTCCAACACCATGGAGACCGACGGGCGCCACATGATGGAAAACAACTACACCTACTCGGTGCGCCTGCTCGAGTGGTGCCAGGACGAGGAGGTGCCGCTCGTGTATGCCTCGTCCGCGGCGGTCTACGGAGCCGGCCCGAAGTTCGCCGAGGAGCGGCGCTACGAGCGGCCGCTCAACGTCTACGGCTACTCGAAGTTCCTGTTCGACCAGTACGTGCGCCGCGTCTCGCCGACTTCGCAGGTCGTCGGCCTGCGCTACTTCAACGTGTACGGGCCCAACGAGGCGCACAAGGGCCGCATGGCCTCGGTGGCGTTCCATGCCTTCCACCAGTTCAAGGCCGAAGGCCGGGTGCGGCTCTTCGTCGGCTCCGACGGCTACGGCGACGGCGAGCAGCGGCGCGACTTCATCCACGTCGACGACGTGGTGGCGGTGAACCTGTGGATGCTCGAGCATCCGGGCGTCTCCGGCATCTTCAACTGCGGCACCGGCCGCGCGCAGACCTTCAACGACGTCGCGGCGGCGGTGATCAACACCGTGCGCGGCACCCACGCCACCGCGCGCGAGCTCGCCGCCGAGAAGCTCATCGAGTACATCCCGTTCCCGGCGCAGCTCGTCGGGAAGTACCAGAGCTACACCGAGGCCGACCTGTCGCGGTTGCGCGCGACCGGCCTGCAGGGCGCCTTCCAGAGCGTGGAGGAAGGCGTCGCATCCTACGTCCGGGAGCTGATGCGCTCATGAACCGCACCCTCGAAGACTTCATCGGCGACACGCCGCTCGTGCGCCTGCAGCGGCTGCCCGGTCGCACCACGAACGTCGTGCTCGCCAAGCTCGAAGGCAACAACCCGGCGGGCTCGGTGAAGGACCGGCCGGCGCTGTCCATGATCCGGCGCGCGGAGGCGAAGGGCACGATCAAGCCGGGCGACACCCTGATCGAGCCGACCTCCGGCAACACGGGCATCGCGCTCGCGATGGGCGCGGCGATTCGCGGCTACCGCATGATCCTCATCATGCCGGAGCACCTGTCGGTCGAGCGGCGCCAGACGATGCGCGCGTTCGGCGCGGAGATCATCCTCACGCCGCAGAAGGGCGGCATGGAGGGCGCACGCGACCTGGCGGAGAAGATGGTGCGCGACGGCAAGGGGACGATGCTCGACCAGTTCGCCAATCCGGACAACCCGGTCGTGCACTACGAGACCACCGGCCCGGAGATCTGGCGCGACACCGAAGGGAAGATCACGCACTTCGTCTCCAGCATGGGCACCACCGGCACGATCATGGGCTGCTCGCGCTTCCTCAAGGAGAAGAATCCGAAGATCCAGATCATCGGCTGCCAGCCCGAAGAGGGCTCGCAGATCCCGGGCATCCGCAAGTGGCCCGAGGCCTACCTGCCGAAGATCTACGACCGCTCGCGCGTCGATCGCCTCGAGTACGTGAGCCAGACCGATGCCGAGGAAATGACGCGACGCCTCGCCCGGGAGGAGGGGATCTTCGCCGGCATTTCCTCCGGCGGCGCCATGCAGGTGGCCTTGCGCCTTTCCGCGCAGGTGAAGGATGCGGTCATCGTCACGATCGTCTGCGACCGCGGCGACCGCTACCTGACGACCGGAGTTTTTCCAGATTGACGCCGGTCCTCGTCTTCGACATCGAGACGATCCCGGACTGCGAGGGCCTGAGGAAGATCCACGACCTGCCCGCCGACCTGCCCGACGCGGAGGTCGCGGAGATCGCCTTCCAGCAGCGGCGCGCGAAGACCGGCAACGACTTCCTGCCGACGCACCTGCAGCGCGTCGCGGTGATCTCGTGCCTGCTGCGCAGCGACGAAGGACTGCGCGTGTTCTCGATCGGCGAGCCCGAGTCGGACGAGCGCGCGGCCATCCAGCGCTTCTTCGAGGGCATCGACAAGTACGTGCCGCAGCTCGTGTCGTGGAACGGCCGCGGCTTCGACCTGCCGGTGCTCGCGGCGCGCGGCCTGGTGAAGGGCGTCACGGCGGCCTGCTTCTGGGACACCGGGGCCGACAACAAGGACTTCAAGTGGAGCAACTACATCAACCGCTTCCACGACCGGCACCTCGACCTGATGGACGCGCTGTCGCTCTACGGCGGCGGGCGCGGCTCGCCGCTCGATGAGCTCGCGCGCCTCGCCGGGTTTCCCGGCAAGCTCGGCATGGACGGCAGCGAGGTCTGGACGCAGTACCTGCAGGGCGGGATCGGCGCGATCCGCGACTACTGCGAGACGGACGTGGTGAACACCTATCTCCTCTACCTTCGCTTCCAGTACATGCGCTGCGCGCACACCCCGGAGCGCCATGCGAGCGAGCTCGCCCTCTTGCGCGGCACGCTGGAGAAGCGCAGCGAGCCGCACTGGCGCGAGTTCCTGAAGCTCTGGGCCCCCTGAAGCTGTACATCGAGTCGCTCGACTTCGGGGGCAGGGGCGTTGCGCGCCTGCCCGATGGCCGGGTTGCGTTCGTGGAAGGCGCGCTGCCCGG
>DASZQH010000127.1:0-8203 GCA_035549805.1 Burkholderiales bacterium
GGTGGAGAACGCCTCGTTCATGCCCTGGCTGGTGGGCACCGCGCTCATCCATTCGCTCGCGGTGACCGAGAAGCGCGGCGCGTTCCGCAGCTGGACGGTGCTGCTCGCGATCGCCGCCTTCGCCCTCAGCCTGCTCGGCACTTTCCTCGTGCGCTCGGGCGTGCTCACCTCGGTGCACGCGTTCGCGGTCGACCCCGAGCGCGGCGTGTTCATCCTCGCGCTGTTCGTGGTGTTCATCGGCGGCGCGCTCGCGCTCTATGCCTGGCGCACCGCGCGCATCGGCCTGGGCGGTGCGTTCGCGCCGGTGTCCCGGGAGAGCTTCCTGCTCGCGAACAACGTCGTGCTCGCCGCGGCGGCGGGCTCCGTCTTCCTCGGCACGCTCTACCCGCTCGCGCTCGACGCCGTGGGCGGGGGCAAGATCTCCGTCGGCCCGCCGTACTTCGAGACGGTGTTCGTGCCGCTGATGGTGCCGGCGCTCTTCCTCATGGGCATCGGGCCGCTCGCGCGCTGGAAGCGCGCCTCGCTGCCGGAGCTCGCGGTGCTGCTGCGCTGGGCACTCGCGGCGAGCCTGGTCACGGGCTTCCTCCTGCCGCTCGCCCTCGGCACCTGGAAGCCGATGGTGGGCTTCGGCCTCGCCCTCGCCCTGTTCATCGTTGCCTCCACGCTGATCTCGTACAAGCGCCGCTGGCGCCAGACGCGGGCCTTCCACGGCATGGCGCTCGCCCACGCCGGCGTGGCGGCCTTCGTCGTCGGCGTCACGCTGGTGAAGGGCTACGAAGTCGAGAAGGACCTGGCGATGAAGGAGGGCGACGCGGTCGAGCTCGCGGGCTATCGCTTCACGCTCCAGGACGTGAGCCCGGTGAACGGCCCGAACTACAAGGCGGCGCGCGCCACCATCGCGGTCACGGCCGACGGCCGGCCGGTGCGCACGCTCCATCCCGAGAAGCGCGTCTACACCGTCCAGGAGATGCCGATGACGGAGGCGGCGATCGACACCGGCCCGCTGCGCGACCTCTACGTCTCGCTCGGCGACCCGGTCGAGGGCAACGCCTGGCTGGTGCGCGTGCACTACAAGCCGTTCATCAGCTGGATCTGGGCGGGCTGCCTGCTGATGGCGCTCGGGGGATTCGTCGCGGCGTCCGATCGGCGATATCGCGTTTCGAAGGCGAGAGAAGAAAAGCAGGCGGTACAAACGGCGTGAATCGCAAGCTCGCCTGGACGCTGGGAATCTTCGGCGCGCTGGTCGCGGTGCTCGCGATCGGGCTCACGCTCAATCCGCGCGAGGTGCCCTCGCCGCTGGTCGGCAAGCCGGCGCCGGCGTTCGAGCTGCCGCTCCTGCACCAGCCGGACAAGCGCTTCTCGTCGAAGGAGCCGCTCGGCGAGGTGTGGCTGTTCAACGTCTGGGCCTCCTGGTGCGCGGGCTGCCGCGACGAGCACGCGTTGCTCACCCAGTTCGCGAAGACCGGCGCGGCGCCGCTCTACGGGCTGAACTACAAGGACCAGCGCGAGGACGCGCTGCGCTGGCTCAAGCAGTACGGCGATCCGTACCGGGCCTCGTTCTACGACCTCGAGGGCCGGGTCGGCATCGACTACGGCGTCTACGGCGTGCCGGAGACCTACGTCATCGACAAGAAGGGCGTGATCCGCTTCAAGCACATCGGCGCGGTGACGCCCCAGGTCCTGCAGCAGAAGATCGTCCCGCTCGTGGAGCAGCTCAAGCGTGAATAGGGCGGGGCTTTTCGCCGTGTTGATGTCGTTTCTCGTCCTTGGTCTTGCCCAGGGGAAGAAGGACGAGAAGCTCGAGGAGCGCGTCACCGCGCTGTCGAACGAGCTGCGCTGCCTCGTGTGCCAGAACCAGACGCTCGCGGACTCCAATGCGCCGCTCGCGGTCGACCTGCGCAACACCATCCGCGAGCAGCTCGCCAAAGGCGCGAGCGAGCGCGAGGTGGTCGACTTCATGACCGCGCGCTACGGCGACTTCGTCCTGTACCGGCCACCGTTCAAGGCCGCCACGCTCCTTCTTTGGGTCGGCCCCTTCCTGTTCCTGCTGGTCGGCGCCGTCGTCTTCCACAGGCGGATCCGCAAGCGTCCGGAGGAGCCGGCGCTTGCCGAAGAAGAGCGCGAGAAGGCCGCGCGCCTGCTGGACGGCCGGTGACCGCCTTCGCCGTCGCCGCGGTCGTGATCGCCGCGCTCGCGCTGGCGCTCCTCGCGCGCCCTTTCTGGACGCGCCGCGGTGCCGCGGCGTCGCGCCGCGAGCTGAGCCTGGCGGTGCACCGCGACCAGCTGCGCGAGCTCGACGCGGACCTCGCGGCCGGCACGCTCGCGCAGGCCGACTACGACCGCGCGCGGATGGAGGTCGAGAAGCGCGCGCTCGAGGAAGCGGCCACCGAAGAGCGCGCGGAGAGAAGGACGCCGCCGCGCGCCGTCCCGGCGCGTGCCGTGGCGGCCATCGCGGTCGCGCTGCCGCTCGTCGCGATCCTGGTCTACCTCGCCGTCGGCAACCTGCGGGCGCTCGACCCGAGCCGCGTCGCGGGCGCGCCGCCCGGGATGCGCGAGATCGAGGCGATGGTGCAGAAGCTCGCCGACCGCCTCGAGAAGGAGCCGGAGGACGTCGAGGGCTGGAAGATGCTCGGCCGCTCCTACAGCGTGATGGGCCGCTACCCCGAGGCGGTGCGCGCCTACTCGCGCGCGGCGGCGAAGGCTCCGCGCGACGCGGACCTCCTCGCCGAGCTGGCCGATGCGCTCGCCATGGCGCGCGGCCAGAACCTCCAGGGCGAGCCGGAGGAGCTGGTGCTGCGCGCCCTGCAGATCGACCCGAAGAACCTGAAGGCGCTCGCCCTCGCCGGCACCGCCGCGTTCGGGCGCGACGACTTCGCCGGCGCGGTCCGCTACTGGTCGCGGATGCTCGCCGAAGTGCCCGCCGGGACCGAGGACGCGCGCGCGATCCAGGCGAACATCGACGAAGCCCGGGCGATGGCGGCGCAGAAGATGAAGCCCGCCGGGGAGAAGAAGGCGCCGGCGGCGGCGGCGCTGACCGGCACCGTGTCGCTCTCGCCGAAGCTCGCGGGCCAGGTGTCCCCCGACGACACCGTGTTCATCTTCGCGCGCGCGACCGAGGGCCCGCCGATGCCGCTTGCCGCCGTGCGCAGGAAGGTGCGCGAGCTGCCCTACGCGTTCCGGCTCGACGACAGCATGGCGATGACGCCCGCGGCGAAGCTGTCGGGCCACGCGAAGGTCACGGTGGTCGCGCGCGTGTCAAAATCCGGCACGGCCACCGCGCAGCGCGGCGACCTGCAGGGCGCCAGCGCGCCGGTGGCGAGCGATGCCCGGGACGTCGCGGTCGTCATCGATTCGGTCGTGCCCTGATCCGGCCATCTCCCTAGTACTGGCGGGCGGCGTCGACCTGCAGTCCCGCGGGCGTGAGCGCGCCGCGCAGCCAGCTCACGAAGGGCGATCCCCACACCTCGATGCGGCGCAGGCCGGGAAGGGGCTCGTCGTCGCGGTAGAGGTGCGTGTCGCCATGCACGAGGATCACGCGTCCCGGCCGCGCGCGCGCGAGGGCCTCGAGGCGCTGGCGGAAGGCGTCGTAGCCGAGGCGCGGCACGAACGGGTTTGCCTGCGCCAGGAGCACGAGCGTCGGCGGGTCGAGCCGTTCCGCCGCGTCGATCCACTCGAGCACCGCGTTCATGCGCGCCGCCTGCTCGGCGGGCATGCGCGCGTTGTTGTTGTTGCCGGGCACGTTCAGGGCCACGAACAGCGCGTCGCCGAGGCGCCAGCGGACGTGCTCGCAGTGCTCGCCGGCCTGCCTCTCCAGCCGCAGGCCGGTCGGCTGGTTGCAGAAGAGCGCGCGCCACCTGCGCAGCCGCTCGAGCGGATCTGCCCCGGCCCGGTGGCAGTCGCTCCATTCGTTGTCGCCGGGGAGGAGCACGAACGGATGGCGGATCCTCGCGAGCTGCGCCTTGCGCGCCGTGAGCCAGTCGTCGCGGCACGCCTGCGCGCTCGTGCCCAGGTCGCCCACGTGCGCGACGAATTCCAGCCGCTCGCCGTTCAGGTCGTCGATCAGCGTGTCGAGGCGCCGCGCCTGGTCGGCAGAGTAAGGGGTGTCGCCCATCACCCCGAACGCCATCGCGCCCTCCGCGAGCGGGGAAAGGGAACCGCCGCATCCGCTCACCAGGAACAGAACAAAAAATAGGGACGGAAGACAGGACCGAAAAATGGGGTCCGTCCCTATTTTTCTAGATGCCGTAGGCCTTGCGAAGGAGCGTGAGGGGGTGGGCCTTTTCGGCCGGGGTTTCTGCGCCGCTGTCACGGATGCCCTGCATGATATGCCGGCCCGCGATCGGGCAGTCGGAGCTCACGTAGCTCGGCGGCCCGTCCGGCGTCTCCGCCATCTGGCGGAATACCGGGCGGCCGATCTTCATCGACTTCTCGAAGTACTCCGTCTTCACGCCCCACGTGCCGTCATGGCCCGCGCAACGCTCGACCGTGTTCACCTTCGTGCCGGGCACCGTCTCGAGCATCTCGCGCGTCTTCTGCCCCATGTTCTGCACGCGGGAGTGGCAGGGGATGTGGTACGAGACCGTGCCGAGGGGTTGGCGGAAGTCGGTCTTCAGGAGGCCGTCTTTCTTCCGCAGCACGAAGTACTCGAACGGGTCGAAGATGGCGTCGCGCACCGCGATCGTCTCCGGGTCCTGCGGGTACATGAGCGGGAGCTCCTGCTTGAACATCAGCGTGCAGGAGGGCACCGCGGAGAGGATGGCGTAGCCGTCGCGCGCGAGCTGCGCGAGCGCCGGAATGTTCTTCCGCTTCAGCGCGTCCACCGATTCGAGGTCGCCGAGCTCGAGCTTCGGCATGCCGCAGCACGCCTCCTTCTCGACCACGACGTACGGGATCTCGTTGTGCGCGAGCAGGGCGAGCAGGTCGTGCCCGAGGCCCGGCTCGTTGTAGTTCACGTAGCAGGTGGCAAAGATCGCCACCTTGCCGGGGGTGCGTTCTCCATTCTTCACCGGGAAGGACGAAGAGGGAGAAAAAGAAGAGCGGAACTTCGTCGGCGCGAACGGGGGCAGCTCGCGGTCCTTGTGCACGCCGAGCACGGATTGCAGGACGCCGC
Source organism: Burkholderiales bacterium (assembly GCA_035549805.1). Classification (GTDB taxonomy): domain Bacteria; phylum Pseudomonadota; class Gammaproteobacteria; order Burkholderiales; family SG8-39; genus SCGC-AG-212-J23. The sequence continues at coordinate 5,111 of DASZQH010000127.1, forward strand.
GCGCCATGCCGTTGCGGTTCACGGCGTTGACGGACTGGGTGACGATCGGAATGCCGGCGAACATGCCCAGCGTGTCCGTGGAGGTCAGCAGCCGGTCGCGGAAGGTCGTCTGGCCCTTGCGGAACTTCACCGCCTTCGCGCGCAGCATGACGTGCGGGAAGTCCACGTTCCAGGGATGCGGCGGAACGTAGGGGCACTTCGTCATGTAGCACATGTCGCACAGGTAGCACTGGTCGACGACTTTCCAGTAGTCCTGCTTCGCGACGCCGTCCACCTCCATCGTCGAGGACTCGTCGACGAGGTCGAACAGGGTGGGAAAGGCGGTGCACAGGTTCACGCACCGCCGGCACCCGTGGCAGATGTCGAAGACGCGCTCGAGCTCCTTCTCCGTGCTCGCCTGGTCGTAGAACTCGGGGTTCTTCCAGTCGAGGGGATGCCGGGTCGGGGCTTCGAGCGAGCCTTCTTTCATCTTGTGGTCCCTTGTCGTCCCCGCGCAGGCGGGGACCCGGGTCTGCTAGTCCGCGAGCTGGTCGAGGGCCTTCTGGAAGCGGTTCGCGTGGCTGCGCTCCGCCTTCGCCAGGGTCTCGAACCAGTCGGCGATCTCGCCGAAGCCTTCTTCGCGCGCCGACTTCGCCATGCCGGGGTACATGTCGGTGTACTCGTGCGTCTCGCCGGCGACGGCGGCCTTCAGGTTGTCGCGGGTGCGGCCGATCGGCAGGTTGGTCGCGGGGTCGCCCACGGCTTCCATGTACTCGAGGTGGCCGTGCGCGTGCCCGGTCTCGCCTTCGGCGGTCGAGCGGAACAGCGCGGCGACGTCGTTCTGGCCTTCTACGTCCGCCTTCGCGGCGACGTAGAGGTAGCGGCGGTTCGCCTGGGACTCGCCTGCGAACGCGGCCTTCAGGTTGTCATGCGTCTTGGTGCCTTTCAGCGGTTTCATGAGGTCCTCCTTAAGGGGACCTCAGGCTAGCCGCCGGCTATCAATAGATCAAATGGAAAATCGCAATCCATCCGATTCAAATTGGCTATCTTGACCGGCCGCGCACCTCGCGCTCCGCCTCGAGCCAGTCCTGCAGCTCGTATCCCGGCTGGAAGCCGCGCGCCTTGGCCTTGAAGTACGCGTTCATCTCGATGCGGCGCCGCACGTCCTCCGGCGCCGGCTGCTCGGCGGGCGGTGTCACGTTTCCCGTGACCGGCTTGTCGGATCTGGGCGGCACGGATGTCGCCGGCTTGCGGGGCGCCGCTCTGCGCTCTTTCTGGACGGGCATGGGTTTCCTCCGGGTGGCTGCCCACCAAGCTAGCAGAAGACATACCCGCCTTTCTGCCTTCCCACAGTCGTAGTTACAATTGCCCCATGCGGGCCTACGTCGAAACCACGCTGCGCGAGGTGCAGAAGAAGTCCGGCATCCCGTTCGCGGTGCGCTTCGCCAGCGGGGGCGCGGTGAGCGACCTGGGCGGGGGCGACCCGGCCTTCACGCTCGTGTTCCGTCGCCCGCGCGCTTACTGGCGCATCGCGCTCTTCGGCCACGTCGGCTTGCTCGAGTCCTATTTCGACGGCGACGTCGAGGTGGAGGGCAGCCTGCAGAAGGCGCTCGCGGCCGGCATGCAGGGCGGCCTGGACACGCCGAACGTGCTGCTGCGCTGGCTCAACCGCTGGCACGAGTTCCTCTACACGAACTCGAGCCGCCTGCAGGCGAACCGCAACGCCGAGTTCCATTACGCGCTCACGCCGGAGTTCTACAAGCTCTGGCTCGACGACCCGTACATGTTCTACACCTGCGCATACTGGACGGACCAGGCGCGCAGCCTGGAGGAGGCGCAGCGCGCCAAGGCAGACCACGTCGCGCGCAAGGTGTGCCTGCAGCCCGGCGACGAGGTGGTGGACGTCGGCAGCGGCTTCGGCGGCTTCCTGATGCACGCGGCGATGCACTACGGCGTGCGCATCACCAGCATCAACACGACCGGCTCGCAGGCCGAGCACGCGCGCCGGCAGATCGAGCGGTTCGGCATCCGCAACGCGGTGCAGATGCACGCGGACTTCCGCAGCAACCCCAAGCAGTTCGACAAGGTCGTCTCCATCGGCTGCCTGGAGCACGCCGGCCGCGACCAGCTCGGCGAGGTGATTCGCTCGCACGCCAACCTGCTGAAGCCCGGCGGGCTCGGCCTGATCCATTTCATCGGCCACGTCGGCCACCACGACACCGATTTCTTCATCCGCAAGTACGTGTTCCCGGGCGGCTGGATCCCGAGCCTCGCCGACGTCACGATCGAGATGGAGAACGCCGGGCTAGAGGTCCTCGACGTGGAGAACCTGCGCCGCCACTACGCCCTCACGCTGGACGCCTGGGCGGAGCGCTTCGACCGCAACTGGGAGCGCATCCGCGCCCTGGACCCGAAGCGCTTCGACGAGCGCTTCCGGCGCATCTGGCGCGTCTACCTGTACGGTTGCGCCGAGATGTTCCGCTCCCCGGTCGGCCACACGCACCTCTTCCAGATCGTGTTCTCGAAGGGCAACGCATCGCGCGCCAGCTATCCGATGACGCGCGACTTCCTCTATGGCGACGACGGGCTACGAAAAGAAGAAAGACGCCCTGGTCGGGCAGCTTAGGGCCGGCCAGGGCCCCGTAGCGCTCCACAAGGAAACGTCCAACCTTTTCCGCGACCGCGTGGCCGGCGAGCGCCGGAAGCTCGACGTGCGCGCATTCAACGAAGTCCTGCGCGTGCAGGACGGCTTCGTCGAGAGCGAGGGCATGGTCAGCTACGAGGCGCTGGTCGACGCCTGCCTGCCGCACGGCGTCATGCCGGCCGTGGTGCCGCAGCTGAAGACCATCACCCTGGGCGGCGCGGTCGCCGGCGTCGGCATCGAGTCCTCCTCGCACCGGCAGGGCCTGGTGCACGACACGGTGCTCGAGATCGACGTCCTCCTCGGCGACGGGCGCATCGTCACCGCGACGCGCGACAACGAGCACGCCGGGCTTTTCTTCGGCTTCCCGAACTCCTACGGCACGCTGGGCTACGCGCTGCGCGTCAAGGCGCGCACGATCCCGGTCAAGCCGTACGTCCACCTGACTCATCTTCGCTTCTCTCAGGGAATAA
>DASZQH010000128.1:0-7670 GCA_035549805.1 Burkholderiales bacterium
GAGGCGCGCGGAGAGGTCGAGCGGCCCGCCCGCGGCGTAGGGAACGACGAGCTGGACCGGGCGGCTGGGCCAGGCCTGCGCGGCGGCAAGCGTGGGCAGGGCCGCGATGGCGGCCAGAAGCAGCATTCTCATGGAAACTCCTACTTCGGCTCTTCGACGAAGACTTCCTCGCGCTTCTTGCGCAGCGCCGGCAGCATCACGATCACCAGCAGCGCCGCCGAGGCGATGAGGAAGCCCAGGCTGATCGGCTTGGACGGGCTGACGAAGACGAACGGGTCGCCGCGCGAGAGCAGCATCGCGCGCCGCAGGTTCTCCTCCATCAGGGGCCCGAGGATGAAGCCGAGGATCATCGGCGCCGGCTCGCACTCCAGCTTGACGCAGATGTAGCCGAGCACGCCGAACGCGGCCATGATCAGCACGTCCCATGGGTTGTTCGACAAGCTGAACACCCCGATCGCCATGAACGTCAGGATCGACGGATAGAGGTAGCGGTAGGGAACCTGGAGCAGGCGGATCCATACCCCGATCATCGGCAGGTTGAGCAGCACGAGGAACAGGTTGCCGATCCACATCGAGGCGATGAGGCCCCAGAAGAGCTGCGGCTTCTCGTTCATCACCTGCGGGCCGGGCGCGATGCCCTGGATCATCAGCGCGCCGATCATCAGCGCCATCACCGCGTTGCCCGGGATGCCGAGCGTCAGCATCGGGATGAACGAGGTCTGCGCGCCCGCGTTGTTGGCCGCCTCCGGGCCGGCGACGCCTTCGATGGCGCCCTTGCCGAACTCCTCCGGATGGCGGGAGACCTTCTTCTCGAGCGTATAGGCGCCGAACGAGGCGAGGAGGGCCCCGCCGCCGGGGAGGATGCCCAGGAACGAGCCCAGGGCGGTGCCGCGCAGGATCGGCGCCCACATGCGCTTGAAGTCTTCCTTCGTCGGCATCAGGCTGCCGACCTTGCCGGTGAACACCTCGCGCTTCTCGCCCTGCTCGAGGTTGCCGACGATCTCGGCGAGGCCGAACATGCCCATCGCGACGACGACGAAGCCGATGCCGTCGGAGAGCTCCGGGACGCCGAAGGTGAAGCGCAGCACGCCGGAGTTGACGTCCGTGCCGATCAGGCCGAGGAGCAGGCCGAGCACCACCATGGCGATCGCCTTGGTGAGCGAGCCGTGCGCGAGCACCGTCGCGGCGACCAGCCCGAGCACCATCAGGGAGAAGTACTCCGCCGGGCCGAACTTGAGGGCCACCTCCGCGAGCGGGGGCGCCGCGACCGCGATGATCAGCGTGGCGACGCAGCCGGCGAAGAACGAGCCGATGGCCGAGGTGGCGAGCGCCGGCCCCGCCCGGCCGCGCCGGGCCATCTGGTAGCCGTCGAGACACGTGACCACGGACGCCGACTCGCCGGGCAGGTTCACCAGGATCGCCGACGTGGAGCCGCCGTACTGCGCGCCGTAGTAGATGCCGGCGAGCATGATGAGCGCCGAGACCGGCTGCAGGTTGAAGGTGATCGGCAGCAGCATCGCGATCGTGGCCACCGGTCCGATGCCCGGCAGCACGCCGATCAGCGTGCCGAGGAGGACGCCGATCAGCGCGTAGAGCAGGTTGATCGGGCTGACCGCGACGCCGAAGCCGATGATGAGGTTGCTGAAGATCGCGTCCATGGCGCGCCCCTAGCTGAGCGCCGCGGGCCAGAGCGGGAAGGGCAGCGTAAGGCCCTTCACGAACACCAGCACCGAGAACACGATGAGCAGCACGTACAGGATCGCAACCTCGCGCCACCGGAACTCGTGACCGCCGAAGGCGGCGATGAAGACGAGCGCGGCCGTCGAGAGCACGAGGCCGAGCGGCTTCATGAGGTAGCCGTAGGCGACGCACGCGGCGCAGATCAGCACCAGGGGCTTGGTGGCGGGCCGGAACCAGATCGCGAGCACCGCGACGATCGTCGTGCCGGCGAGGATCGCGTAGTCGCGCGGCAGCCCGGCGAAATGCGTCGCCAGGCCGAGGACGGCGAGGATCGCGACGAAAATCGTGAAGTCGAAGCGGTTGTAGGGCAGCGCAAGCTTGCCGCCCTGCATCGCGAAGGACTCGATCAGCACGATGGCGCCGAGGAACACCAGCAGGCCGCCGAGCACGGTCGGGAAATAGGCGGGGCCCATGCGCACCGCCGAGCCCATCTGGTAGTTGACGAGCGCCCAGACGGCGAAGAACAGCCCGAACGCGATGAACATCAGCCCGGCCCAGAAATCCTTGGGGCTCTTGATCCGCATTGTGTCTCCTCCACGCCTCTGGAACGGGCGGTTTTTATCGCGCGGGGAGTGTAGCATGCACCTCGAAAACGACCGTCGGCCCGTGATGTCAGTTCCCGTTCAGCTTCGCCTCCTTTTCGCGCTCGCCCTGCTCGCCCTTGGTGCGGCCTGCGGCGACGCGCCGAAGCCGCTCGCCCGCCTGCCCGCCGATGCGGTGGTGCTCGCCTTCGGCGACAGCCTCACGTTCGGCACCGGCGCGCAGGAGGCGGAGAGCTACCCGGCGCAGCTCGCACGACTCATCGGCCGGCGCGTGGTGCGCGCCGGCATTCCCGGCGAAGTGACGTCGCAGGCGCTGGCGCGGCTGCCCGAGGAACTCGACGAGCATGCGCCCCGCCTGTTGCTGCTTTGCATCGGCGGCAACGACTTCCTACAGCGCCTGCCGGTGCACGAGGCCGAACGCAACGTCCGGGCGATGGTGCGGCTCGCGCGCGACCGCGGCGTCGACGTCGTGCTGATCGGAACGCCGGAACCCGGGCTGCAGGCGGCGCCGCCGGTCTTCTACGGCGCGATCGCGAAGGAATTCGGCCTGGTCTACGAAGGCGCGATCCTCGGCGAGGTGCTGAAGAGCCGCGGGCTGAAATCCGACCTCGTGCACCCGAACGCGAAAGGCTACCGCGTCATCGCCGAGCGGCTCGCCGAGACCCTGAAGGAAAGCGGAGCGATCTGAGGCGCCCCAGGTCTTCGGGGCGATCGACGTCCCAGACGGTCCGCAACGGCGTCCAGCGCAGCCCCGCGCCGCGGATCCTCGAGACGGTGTCCGCGAACACCGCGGCGCTTCCCCAGGCGATTCCCCGGAAGATTTCCTTCCTGGCCTTGCTGAGCCCGATCAGCGCGTAGCCCCCGTCCTCGGCCGGCATCAGCACGGCGTCGCGGCTGCGCAGGAGGCGCGCCGCGCGCCGCAGGTCGCGCGTCGTCAGCGCCGGGCTGTCGGTGCCGACGATGATGACGGCGCGATGACGGCGCAGCGCGCGCGCGGCCGCGTTGTGCATCCGCTCGCCGAGGTCGCGGCCTTTCTGCGGGACGAACGCGACCGGCAGGCTGCGAAAGAAGCTGTGGCGCCCGGCGCCGTGGATCTCCGGGCGGAAAGGCGCGGCGATGCCGAGCGTGCGCAGCGTCATCCGGCGCTGCAGGCGCGCCGCGCGCCACGCGCCGAGGGCCGGAACGAGGCGCGTCTTGGCGCGGCCCGCCACCGGGGCGCGCGCGAAGACGAGCACCGCGACGTCAGCGCGCGTAGAGACGGGCAAGGCGCTCCGGCCGCGCGCCGAGAAAGAACAGCAGCCGCAGCCGCCACATGAGAAAGACGGTGCGGAACACGCCGCGCGACTCCCAGCGGCGCCCGGACGTCGTCGCGCGCCGCGCGAGGCAGGCGGGCCGCCCGCGCCGCTTCATCGCGGCGCTGAACGCGACGTCCTCCATCAGCGGGATCTCGGGAAATCCGCCGAACGCCGCGCGGCGCACGAAGATCGCCTGGTCCCCGGTGGCGATGCCGCTCAGGCGCGAGCGCAGGTTCATGGCCCACGCGACGACGCCGAGCATCGGGTGCTCGCCCTCGATCGACACGTCGAAGCGGCCCCAGAGGGCGTCGTCCAAGGCGCGCTCGATCTCTTCCTCTGCCCCGGGAGGCAGGCGCGTGTCGGCATGCAGGAAGAGCAGCGCGTCCCCCGTGGCGGCGCGAGCCCCGGCATTCATCTGCAGCGCGCGGCCGCGCGGCGCGGCGAGGAAACGGTCGCACAAGCCCCGCGCGGCCGCCGGGGTCCCGTCGGTGCTCCCGCCGTCGACGACGATGACCTCATGGCCGCGCGCACGCAGCGGGGCGAGCGCGGCGAGGCACGCGCCGATGCCCTGCGCCTCGTCCAGGCACGGCACGACGACCGACAGCTTCATCCGCGCCTCCAGGCGTGGAAGCGTTCCAGCGCGCGCAGCGCCCCCTGGGGCGCGTGCGCCTTCTTCCAGTTGCCGGCGGCGTACTTGTTCGCCTCGGCGAACGTCGGGTAGATGTGGATCGTGCCGAGGATGCGGTTGAGGCCGATGCCGTGCTTCATCGCGCCGATGAACTCGACGATCAGCTCGCCGGCGTGCTCGCCGACGATCGTCGCGCCGAGGATGCGGTCCTTCCCGGGCACCGTCAGGACCTTCACCATCCCGTGCGCCTCGCCGTCGGCGATGGCGCGATCGAGGTCGTCGATCCCGTAGGTCGTCACTTCATACGCGATGCCGCGCTCCTTCGCCTCGGTCTCGTTCAGGCCGACGCGCGCGACTTCGGGATCGGTGAAGGTGGCCCACGGGATCACCGAGTAGTCCGCGCGGAACCTGCGCAGGCCGCCGAAAAGCCCGTTCACCGCGGCGTACCAGGCCTGGTGCGACGCGGTGTGCGTGAACTGGTACGGCCCGGCGACGTCGCCGCAGGCGTAGATGTTCGGGAAGCGCGTCTGCAGGTACTCGTTGGTTTCGACCGTGCGCGCCTTCGTGAGCGGGATGCCGAGCTCTTCCAGCCCGTAGCCGGCCGTGTTGGGCACGCGCCCGACGGCGCAGAGGAGCGCGTCGAACTCGACCTGGAGGGTGCCGCCCGCGTGCTCGCAAAGAAGGATGCGCCGCCCGTCGATGATCTCCACCTGCTTGGCGCGATGGCCGGCGAGCACCTGGATGCCCTCGGCGGCGAAGCGGCGCTGCACCGCTTCGGAGACCTCCGGGTCCTCGCGCACGAGCAGGCGAGGCAGCATCTCCACCTGCGTGACCGCCGCGCCCAGGCGCGCGAACGCCTGAGCGAGCTCGCAGCCGATCGGGCCGCCGCCGAGCACCACCAGCCGCCGCGGCAGCTCGCGCAGGTCCCATATCGTGTCGGAAGTCAGAACCTCGACCTTCTCGAGGCCGGGAATCGGCGGCACAAAGGGTCGCGCCCCCGCGGCGATCACGATGGCGCGCGTCGTCAGCGTCCGGTCTCCGACCTGCACTTCCCAGGGAGAAACGATCTTCGCCTCTCCTCGAATGCATTCGACGCCGAGCGCGGTATAGCGCTCGACCGAATCGTGCGGCTCGATGCGGCGGATCACCTCGCGCACCCGTTCCATGACCTGCGCGAAATCGACCTCCGCGGTGGCGCGGGCGATGCCATACCGCGCGGAATTCCTGATCTGGGAAAGCAGCCGCGCGGTGCGGATCAGGGCCTTGGAAGGCACGCAGCCGGTGTTGAGGCAGTCGCCGCCCATGCGGTGCTTCTCCACCAGCGTCACCTTCGCCTTGACCGCGGCCGCGATGTACGCGGACACCAGGCCCGCCGAGCCGGCGCCGATGACCACGAGGTTGCGGTCGAAGCGCCGCGGCCGGGTCCAGCCCGCGTAGACCTTGCGCGAGCGCAGCGCGTCCAGCACCTTCTTCGCGACGAGCGGGAAGAGGCCGAGGAGCGTGAAGGCGACGAGCAGGCCCGCGGTGATGCGGAACTCGCCGAGGCGCGTGCCGGCGTACACGTAGACCACCGTCCCGGCCAGCATGCCGAGCTGGCTTACCCAGTAGAACGTCCAGGCGCGGATCGGCGTCAGGCCCATCGCGAGGTTGATGACGAAGAACGGGATGACCGGCACCAGGCGCAGCGCGAAGAGGTAGAACGGCCCCTCCTTCGCCACGCCTTCGTTGACCACGCGCAAGCGCTCTCCGAAGCGCCCCTGGACCCAGTCCTGCAGCACGAAGCGGCTGGCGAGGAACGCGAGCGTCGCGCCGATCGTCGAGGCGAACGACACGAGCAGCGTCCCCCAGAGAAGGCCGAACACCGCCCCGCCGAGCAGCGTCATCACGGCGGCTCCCGGAAGCGAAAGCCCGGTGATGGCGACGTAGGCGGCGAAATAGGCCGCCGCGGTACGCAGCGGATAGTCGCGATACAGGCCCTGCACCGCCTCCTGCTGGGCCTTCAGGTTCTCGACGGTGACGTAGCGATGCCCGCCGAGCGCGAAGAACGCGCCGATGCCGGCGAGGATCAGGACCAGGACGAAAAGCTTCTTTGCGCTCATGGAGCCGGGGCGGCGATAGTACGACCGGTGGAGTCGTGTCCGGGCGCGAAAACCTTACGGCCGTCCGGCGGCGCGCTCAGGAGAGCGCGGGCGCCTTGTCCGTGGGCGCGTCGGGCGCGGCTGCGGGGGCCTTTTCCAGCAGGCCGACCAGCCGGTCGCCGGTCGCGCGCAGGCGCTGGGAGAGCATGAGCACCAGCTCCATCAGGATCTTCGAGCCGACCATCGGCTGCTCGAGGATGATGCGCGCCAGGCTGTCGCGGTCGAGCACCGCGACGATCGAAGGCTCCATCGCGATGCAGCTCGCGAAGCGCGCCTCGCCGTCGATCATGGACATCTCGCCCAGCGTCTTGCCCGCGTCCACGGTGGCGATGAGCTGCGGCGTGTTCCAGCGGTCGCGCTTGCGCACCTCGATGCGCCCTTCGATCACCATCAGCATGAAGTCGCCGCCGTCGCCCTCCACCAGGAGCTCCATGCCGGCCTCGGCGCGGTAGACCTCCATGAAATGGGCGAGCAGGCGGACCTCGGCCGGCGAGAAATTCTCGAGCAGCGCGCAGCGCGGGATGAGCGCCCGGATCTGCTCGCTGAAGCGCACCGCGTCGCCGAGGTGCTCGAGGTGGGCGAGCTGTTGCGGGCGGTCGGCCATGGCCCGGCCATTATGCCGAATCCCCGCCGGGACCGGCTTATCGCCGGGTAGCGTTCCCGGTGCGCCGGGCCTTCACCGCCTGCGCCAGGGTCTCGAGCAGCGCCACCGACTGGTCCCAGCCGAGGCAGGGATCGGTGATGCTCTGGCCGAAGGTCAGCCGGCGGCCCGGCTCGAGCTCCTGGCGCCCCTCGACGAGGTGCGACTCCACCATGACGCCGACGATGCGCCGCTCGCCGCCGGCGATCTGGGCGGCGATGTCCTTCGCGACCTCGACCTGGCGCTCGTATTTCTTCGCCGCGTTGGCGTGCGAGCAGTCGATCATCAGCCGCTCGGGAAGCTTCGCCCTGGCGAGCTCCTGGCAGGCCGCCTGCACCGAGGCGGCGTCGTAGTTGGGCGCCTTGCCGCCGCGCAGGATGATGTGGCAGTCGTCGTTGCCGCGCGTCTCGACGATCGCCACCTGGCCGCTCTTGTGCACCGAGAGGAAGTGGTGCTTCTGCCCCGCCGCCTGGATCGCGTCGACGGCGATCTTCACGTTGCCGTCGGTGCCGTTCTTGAACCCGACCGGCGCGGAGAGGCCAGACGCGAGCTCGCGGTGCACCTGGCTCTCGGTTGTGCGCGCGCCGATCGCGCCCCACGACACCAGGTCGCCGATGTACTGCGGCGAAATGACGTCGAGGAATTCACAGCCTGCGGGCACGCCCACGCGGTTGATCCGTACCAGGA
>DASZQH010000129.1:0-2344 GCA_035549805.1 Burkholderiales bacterium
GGCCGGCGCCGGCGCCGACGACGAATGGAAGGAATTCTAGGAGCCGCCATGCAAACGACCCATGCAAAACCGGAGGCAGCGCAGGCCGGCCAGGAGTACCTGAGCTTCGTGCTCGGCGACGCGCAGTACTGCATCGACATCCTCAAGGTGCAGGAGATCCGCACCTACGAGGCGCCGACGCGCATCGCCAACACGCCCGCCTTCATCAAGGGCGTGATGAACCTGCGCGGCAACATCGTGCCGATCATCGACCTGCGGGTGAAGTTCGGCCTGGCCGAGCAGCGCTACGACACGCAGACGGTGGTGATCGTGCTGAACATCGCGAAGCGCACCGTGGGCGTGGTCGTCGACGGCGTGTCGGACGTGATCAACGTGCCGGCCTCGGAGATCAAGGCGCCGCCGGAGCTCGGCGGCGCGCTCGACACCCAGTACCTGCAGGGCCTGGCCACCGTCAACAATCAGATGATGATCCTTATCGACATCGAGCGCCTCATGACGAGCCGCGACATGGCGATCATGGACGAGGCCGCGGCGCAGGAGTGAGCGCGGCGGACGCCTTCGTTGGACGCGAGTTCGACTACACCGCGCACGATTTCGAGCGGGTGCGGCGCCTGATCCGGGGCCGGGTCGGGATCGCGCTCAACGACTCCAAGCAGAACATGGTGTACAACCGCCTCGTCAAGCGGCTGCGCCTGCTCGCGGTGGAGAGCTTCTCGGACTACCTGGCGCTGCTCGACGATGCCGCGCACCCCGAGTGGCAGCACTTCGTCAACGCGCTCACCACCAACCTCAGCCACTTCTTCCGCGAGGAGTACCACTTCCCGATCCTGGTCGAGCACATGCGCGCGCTGGCGGGCGCCGGCCGCGCGCCCCTGCGCGTGTGGAGCGCGGCCGCCTCCACCGGCGAGGAACCGTATTCCATCGCCATCGCCCTTTGCGAGGCTTTCGCGACCATGCAGCCGCCGGTCGAGATCCTCGGCACCGACATCGACACGCACGTCCTCGAGCACGCGCAGCGCGGCGTCTACGCGATGGAGCGCGTCGAGCAGATCGAGCCCGGGCGCCTGAAGCGCTTCTTCCTGCGCGGCACCGGCGCGAACGCGGGGCATGCCAAGGTGCGGCCCGAGCTCGCGCGGCTGATCCAGTACCGCCGCCTCAACCTCACCGAGGAGCGCTGGGACCTCGCGCAGCGCTTCGACGCCGTGTTCTGCCGCAACGTGATGATCTATTTCGACAAGGCCACGCAGCACCAGGTGCTGCGGCGCATCCATCGCGTGCTCGCGCCCGACGGGCTGCTCTTCGCCGGGCACTCGGAGAGCTTCCTCCACGCCGCGGAGCTGTTCCGCCCGGCGGGCAAGACCGTCTACCGCCCGGTCGCCGGGGCCTAGATGCGCGCCGAAGACACCGCATCGGTCGCGAAGCCGGTCATCTACCACGACCGGCACTTCAACATCGACGCCGCGAAGATCGGGCCGGGCGAGTACTACATCACGCAGCGCGACATGATGATCGTCACCGTGCTCGGCTCCTGCGTGTCCGCCTGCATGCGCGACCCGGTGGCGAAGGTCGGCGGGATGAACCACTTCATGCTGCCTTCCCGGGACGCCGAGGGCCCGCTCTCGGCGTCGGCGCGCTACGGCGCGTACGCCATGGAGGTGCTGATCAACAAGCTGTTTGCGCTGGGCGCGAAGCGCGAGCGCCTGGAGGCGAAGGTGTTCGGCGCGGCGCGGGTGCTGCCCGGGATGTCGGACATCGGCGAGCGCAACGCGGCGTTCGCCATCGACTACCTGAAGCGCGAGTCGATCCGCGTCCTCGCCGAGGACCTGGGCAGCGACGAGCCGTGCAAGATCTACTTCTTCGCGCAGAGCGGCCGCGTGCTGCTGAAGCGCCTGAAGTCCCTGCGCAACGACACCATCGTCAAGCGCGAGAAGGACTATGCCGACCGCCTGGGCCAGATCTCCGGCGGCGGCAGCGCCGACCTCTTCAAGTAGCGCGCCCATGCCCGCCACCCGCGTGCTGATCGTCGAGGACTCCCCGGTCATGCAGCGGCTGCTCGCCGAGCTGATCGGCCGCGACCGGGGCCTCGAGGTGGTCGGTATCGCGGGCGATCCCTACGAGGCGCGCGAGCTGGTGAAGCGCCTGCGGCCCGACGTGATGACGCTCGACGTCGAGATGCCGCGCATGGACGGCCTGACGTTCCTCGAGCGCCTGATGCGGCTTCACCCGATGCCGGTGGTGATGGTGTCGTCGCAGACCGAGCGCGACGCCGAGGCCTCGCTGCGCGCCCTCGAGCTCGGGGCGCTGGACGTCATCTGCAAGCCGCGCGGCGCCGACGTGCAGGGGC
>DASZQH010000130.1:0-10085 GCA_035549805.1 Burkholderiales bacterium
TTGACCCGCTTGCCCCAGAACACCTCGTTCCGCGGATTGGCGAGGACGATGCCGACGTTCGGACGGTAGCCATCGCGATCGAGCATCCCGGCTGCCTCTCTAAGCTAGAATCCGATTCGATTTTTCCATAGGCGGGCGGCACACTCAATGCGCCGCGGCGCCGTTTCCCGCCACTGATGCGCGCCTCGCACTTTCTCGTCACGACCCTGAAGGAAGTCCCCGCCGAAGCGGAGGTGATCAGCCACCGGCTGATGCTCCGCGCGGGGTTGATCCGCCGCCTCGCGGCGGGCGTCTACACCTGGCTGCCGGCCGGCCTGCGCGTGCAGCGCAAGGTCGAGCAGATCGTGCGCGAAGAGATGAACCGCGCCGGCGCCGTCGAGCTCGTCATGCCGGTGGTGCAGCCCGCGGAGCTGTGGCAGGAGTCCGGGCGCTGGAACGCATACGGCCCGGAGCTGCTGCGCTTCAAGGACCGCCACGAGCGCGACTTCGTCATCCAGCCGACGTCGGAGGAAGTGATCACCGACCTCGCGCGCGGCGAGCTGAAGAGCTACCGCAAGCTGCCCGTGCATCTCTACCAGATCCAGACCAAGTTCCGCGACGAGCGCCGCCCGCGCTTCGGCATCATGCGCGGGCGGGAGTTCGTCATGAAGGACGGCTACTCGTTCCACGCCAGCTACGAGGACCTGCAGCGCGAGTATCGCAACATGCACGACACGTACACGCGCATCTTCACCCGCCTCGGCCTCAGGTTCCGCGCCGTGGCCGCCGATCCCGGCGCCATCGGCGGCACCGGCTCGCACGAGTTCCACGTGCTCGCGGATTCCGGGGAGGACGCGATCGCCTGGTCGCCGGAGTCGCAGTACGCCGCCAACGTGGAGCTGGCGGAAGCGCTCGCGCCGCAGGAAGAGCGCAAGGCCCCGTCCGAGGAACTCAGGAAGGTCGCCACGCCAGGAAAGAAGACCTGCGAGGAGGTGGCGGCGCTCCTCAAGCTGCCGCTCCAGCGCACGGTGAAGTCGGTCGCCGTCGTGCACGACGGCCGGTTCGTCCTGCTCCTGATCCGCGGCGACCACACGCTGAACGAGATCAAGACGCAGAAGGCCGTGGGGGCGTTCCGTTTCGCTTCGGAGAAGGAAATCGAGGCGGCGCTCGGCTGCAAGCCCGGCTCCATCGGGCCCGTCGGGAAGGCGGTGCAGGTCGTCGCCGACCGCAGCGTGGCGGCGATGAGCGATTTCGTTTGCGGCGCGAACGAGGAAGGGTTCCACCTGACCGGGGCCAACTTCGGCCGCGATGCCCCCGAGCCCGAGGTCGCGGACCTGCGCAACGTGGTCGCGGGCGACCCGTCGCCGGACGGCAAGGGCCGGCTCGAGATCCTGCGCGGCATCGAGGTCGGGCACATCTTCCAGCTGCGCACCAAGTACTCGGCGGCCATGAAGGCCGTATTCCTGAACGAGGCCGGCGAGCTGAAGCCGTTCGAGATGGGCTGCTATGGCATCGGCGTGACCCGCATCGTCGCCGCCGCGATCGAGCAGAACCACGACGAGCGCGGCATCGTCTTTCCCGCGCCGATCGCGCCCTTCGAGGTCTCCGTGGTGCCGATCGGCTACCACAAGGCGGCGCCGGTGCGCGAGGCGGCCGACCGCCTGTATGCGGAGCTGCGCGCCGCCGGGATCGACGCTTTCCTGGACGACCGCGACGAGCGCCCGGGCGTGCTGTTCGCCGACAACGACCTGATGGGGATCCCCCACCGCGTCGTGCTCTCCGAGCGCGGCCTCGGCGCCGGCACCGCGGAGTACAAGGGTCGCCGCGACGACAAGCCCCAGGACGTGCCGCTGGCGGAAGTCCCGGGGCGCCTGAAAGACAAGCTCGCAGCGCCGTGAGCCGCCACGCCGCGTTCCTCGCCCTCCTCCTCGCGCTCGCGCCGGCGGGGGCGAACGCGGGTGCGCAGCGCTACGAGCCGCTCGCCGACAGCGTGCGCCAGCGCCTTTCCGGCATGGTGGGCGACAAGGCGCCCGCATCGATGGTGTTCCGCTCTCCCGCGGACGCGCAGCGCTGGATCGGCGCGATGGAATCGCGACTCGAGAGGCGCATCCCGGATCGCAAGGAACGGCTGGCGCTGCTGCGCACCGTGCACTATGAAGCCCTGCGCGCGCGCCTCGATCCCCAGCTCGTGCTCGGCGTGATCGAGGTTGAAAGCGCGTTCCGCAAGTACGCGGTTTCCTCGGCGGGCGCGCGCGGCTACATGCAGGTGATGCCGTTCTGGGTCAAGCTGATCGGCCAGCCGACCCACAACCTGTTCAGCATGCGCACCAATATCGCCTACGGCTGCGCCATCCTGCGCCACTACCTGGACATCGAGAAGGGCGATTATTTCCGCGCGCTGGGGCGCTACAACGGCAGCCTCGGCAAGCCGGAGTATCCCAACCTCGTCCTCGCGGCCTGGAAAGGGCGCTGGAAGTACGACGGCCCTACCGCCTAGCGCCATGCTCGGCACCCTGCTCGACCGCAACCCGAAGATCGCGAACTGGCTCTACGGCTTCAAGCCGCCGGAGCGCGGCGTCGTGGTGCTGGTGCACCGGCGTGTCTACATCGTGCCGGCGCGCCTCGGCGTCCTGTTCGGCGCGACCCTGATCGTGCTCCTGCTGGGCTCCATCAACTACGCGCTTTCGCTCGGCTTCGCCCTGACGTTCCTCCTAGGAGGTACCGCGCTCGCCGGCATGGTGCACACGGCGCGCAACCTCGCCCGCATCGGGGTCAGCGCGGCGCGCGCAGCGCCGGTGTTCGCCGGTGAGGCAGCGCAGTTCCGGCTCGTGCTCGACGGTCGGGTGCCGTACGACCGCCCGGCGATCCTGGTGCGCCACCTCGGCAGCCGCGTGCAGACGGTCGTCGACGTGCCCCGCCTGGGCGAGGCCGAAGCCGTCCTGCCGGTGCCCGCGAAGCGACGCGGCTGGCTGCCGCTGGGGCGCGTCATGCTGGAGACGCGCTTCCCGCTCGGCCTGTTCCGCGCGTGGAGCTACGTGGAGCTCGACGCCCGATGCCTCGTCTACCCGCGTCCCGAGCGCACGCCGCTTCCCGCGCCGGTCGCCGACGCCGCAGCCGGCTCGGCGCAGGCGCGTGCGCAAGGCAACGAGGATTTCGCTTCGCTGCGCAACTATCAACGCTCGGATTCGCCGCGCCACGTGGCGTGGAAGGCGGTGGCGCGCAGCCAGAAGATGCTCACCAAGCAGTTTTCCGGCGAGGCGGCCTCGGAGCTCTGGCTCGACTGGGCTGCCTTGCCCGCCGGGCTCGACGTCGAGGCCCGCCTGTCGCGCCTCGCCGGCTGGGTGCTGCTCGCCGAGCGCACCGGCGCGCTCTATGGCCTGCGCCTGCCGGGCGTCGAGCTATCGCCCGGGCAGGGCGAGTCGCACAGCGGCGCGTGCCTGCGCGCGCTCGCGCTGTGGGAGGGCGCGTAGCGTGGCGGCACTTCCGCATCCGCTCGCGCCGGAGCAGCGCCTGGTGGGCCCGCGTGACCTGGCGTGGCTGCTCGCCGGCCTGGCGTTCGTCATGGCTCCGCACTTCGCGCGTGCGCCCTGGTGGCTGACGGGGCTGACGCTCTGCCTCTACGGCTGGCGCGTCTACATCACGCTGGACCGCGCGCCGCTGCCCTCGCGCTGGCTGCTGGTCGGCGTCGCGCTGGTCGGCATGTTCGGCGTCTGGATGGAAGGGCGTACGCTCTTCGGCCGCTCCGCTGGCGTCATGCTCCTCATGCTCTTCTCCGGCCTCAAGCTGCTCGAGACGCGTACGCACCGGGACGCCGCCGTGGCCGTGTTCCTCGGCTACTTCCTCATCGTCACGAACTTCCTCACGTCGCAGTCCATCCCGGTGGCTGCGGCAATGACGGTGGGGCTGTTCATGCTCACGGCTTCGCTCGTCGGCCTGAGCGCACCGCAGCGCGCGCTGCGCGCGAACCTGCGTACCGCTGCCCTGGTGCTCATGCACGCGGCGCCTGCGGCGCTGGTGCTCTTTCTTCTCTTCCCCCGCGTCCAGGGCCCGCTGTGGGGCCTGCCCCAGGATGCCCACTCGGGCGTCTCCGGGCTTTCCGACAGCATGTCGCCGGGCAACTTCTCGCAGCTCGTCCTCTCGGACGCCATCGCGTTTCGCGCCGCGTTCGAAGGCGAGCCGCCGCCGCATCGCGAGCTCTACTGGCGCGGCCCGGTGCTGTGGGAGTTCGACGGCCGCACCTGGAAAACCGGCTGGGGCCTCACCACGCAGCACCGGATGCCCGAGGGCGGCGCGACGCGCTATCGCTATACCGTCGTCCTCGAGCCGCACCAGCGCGACTGGCTATTCGCGCTCGAATCCGCGGCGGCGCTGCCGGAGCGGGCGCGCTTCAGCCCGGACGGCACGATCCTCGCTTCCGCGCCGGTGCGCACGCGCATGCGCTACGAGCTCACGTCCTTCGCGGTCAACCAGATCGAGTCGGACGACGATCCGGTCACGCTGCGGCGCGCCACGCGCACGCCGCCTCAGTCGAACCCGCGCTCTCGCGAGCTCGCCCAGCAGTGGCGGGCCGGCGGCGCGTCCCCCGAGCAGATCCTCGCGAGCGCCATCCAGCATCTGCGCACCGGCAGGTACACCTACACGCTGGAGCCGCCACTGCTCGGCGAGCATTCGGTGGACGACTTCCTGTTCCGGACACGAGAGGGCTTCTGCGAGCACTTCACCTCGGCGTTCGTGTTCCTGATGCGCGCGGCGGGCGTACCGGCGCGCGTGGTGATGGGCTACCAGGGGGGCGAGGCCAACACCGTCGATCGCATCGTCACCGTGCGCCAGTCTGATGCCCACGCGTGGGCGGAGGTCTTCATCGCGGGTCGCGGCTGGCTGCGCGTGGACCCGACGGCGTTAAGCAACCCGCGCCGCATCGACGCCGGCCTCGCGCGCGCGCTCCCCGATACGGAGCCATTGCCGTTCCTGACCCGAACCGACCTCGAATGGCTGCGCGGGATGCGGCACCGCTGGGAGGCGGTGGTGCACCGGTGGAACGTCTGGGTGCTCGGCTACAACAGCGAGCGCCAGCGCGACCTGCTCAGCTTCGTCGGCATCCCGGATGCCGACTGGCGCGCGCTCACGGCGGCGCTCTTCACCATCCTCGGCGTCATCACTACGGGCCTGCTCGCCTGGTCGCTGCGGCGTTTCGCGCGCCCCGACCCCGTGCAGGCGGCCTGGCGCGCGTTCTGCCGCAAGCTCGCCGCGCAAGGGCTGGAGCGGGCGCCGCATGAGGGACCGCGCGACTACTCGACGCGGGCCGCCCGCGCGCTGCCCGCCTCGAGGCGCGCGATCCTCCGCATCGGCGTGCTGTACATTCGCCTGCGCTACGGCAACGAAACGCCTCCCGGCCGGGTGGGCGAGCTGCGCCGGTTGGTCAAGGAGCTGCGCTTCACGTGATCCGATTGCTCGCCGCCTGCCTCGCCGCCATCGCGGTCTGCGCTTCTGCGCAGGAGCCCTCCAGCGCCTACGGGCAGCGGCCGGAGGTGCGCGAATTCATCGGCGAGCTCGTCGCGCGGCACGGTTTCGTCGAGACCGAGCTGGTGCGCCTCTTCTCGCGCGTGCGGCCTGTGCCGCCCATTCTCGAGGCCATCGCGGCGCCTTCGGAGAAGGTCCGCACGTGGCAGGACTACCGCGCGCTTTTCCTCACCGAGCGGCGCGTGACCGGCGGCGTCGCCTTCTGGAAGAAGCATCGCCGCACGCTCGCCCGCGCCGAGAAGGAATTCGGCGTGCCGGCGGAGTACATCGTCGCGATCATCGGCGTGGAAACCCTCTACGGCCAGAACACCGGGCGCTGGCGGGTCGTCGAGGCGCTCGCGACCCTCGCCTTCGACTATCCGCCGCGCGCCGCCTTCTTCCGCCAGGAGCTCGAGCATTACCTGCTGCTCGCCCGTGACGAGGGGCTCGAGGTCTTCGCCCTGCGCGGCTCGTACGCAGGCGCGTTCGGGATTCCCCAGTTCATGCCGGGCAGCGCCCGACGCTACGCGGTCGATTTCGATGGCAGCGGCAGCATCGACCTCAGCAAAAGCACGACCGATGCCATCGGCAGCGTGGCGAACTTCCTCCGCGAACACGGCTGGAAGCCCGGCGCGCCCGTCCTGCTTGCCGCGCAGGCGAGCGGGGACGCCTGGAAGCCGTTCGCCACCGGGAGCGTCGAGGCGCGCCACACGCTCGCCGAGCTTGCCGCCGCGGGCGTGCAGGCCGAGGGGGCCGGGCCGGACGAGAAGGCAGCGCTCATCGAGCTGGCGACCCCGGGCGCGCCGAGCGAGCTGCGCGTCGGCCTCCACAACTTCTATGTCCTGACGCGCTACAACCGCAGCGCGTTCTACGCGAGCGCGGCGCACGACCTCGCGCGCGCCCTGCGCGAGGCCTACGAGCCCGGCAAATAGCGCAGCGGGTCGACCGCGGCGGAGCCCTTGCGGATCTGGAAATGCAGCTTCGGGCGATCCGCGTCGCTCGATCCTAGCTCCGCGATCTTCTGCCCGCGGGTCACCGCCTGCTGCTCCTTCACCAGGATCTCGCGGTTGTGGGCGTACACGGTGATGAAGCCGTTGTCGTGCTTGATCACCACGAGCTTTCCCAGGCCCGGAATCCCGCTGCCGATGTAGGTCACGCGGCCGTGCGCCGCGGCGATGATCGGGTCGCCGGGCTTGCCGTCGATGTCGATGCCCTTGCTGCGCGGCTCCGCGAAGCCGGAGATCACCTTGCCCTTCGCGGGCCAGACGAACTGCAGCTCCCCGTCGGCCGCGGCCTTCGCCACCGGCGCAGCCGGCGCGGGAGCGGGAGCGGGTGCAGGAGCGGGCGCGGGCTTGGCGGCGGCCGCGGGCTCCAGGGGGCGAGATTCGAGGCGCTCGGTGCCGCGCGCAGCGCCGACCTGGACGGCGGGCCGGTCCTGGGGCGGCTTCACCCGCAGCTGCTGGCCGACCTGGATGCGCGTCGGATCGTCGAGATTGTTCCACTGCGCGACTTCGCGGTACTCCGCGCCGTGCTCGAGCGCGATGCTGTACAGCGTGTCGCCCTTCTTGACGATGTAATAGTCCCCGGCCGCCGGAGTGATGTGCGGCGGCGCGGGCTTCACGGGCCCCGGCTTCGTCAGGCCCGCCGAGGGCGGCGCGCGATCGATGACCGGCGCCGGTCCGTGCCGTACCGCGCAACCCGCGGCGACGCAGAGCAGGCCGGCGGCGATCACGATGCGCAGCGGGCTCACGCCTTGCCGGCCTCCATGGGCACGAAGCGCACCGGATCGAGCTCCGACTCGACGAGCGCACGTCCGTTGCGCTCGAGGAGCACGAGGCGCTGCGCGTCCCGGTGGGAGGCGCGCAGCGGCAGGATCATTCTGCCACCCGGGGCGAGCTGGCGCACCAGCGCCTCCGGCACCTCCCGCGCCGCCGCCGCCACGATGATGGCCTGGAACGGCGCGGCCTTCTCGAGGCCCGCGTAGCCGTCGCCGTGCGCGAGGCGCAGGTTCGTGAGGCGCAGGCCGAGCAGGTTCGCGCGCGCGCGCTCGAGCAGGGCGCCGATGCGCTCGATGGAATAGACCTCCTTGAAGACCTGCGCGAGGACCGCCGCCTGGTATCCGCATCCCGTGCCGACCTCGAGCGCCTTGCCCGGCGCCTTCTGGTCGCGCACCAGGCACTCGATCATGCGCGCCACGACGTAGGGCTGCGAGATCGTCTGCGCGAATCCGATCGGCAGCGCGGTGTCGTCGTAGGCGCGGCTCGCGAGCGCCTCCTCGACGAAGAGGTGCCTCGGAACCGTGTTCATGGCCGCAAGGACGCGCTCGTCCCGGATGCCCCCTTCGCGCAGGCGCTCGACCATCCTCGCGCGCGTGCGTTGCGAGGTCATGCCGATGCCGGCGACGCGCTTCAGTCCGCCAGCCATTCCTTCGCCTTCGCGAGCTGGCCGTGGTGCGTGAGGTCGAGGCGCAGCGGCGTAATGGAAACCCGCCCCTGCTCGACAGCGTAGAAGTCGGTGCCCGGCCCGGCGTCGGCGGCGCCGCCCGCCGGCCCGATCCAGTACGCGACATCCCCGCGCGGCGTCTGCAGCTTGATCACCGGCTCGGCCTTGTGGCGGCGCCCGAGGCGCGTGACCTCATGGCCGCGCAGCTCGGCCGGCGGGAGGTCGGGCACGTTCACGTTGAACAGCACCGGCTCGCCGAACGGCGTCTTGCGCAGGCGCGCAACGACCTGCAGGGCGGCGCCGATGGCGCTCTCGAAATGCGTGCCCGTCTTGCTGGTGAGCGACACCGCCACCGAAGGAATGCCGAGCAGGTAACCCTCGGAAGCCGCAGCCACCGTCCCGGAGTAGATCGTGTCGTCGCCCATGTTGGCGCCCAGGTTCACGCCCGACACGATGACGTCCGGCGTCCAGTCGAGCAGGCCGGTGACCGCGATATGCACGCAGTCGGTCGGCGTGCCGTTCACGAAATAGAAGCCGTTCGCGGCCCGCTTCACGGTCAGCGGGCGGTCCAGCGTGAGGGAATTCGAGGCGCCGGAGCGGTCGCGCTCGGGCGCGACCACGGTCACTTCGCCGAGCTGGCGCAGCGCTTCGGCGAGCAGCGTGATGCCGGGCGAGAAGTAGCCGTCGTCGTTCGACACCAGAATCCGCACGTCCCGATTCTACAGGGGGGGCGATGATGCCGCCGGCGACTACAGGACGGCGATGATGCCGCCGGCGACTACAGCGCGGCGTCGATCTCCCCGCCGCCGGTGATGCGCAGCAGCTCCTCGTAGCTCAGCCGAAACACGGTGTGCGGATGGCCGCCGGCGGCCCAGACCTCGCGATGCGCGGACAGCGAGCGCTCCACGAAGCGGCGCACGCCGGTCAAGTGGCCGACCGGCGCGACACCGCCGATCGCGAAGCCGGTGCGCTCGCGCACGAAGTCGGCATCCGCTTTGCCCACCGGCTCGCCCACGTGGGCCGCCAGGCGGTCGAGGTCGACGCGGCGGGCGCCGGAAGACATGACGAGCACCGCGGCGCCGGTCGCCTGCGCGCGGAAGACGAGGGAATTGGCGATCTGCGCGATGTCGCAACCGAGAAACTCGGCCGCCGCCTTCGCGGTCCGTGCCGCGCCGGGCAGCTCGATGATGTCGCTCGCGACGCCGGCGTCGGCGAGCGCGCGTCGCACACGCTCCACGCTCGGCGATTGAAGTGCGGACATTGGAGATTGGTCGGGGCGGCGAGATTTGAACTCGCGACCACCTGCACCCCATGCAGGTACGCTACCAGGCTGCGCTACGCCCCGATTCTTGTACGTCGTCTTGTACGTCTGACTGCGGAGATTCTACCCCTGAAGCTGCTCGATCACGGCGCGCAGCTCGCGCTTCAGCGCCGCCATGTCGATGCCGCTCGTCGCGCCCGCAACCGCGGCAGCGGGGCGACCGTTGCGCAGCGCCGGCTCGGGCTTGTCATCCTGTGCGAGGGAGTTGTCGAGGCGGTTGCGCGCGCCGCTGATCGTGAAGCCCTCCTCGTAGAGGAGCTCCCGGATGCGGCGGATGAGCAGCACTTCGTGGTGCTGGTAGTAGCGCCGGTTGCCGCGGCGCTTCACCGGCTTGAGCTGCGTGAACTCCTGCTCCCAGTAGCGCAGCACGTGCGGCTTCACCCCGCACAGGTCGCTCACCTCACCGATGGTGAAGTAGCGCTTGGCCGGGATCGGCGGAAGCTCAGTTCTTTTCCGACTGGGCTCCATGGCGCGCTTTCTCCACCATGGCCTTCAGCTTCTGGCTGGCGTGGAAGGTGACGACGCGGCGGGCGCTGATGGGGATCTCCTCGCCCGTCTTGGGATTGCGCCCGGGACGCTGCGGCTTGTCCCGGAGCTGGAAATTGCCGAAGCCGGAGAGCTTCACGCTTTCGCCCCGCTCGAGCGCGCCGCGAATCTCCTCGAAAAACGCCTCCACCATGTCCTTGGCCTCACGCTTGTTCAGGCCGACCTTCTCGAAAAGCAGGTCGGCCAGCTCGGCCTTCGTCAAAGTCATCACGGCTCCCTGAAATCCCTTTTATGTTCGAAGGGTTGCGGAGAATTCACGGCCTAGCAGGGCAACCAGCTCGTCGCGGGCACCGTCTGC
>DASZQH010000131.1:0-8929 GCA_035549805.1 Burkholderiales bacterium
CACCTACGTCTTCTCCTGCTTCAACCAGGACCAGCCGCTCGACCAGGTGGACTTCGCCGCCCTCGCCCAGCGCCTCGCCCAGAACGGCGTGCAGGAAAAGCTCACCGCCCTGTGGATCGGCCGCTGCCTGCGCGAGCTGCCCCCGCCGGCGGAGCGCAAGGCGGCGTAGCTGTCCTACAATGGCCCGGTGTATTTCAGGCCGGCCAGACTCAAGGAAGCGTTCGAGGCGCTCGCCTCCCGTCCCCTGACCGTCCTCGCCGGCGGCACCGACCACTACCCCGCCCGCGTCGGACGCAGCCCGCCGGAAGACATCCTCGACCTCACCGGCGTCGGCGAGCTGCGCGGCATACGCAAGAGCGCGCAGGGCTGGCGCATCGGCGCCACCACCACCTGGACCGACGTCATCGAGGCGCGCCTGCCGCCGGTCTTCGATGCGCTGAAGCTCGCCGCGCGAGAAGTCGGCGGCGTGCAGATCCAGAACGCGGGCACCGTCGCCGGCAATCTCTGCAATGCCTCCCCCGCCGCGGATGGCGTGCCGGCGCTGCTCGCGCTCGACGCCTCGGTCGAGCTCTCGCGTGCCTCGGGCTCGCGCGTGCTGCCGCTCGATGCCTTCCTTCTCGGCCCGCGCAAGACTGCGCTCGAGCCCGGGGAGCTCGTCACCGCGGTCCACGTGCCCGCGCCGCGCGCCGCGGCGCACAGCCACTTCGCGAAGCTCGGCGCGCGCAGGTACCTCGTCATCTCGATCGCCATGGTGGCCGCCGTGGTGGAGACCGAGCGCAACATCGTCCAGGCGGCGCGCGTCGCCGTGGGCGCCTGCTCGCCGGTCGCGGTGCGGCTGCCCGCCCTGGAAGCCGATCTTTGTGGAATCAAGCTGGACAAGCTCCTGGGTGAAAGGGCGGAACAACGCCATCTCGCGCCCCTCACGCCGATCGACGACGTGCGCGCCGATGCCGGCTACCGGCGCGAAGCGGCGCTCACGCTCGTGCGCCGCACCCTGAACGAGCTCGGGAGCCGCGGATGAACAAGCCGCGCGCGGAGTTCCTCGCCGAAGCGATCGAGCTCACGGTCAACGGCAAGGCGGTGCGCGCCGCCGTCGCACCGCAGGCGCGGCTCGCCGACGTGCTGCGCGACGAGCTCGGCCTCACCGGGACCAAGATCGGCTGCAACGCCGGCGATTGCGGTGCGTGCACCGTGCTCCTCGACGGCCGGCAGGTGTGCGCCTGCCTGACCGCCGTCGCGCAGGCCGAAGGCCGCAAGATCGTCACCGTCGAAGGCCTCGCCAGCCGCGGCAAGGTGTCTGCGCTGCAGGCCGCGTTCCAGCGCCACGGCGCCGCGCAGTGCGGCGCGTGCACGCCGGGCATGCTCATGGCGGCCGCCGATCTTCTCGGCCGCCGGCGCAGCCCCGGCGAGGCGGAAGTGAAGGACGCGCTGGGCGGCGTGCTCTGCCGCTGCACCGGCTACCAGAAGATCATCGAGGCGGTGCTGGACGTCGCGCGCGGCGCCGAGCTCCCGGACGCCCCCGCCGCCGGCAGGGCCGTCGGCGCGCGCGCCGGCCGCGTGGACGGCATCGCCAAGCTCGACGGCACGGAGAAGTACGGCGCGGACTATATCCCCGCGGATGCCTTGTGGCTCCGCGTCGTGCGCTCGCCGCACCACCATGCGAGCTTCACGATCTCGCCGCGGGATTTCGAGAAGAAGCACGAGGTGAAAGTCCTCACGGCGAAAGACGTGCCGTCGAACGGCTTCGGGATCTATCCGCACATCAAGGACCAGCCGGTGCTCGCCGACGGGGTGGTGCGCTTCCGCGGCGAGGCGGTGGCGGCGATCGTCGGGCCGCGCGCGGTCATCGAGCGCCTGCCCGAGCTGCCGGTGACCTATACGCCGCTCGCTCCCGTCATGGGCCTCGACGCGGCGATGGCGCAAGGCGCGCCGCTCGTGCAGGACGCGAAGCCCGGCAACCTGCTCCTCGACGGCAAGGTGGCGCGCGGCAACCCGGCGCGGGCGTTCGAGGAGTGCGCCGCGGTGGCGGAAGGAACGTTCGAGACCGCCTTCGTCGAGCACGCGTACATCGAGCCCGAGGCCGGCTGGGCGCGCCGGACCGGCGATCGCATCGAAGTCCATGTGACGACGCAGACGCCTTACATGGACCGCGACGAGGTCGCGATCGTGCTCAAGCTGCGGCCCGACCAGGTGCGTATCGTCCCGACGGCGTGCGGCGGCGGCTTCGGCGGCAAGCTCGATCTCTCCGTGCAGCCGCTGATCGCCCTCGCCGCGTGGATCACCGGCAAGACCGTCGCCTGCGTCTACACGCGCCCGGAGAGCATGGCCTCGACGACGAAGCGCCATCCGGCGCGCATCCGCGCCCGGTTCGGCTGCGACGCGACAGGCAAGCTCGTCGCGGCGGACATGGACGCGATCTTCGATACCGGCGCCTACGCGAGCTGGGGGCCGACGGTGGCGACGCGCGTGCCGATCCACGCGACGGGACCGTACGCGGTGCCGCACGTGCTCGCCCGCGGCCGCGCCTACTTCACGCACTGCCACCCGTCCGGCGCCTTCCGCGGCTTCGGCGTGCCGCAGGGCGCCATCGCCCACGAAGCGCTCATGGACGAGCTCGCCGACCGCACCGGCATCGATCGCCTGGAGTTCCGCCGCCGCAACGCGCTGCGCGCGGGGGATGTCACCGCGACGGGACAGCGCCTCGAGCACTCCGCCGGCCTCGTGGCCTGCCTGGATGCCCTCAAGCCGCGCTGGGATCGGCTTTCCGCACAATCGAGAACCTTCAATCAGAAGGCGGCAAAGACCCTTTCCCCTCTCCGCAGGGGCGTCGGCATCGGCTGCATGTGGTACGGGATCGGCAATACCTCGCTGTCGAATCCCTCGACGATGCGCGTCGGCCTTTCGCCCGATGGCAGGATCACGCTCTACAGCGGAGCTGCGGAGATCGGCCAGGGGGTGAGCACGATCCTCACGCAGATCTGCGCCGATGCGCTCGGCGTGCCGATGGACCAGATCGACCTCGTCATGGGCGACACCGACCGCACGGCGGACGCGGGCAAGAGCTCGGCGTCGCGCCAGACGTTCGTGTCCGGGAAAGCGACCGAGCTCGCCGCGCTGGATCTGCGCCGCAAGATCTTCGCGGCGGCCGGCGCGCCCGAAGGCGAATGGCAGGACCGCGCGTACAAGCTCGGCGTGGAGAAAGGCGTCCTCGTCTTCCGCAAGAACGGCATCACGCACCGCTGGACGCCGGAGGGCGAGCTCTCCGGCGAGGGCTACTTCGACCCGCCGACGCAACCCCTCGACGCGAACGGCCAGGGCGTGCCCTACGCGTCCTATGCATTCGCGGCGCAGGTCGCCGTGGTCGAGGTGGACGTCGAGCTCGGCACCACCCGCGTGCTCGAGATCCACGCCGCGCACGACGTCGGCCGCGCCATCAACCCGACCCAGGTCGAGGGCCAGATCCAGGGCGGCGTGCTGCAGGGCCTCGGCCTCGCGCTGATGGAGGAGTACCTCCCCGGCCGCACCGAGAACCTGCACGACTACCTCATCCCGACCATCGGCGACATCCCGCAGATCCACTGCACGCTGGTGGAGGATCCGGAGCCGCTCGGGCCCTCGGGCGCGAAAGGCGTCGGCGAGCCCGGGCTGATCCCCACCGCGCCCGCGATCCTGGGCGCCATCGAGAACGCGACCGGCGCGCGCATGCGCCAGGTCCCGGTCCTGCCCCACCGGCTGCGCGCGGCGCTGAAGAAGCATGGCTGAAGAAGACGTCGTCCGCTGCGACGCGTGTCCCGTGCTGTGCCGCATCCGCACCGGCCAGGCCGGCGCATGCGACCGCTACGCGAACGTGGACGGCAAGCTGGTGCGCCTCGACCCGCTGGTGGTGCTGCAGCGCGCAGACAAGGCGGTGCCGTTCCTCGACGGCAAGTCGTGGAAGGGCAACTTCATCTCGACGATGGTCACCGGCATCGGCGCGACCACGACCTACCCCGACTACAAGCCCGCGCCCTTCATCGTGTCCTCGCAAGCCGAGGGCGTGGACATGGTGACCGTGGTCACCGAGGGCATCTTCAGCTACTGCGGCCTCAAGGTGAAGATCGACACCGACCGCTTCCTCGGGCCGGAGCAGTCGGCGGTGCGCGTGGACGGCGAGCAGGTCGGCCACGTCACCACCGCCGAGTATGGCTCGCAGATGCTCGCGCTCGGCGGCGTGCGCCACCTCACCGGCGGCAGCAAGAAGGAAGGCAACGTCACCTGCGACGCGATGCTCAGGCTCTCGAACAAGGAAGCGGTGGAGCTGAAGATCGACGGCGGCGCCACGGTGGTCGTGCAGGCGGGCGCCGCGCCGATCGTGAACGGCGAGCAGGAGGAGCGCATGCGCGTGGGATGCGGCTCGGCCACGATCGGCATCTTCGCGCGCCAGTGGCAGGGCCACTGCGACGAGGTGATCGTGGTCGACGACCACATCACGGGCGTGCTCACCGAGCACCAGGCGGGGCGGTTCCTCGACATGCGCCCCGCGGGAATCCGCGTGCGCGGGCGCAAGTCCACGCCCGGGCGCTACTTCAAGGTCGCCGAGCCGGGCCTGGGCTGGGGCGGGACGAACATCTCCGACCCGCTCGCCATCGTGGAGAAGATCGACCCGAAGACGGCCTGGCCGGGGATGCGCGTCCTGATGGTGTCCACGACCGGCGAGGATGCCGAGTGGTTCGTTCTGGATTCTTCCCTGGTGCCCAGGAAAGAGAAGATGCCCGAAGCAGTCCGCACGGTCGTGGACCGGATCGCGGAGAACTGCGAGCCCGCGCTTTGCAGCGTGCTCTTCATGGGCGGCGCCGGCGGCAGCCTGCGCGCCGGCGTGACGGAGAATCCGGTCCGCCTCACCCGGTCGGTGAAGGAGATGCTGACGCGCGTCACCTGCGGGGGCGCGCCGGTCTACGTGTGGCCCGGCGGCGGCATCACCGTCATGGTCGACGTGCTGAAGATGCCCGACAAATCCTTCGGCTACGTGCCGACCCCGGCCCTGGTGCTGCCGATCGAGTTCACGCTGCGCCTCGACGAGTACGCCGCGATGGGCGGGCACATGGCGAACGTCGTGCCGCTCGAGTCGGTCCTGAAGACCCAGACCGTCCGCTACGAGCCGTGGAAGGCGTGAGGCTCCAGCACGGCCCGATCGACGTGGTCGTGCGCGCGTGGGGCGAGCCGTCCGAAGTCGAGCTCGCGCACCAGCAGCTCGAGAATAGATTCGACACCATCCTTGCCGAGCTCGTCGCCGAGCTGCCGCGGCTGCGCGAGCCGCTCGGCGAGACCTATCCCCTCTTCTCCGGCCGGACCGCGCGGCGCATGGCCGCCGCCGTCTGGCCGCATCGCGGCGTCTTCATCACGCCGATGGCAGCGGTCGCGGGCGCCGTGGCGGAGGAGCTGCTGGACGCGCTCCTGGCGGGAAGGAAGCTGGAGAAGGCGTTCGTGAACGACGGCGGCGACATCGCCGTGCATCTGTCGCCCGGCGCGTCGCTGCGTGCGGGCATCGTCAACGACCTCCTCCATCCCGGCATCGATGCGACCACGGAGATCTCCTTCGCGAGCCCCGTGCGCGGAATCGCCACCTCCGGCTGGCGCGGCCGCTCCCAATCGCTCGGCATCGCCGACGCGGTGACCGTGCTCGCGCCGACCGCCTCGCAGGCCGACGCGGCGGCGACGCTCATCGCCAATGCCGTGAACGTCGACCACCCGGCCATCGAGCGCCGCCCCGCCCGCTCGCTCAAGGAAGATTCTGATCTCGGCGATCTGACGGTCACCGTCCACGTCCCTGCCCTTCCAGAAAAGGAAGTACTGAAGGCGCTGACGAACGGCCTCGCCGTCGCGCAACGCATGCAGCGCGTCGGTCTCGTCACAGCCGCCTATCTCGCCCTCCAGGGCCAGGTCCTGACACTCCCTGAATGCGTCGCCTCGCGCTCGGCGTCGCGCTGACCGGCGCCGCGGCCCCCGCGCTCGCGCACACCGGCGAGCGCGGCTTCGTCATGCTGTTGCCGACGGGCCTGTACCTCACCGGCGGCGCGCTCGCCGTGCTGCTTTCCTTCGTCGTCATGGGACTTCTGCCTTCCGGCCTTCTGCGTATTTCCGTTCGGACGGCAAGGCACCGCGAGCCCGTTCCTTACGTCGGCATCTTTTCCTTCCTCTTCCTGGCGATGCTTCTGGCATGCGGATGGGCGGGCAGCCGTGATCCGCTCGACAATCCGCTGCCGCTCACGGTGTGGACGCTGTGGTGGGTCGGCTTCACCTTCCTCAACGCGCTCCTGGGCGACCTCTGGCGGCACCTCCACCCCTGGCGCGTCCTGCCGCTGCGCGAAGGCCGACCCTGGAAGGCCGGGTACTGGCCGGCCGTCGCGCTGTTCCTCGCCTTCGCGTGGCTCGAGCTCATCTACCCCGCCCCCCAGGACCCGGCGATCCTCGCCTCGATCGTCGCGGCCTACTTCGTTTTCACCGCGCTCGCCTTGATGGCCTTCGGAAAGGCCTGGCTGGAGCACGGCGAGGCGTTCTCCGTCTTCTTCCGGACCGTCTCGCGGCTGGCGCCGCCGTGGCGCCGCCTGATGGCCGGCGAGGTCCTGCCCGCCGGCCTGGTCGCCTTCGTCCTGCTCGTGCTGGCGACGGTCTCCTTCGACGGCCTTTCGCGCACCTTCTGGTGGCTCGGCCTGATCGGCGAGAACCCCCTAGAGCACCCCGGCCGCTCCGCCGTCATGCTTCCCAATACCCTGGGTCTGCTTTGTACGTTTCTTGTTTTTGTTCTCGGATATGGAATCACGGGAAAGCTCGGCGCGGCACTGATCGGGTCCCGGGATGCGGGATACGGGTACTACGTCCTGTCGATCGTCCCGATCGCGTTCGGCTACCACTTCGCGCACTACTTCCCGGCCTTCCTGGTCGACGCCCAGTACGCCCTGCGGGCCTTCAGCGACCCGCTGGAGCGCGGCTGGGACCTGTTCGGGACCCGGGACCTGCACGTCCGGACCTCGTTCCTGGCCGACCATGCCTCCGTCACTGTGATCTGGAACGTCCAGGTGGCGGCCATCGTGGCCGCCCACGTGGCGGCGGTCTTCGTCGCCCATGCCCTGGCGCTGCGCCGGCACGGCGCCGCCCGCACCGCGCTGGTGAGCCAGGTCCCCATGACCGGGCTCATGATCGGCTATACGGTCCTCGGCCTCTGGCTGCTGTCCACGCCGGTGGCCGGATAGATAGAATGATTTCAAACAAGGAGGTCACCATGTCCCACTTCACCAGGCGGCAAACGCTCAAGACCCTCGGCGCCATCGCCGGCGCCGCGGCCGTTCCCTCGGTCCTCGCGCAGGGCAACCGGCCGATCCGCATCGGCTTCCAGGTCCACCGCACCGGCATCGGCGCCGTGTACGGGCGCTGGTACGAGCGCACCACCGCCGCCGCGGTGAAGGCGATCAACGACGCGGGCGGCATTGCCGGCCGGCCGGTGGAGATCGTCGCGGAGGACGACGGCACCGACCCGAAGCGCGGCCCCGAGGTGGTCGAGAAGCTGGCGCGCCAGCACAAGGTCGACTTCGTCTACGGCACGCTCTTCTCGCACGTGGTGATCGCCTCCGCGCCGCGCGCGGGCGAGCTGAAGATCCCCTACTTCGTGGTGAGCGAGGGCTACCACGTCGCCTCCGGGAAGATGAACCGCTACGTGCTGCAGCCGGGCATCACCGACGTGCGCGCGCAGGTCACCGCGATGTCGTCCTGGGTGCTCGACAAGCTCGGGAAGAAGGTGACGATGATCTATCCCGACTACGCGTTCGGCTACGACCACCGCGACTTCTTCACCCAGGCGGCGAAGAAGCACGGCGGCCAGGTGATCGAGCGCCTCGCCATCCCCCCCACCGAGAGCTCCTTCACCAAGTACTTCGCGCGCGTGCCGAAGGAGACCGAGGTGCTCTACCACGTGATGGTCGGCCCGGGCGTGCTCACGTTCGTCAAGGAGATGGGCGAGCACTTCGGCAAGAACCGGCCGCAGATCTTCGGCTTCATCGACTCGCTCGAAGGCGTGAACCTCGCCAGCCCCGGCCTCGAGTACCTCGAGAACACGTACTTCTGGGAGGCGTTCCCGCGCTACGCCGAGGCGAACACGCCGGCGCACGTCCAGGACTTCCGCAAGCGCGTCGGCGTGAACGAATCGGGCGCGAGCGTCAACGATCCGAAGGACATCTCGACGTATTCCCATATGTTCGGCTGCTGGGAGACGCTGCACGTCATCAAGCAGGCGGTCGAGAAGAGCGGCTACAAGGATCCGACCCCGGCGGACTACCGCAAGCTCATCGAGTACCTCGAGAGCGTCAAGGAGTTCCCGGAAGGCGCGGCGCACCCGCAGGGCCGCAAGATCTTCAACGGCCAGCTGCACCAGTGCTACGGCCACCAGTACGTGTCCCGCGTGGAAGGCAAGAAGCTGAAGACGGTGCACCGCACCCGCATCGAGGACAGCCTCTACGACCCCGAGGCGGATTACACCAAGCAGTCGTTCTAAGCCCTGAGTTTCGGGCCGCATCTTTTCCTCGCCCTCCTGGAGGGCACGGTCGGGGCGTTCGTCCTCGCCCTGACCGCGCTCGGGCTGTCGCTCGTGTTCGGCGTGATGCGCATCGTCAACGTCGCGCATGGCGAGTTCTTCATGCTCGGCGCGGTGCTGGCGTGGTTCTGCGCGAGCCGCGTCGAGAGCCCGCTCGGCGGCTTCGTCTTCGCCCTCGTCGTCGCGCCGCTGGTGGTGGGCGCCCTCGCCTACGCCGCCGACGGCCTGGTGCTGCGCCGGGTCGACTACCACCCGGAGAGCACCATCGTCGCGACGATCGGGCTGCTCTACATCATCCAGCAGGCGGTGCTCACGCTCTACGGCCCCGACGCGCGCCCGGTGGCGCCGCCGGTCTACTTCAAGATC
>DASZQH010000132.1:0-1855 GCA_035549805.1 Burkholderiales bacterium
CCCCACTCGGCGACGAGCTCGAGCGCGTCGCTGACGTTGCGCGTGAAGACGAGCTTCGCGTACTCGCGGCCGGCGATCGCCTCGCGCATGAAGGCGAGCATCGCCGGCGCGTCGAAGGTGAAGCCCGCGGCGCGCAGCGCCTCGTTCACGGCCTTCTCCTGCGCGGCGTCGAGCGCGAAGGGGGCGGGGGCGTGCCCCGCCGGCGCCTCGCCCTGCAGGCGCAGCTGGCGCAGCTCGTCGTGCTGGTCGTAGCGGCTGGCGAGGATGTCGTAGGTGCCGGGGCGCAGGTGCCCGTAGGCCTGCATGAAGTCGTCCCAGCTCGCGTCGCCGCGCTGGCAGGCCTGCATCGAATGCAGGAACTCCGACAGCACCGTCGGCACCGAGGCGCGGAAGGCGGCGAGCGTGGCGGCCGGCAGCACGCCGCGCGACTCGAGCGAGCGCAGCAGCGTCTCGGCGATGAAGCCGCGCCGCGCCATGATGGAGAAGGGGCGCGTGCCGTTCTCCCGGCAGTCGCGCAGCAGCTCGCGCACCACGGCGAGCTTGTCCCGGCCGGGGGTGGCGAGCAGGCGCCGGCGGCGCTCGTCGAGGCCCGCGACGCGCCGGTTCTGCTCGGCGCCGCTCGCGCGCCCGTTGACGATCGCGTCGGTGAGGCGGCGCGCCGCGTCGCGGAAGGCCGCCAGCTCGCCGGCGGCCAGCGCGTCCTTCGCGGGCGCGACGCGCTCGTCGAAGTCGAGCGCGTAGCAGGTCACCGCGACCTCGAACTCGACCTTGTCGTGCAGCTCCGGGCGGTTGCGCAGGCGCTCGAGCCAGGCGGTGACGAGCTTGTCGCCGATCGCGTCGGGCAGGTCCGCCGGGAGGAAGGAGTTGAAGCTCTCGCGCACATCGATGTAGACGCGCCCGCCGAGGCTCGCCATGAGCGGGCGGCCGGTGAGGTCGCGGTAGCCCATCTCGGCGCGCGCCTCGGCCCAGGTGGAGTCGGTGATGAGCGTCTCGTAGAGCGACTGGGCGAGCGGGCGCGGCACGGTGCCGATCATCTCGGCCGGGTTCCAGTCCGGCATCTCGCCGAAGAGGCTGGTGTTGCCGAGCACGCCCGCGACTGGGCGGAAGCGGCCGTCGAGGAAGCGCTGGATCTCGTCGAGCGCCGCGTCGATGTGCTGCGCGACGTCGCGGTTCCAGTTGCGGCTCACCGCCATGCGGCGCACCTGGAAGAGGTAGATCTTCTCGTCGCGCGTCACCGCGAACTCGAGGTCGACGCCGGGCAGGTCGGTGAGGCCCTCGATCTCCTGCACCGCGCGCAGCAGCGCGCGGAAGCGCGGCGACTCGAGGCGGTCGACGTGGCCGCGGTGGATGAGCAGCGTGCGGCTGGTGTCCGTAGTCCCGGAGGTGACAGTGTCCGTGAGGCCGGTCTCGTCGTCGTAGTTCACGACGTAGTAGGGCGCGCCGGTGTTCAGGTCGTGGCTGAAGACGACGCCGCTCATGGAGACGTCGGCGATCATCGGCTGCACCAGGATCTCGTTGCCGTCCGGGTGGCCTTCGCCGTAGGAGTCGATGACGGTGCGCACCGCCGCGTCGATCGCGGTCTCGGAGGCGCTGTCGACGTCCTTCACCGAGTGGTAGGCGCCCGCCATGCTCTGCGCTTCGCCGTCCTCGTTGAGCGCGCTGCTGCGCACGATGATCGGCTGCGGCGCGAACTGCGCACGGATGCGCTCGAGCACCGCGCCGCGCCGCTCGCGCCACTCGCGCACCGTGAAGATGCAGCACTCGCAGATCGCCGCGTGCGTCACCACGCGCTGCAGCGCGGTGAGCGTCGCGGCCTTCGTCCCGAAGCGGATCTTCGCGTTCATGACTTCCAGGG
>DASZQH010000133.1:0-2699 GCA_035549805.1 Burkholderiales bacterium
GCTCTGCGCGTTGGGGTTCTTGATGACGAATTGCGCGCCCTCCAGGCCTTCCTGGTAGTCGATCTCGGCGCCGGTGAGGTACTGGTAGCTCATCGGGTCGATGAGCAGCGTCACGCCGTTCTTCTGCATGATCGCGTCGTCTTCGTTCTGCACCTCGTCGAAGGTGAAGCCGTACTGGAATCCGGAGCAGCCGCCACCGGTCACGAAGACGCGGAGCTTCAGCTCCGGGTTGCCTTCTTCCTCGATCAGGTTCTTGACCTTGTTCGCCGCGTTGTCCGTGAAGACCAGCGGCACCGGCATTTCCGTGACTGCGTTCATCGTTGGCTCCTGTTTACCCGCCGGACGCGAGCTTCAGCTCGACGCCCTTCGCTTCGGCACCGCGATGCACCAAGCGCCCTTCGACCACGGCGCCCTGCTGGATCTCGATGCTCTTGTAGTGCACGTCCCCTTTGACCCGGGAGCTCGCCTGGAGTTCGAGAGTCTCCGTGGCGTGGACCGGCCCGTTGATGGTGCCGTTCACGACGATATGCGCGGCCTGCACCTCGCCGTCAATGCGCGCCTCGGAGGAGACCACCAGAGTGCCTGGCTGGTCGGCGACGCACGCCACGTTGCCGCGCACGAACCCGTCCACCCGCAGCCCGCCCGTGAAGATCACGTTGCCTTCGATGCGCGTCGTGGCGCCGATGAGGCTGTCGATCCTGTTCTGCGGCTTGCTCGACTTGCTGAACATTGCTCCCTCTCCCTTCCCCCTGCTACCCCAACGTCACGGAATGCGTTGCGCGCGGTTGCGTGGCGCTGCCTTCGTAAACCCGCACCTGCACGCTTTCTACCTTCGCTTTCGGACTCACCCGGAAGATCCCTTCGACCCTCTGGAAGTACTTGAATCCAAGCTTGAAAGCGCCCGCCCCGGCATCCCCGGGTTCAGGGAAGCTCATCATAGCACTGCGCCCCCCTTCAGTCAGGTTGACGACCAGCTCGAGCCGGCCGTGGAACTCGCGCTGCTGGCGCGACGTCGGCGTGAGCAGGAGGAGCCGATAGCGGTACTCCCCGGGCAGCACGTCCGGCTCCACCTTGAGCCGGTACACAGAGACCGTATTGGCGGTGCGGGCTTCCGACTGGAGCATGCTCTCGAACGTGGCGAGCTCCTCCTTGAGCCGCGCGTTGTCCTTCTCGAGCGCGCGGATCTGCTCGGCGAGGCTCTGCTGTGCAGTCCGCTCGATCGACAGCCGGCTGTCGGCGGCCGCCGCCACGGCACGCAGCCGCTCGAGCTCCGCGCGCGCCTCGTCGAGCTGCGCCTGCACGCCGCGCAATTCGCCTTGCACTTCGCCGCGCTCGAAGCCCGCGAAACGGCGGCCCGCATCATAGATCCAAGCCGCCGACGCGGCGGAGATGCCCAGCAGGACCGCCACGCCCACCCACCGCCAGTACCAAGGGATGTGCGAGTGGACGGCGACCCGCGGCGCGGCGATGCCGAAGCGCTGGCGCAGCTTCCAGAGCCGGCCGGCCATCGCGTCGCCTACGGCACCACGGGCACGTGCTCCAGGCCCGTAGTTTCGGGGAGTCCGAACATGAGGTTCATGTTCTGCACCGCCTGGCCCGAGGCGCCCTTCGTCAGGTTGTCGATGACCGACAGCACGACCAGGGTGTCGGAGCGGCGCCCTTCCGGAGGCCGGTGCACGGCGAGACGGCACATGTTGGCGGCGCGTACGGAACGCGTGTCGGGATGGCTTCCCGCCGGCATCACGTCGACAAACGGCTCGCCTGCGTAGCGCTTCTCGAACAACGCCTGGAAATCCGTCTCCCTCGTGATGCGTGCGTACGCCGTGACGTGGATGCCGCGGATGATCGGCAGCAGGTGCGGAGTGAAGACGAGGCCGACGTCGCCTTTCGCCACGCCGGCGAGCTGCGCGCGCGTCTCGGGCCAGTGGCGATGCCCGTCGACCTTGTAGGCGGCGAAATTGTCGGAGGCTTCGGAGAACACGAGCCCCAGCTCGGCCTTGCGTCCCGCGCCGCTCACGCCGGACTTCGCGTCGGCGATGAGATGCCCGGCGTCGACGCAGCCGGCTTCGAGAAGCGGCAGGAACGCGAGCTGCATCGCGGTCGGATAGCAGCCGGGATTGGCGACCAGGCGAGCCGCGCGGATCTTCTCCCGGTGCAGCTCGCACAGGCCGTAGACCGCTTCGCGCACCAGGTCCGGTGCGGTGTGCTTCATCTTGTAGAAGCGCTCGAACTCGTCGAGATCCTGCAGGCGGAAGTCGGCCGAGAGGTCAATCACCTTGACCCCAGCGTCCAGGAGGGCGCGCGCTTCCGCCATCGCGACGCCGTGCGGCGTGGCGAAGAAGACCACGTCGCAGCCCGCCAGGGCTTTTGCATTCGGCTCCGTGAACGCGAGATCGACCTTGCCGCGCAGGCTCGGAAACATGGCCGCCACCTGGCTGCCGGCTTCCTTGCGCGAAGTGATCGCTCGCAGCTCGGCCTGCGGATGATGCGCGAGCAGCCGCAGGAGCTCGACTCCCGTGTACCCCGTGCCACCGACGATGCCGACCTTGATCACCGTACCTCCGAAAAGCAAAAGCCGCCTTGCGGCGGCTTTCGAACCTGAAGCTGGAAGCTTCCCTTCGCTTAACGCTTCGAGAACTGCTTGCGCCGCCTCGCCTTGTGCAGTCCGACCTTCTTGCGCTCCACCTCTCGCGCGTCGC
>DASZQH010000134.1:0-4288 GCA_035549805.1 Burkholderiales bacterium
CCACTCGCGCTCCATCATCTTCGGCAGGCGATGGATGACGACGTTGAGGAACGAGCCGATGCACAGCCCGAAGGCCAGCGCGACCCACGGGAAGGCGGCTGGCTGGAATAGCCAGCCGGCGAACGACATCCGCTAGACCGCCCCGCCGAGCTTGAAGATCGGCAGGTACATGGCGACGACCATGCCGCCGATGAGGGTGCCCAGCACCACCATGATCATCGGCTCCATCAGGGAGGAGAGGGCCTCCACCGCGTCGTCGACCTCGGCCTCGTAGAAGTCGGCGACCTTGCTGAGCATGCTGTCCAGCGCGCCGGTCTCCTCGCCGATCTGCACCATCTGGATCACCATCGAGGGAAACACCTGGGCCGCCTGCATGGAGGCGGTGAGCGCAGTGCCGGTGGAGACCTCGCTCTGGATCTGCTTGGTCGCCACGGCGTAGACGTAGTTGCCGGCCGCGCCGCCGACCGAGTCGAGCGCCTCGACGAGCGGCACGCCGGCGGCGAACATCGTCGAGAGGGTGCGCGTCCAGCGTGCGATGGTGGACTTGCGGATCACGTCGCCGAAGACCGGCAGGCGCAGCGCCAGCCGGTCCATGAAGATCTGTACCGAGAGCGAGCGCTTCCAGGCCTCGAGGAAGCCGTAGACGCTGCCGCCGATGACGCCGAAGATCAGCCACCAGTACTCGACGAAGTATTCCGAGATCGCCATCACGACGAGTGTGGGGCCGGGCAGGTCGGCGCCGAAGCTCGCGAACACCGACTTGAACGCCGGGATCACGAAGATCATGATCACCGCCGTGATGATGAACGCCACCGCGATGATCGCCACCGGGTAGAAGAGGGCGGACTTGATCTTCGACTTGATGGCGAGGATCTTCTCCTTGTACGTCGCGAGGCGGTCGAGCAGCGTCTCGAGAATGCCGGCCTGCTCGCCCGCGGCGATCAGGTTGCAGTACAGCGCGTCGAAGTAAAGCGGGTACTTGCGGAACGCCGCGGCGAGCGAAGCGCCCGTCTCGACTTCCGTCTTGATGTCGGTGAGCAGCCGCGCGACCGCGGGATTCGGCGCGCCCTTCGCCACGATGTCGAACGACTGCAGCAGCGGCACGCCGGCCTTCATCATCGTCGCGAGCTGGCGGGTGAAGAGCGCGAGGTCCTTCTCGCCCACCTTGCCGCCGCGGCCGACGCGCTGCTTCTTGACCTTGGTGACGAGGATGCCCTGGCGGCGCAGCGTCGCGTTGACAACGGCGTCGCCCGGCGCCTTCATCTCGCCGCGCACCACCTTGCCCGACTTGTCCTTCCCCTCCCAAGAGAACGTGAAGTCCTTCGGGCCTTTCGCTGCTGCTGCCGTTGCCATGCGACTCCCCTGAAACTCCTATTTAGGCTGCCGGGAGCATAGCGCCGGCCGGCATCGTCTGTAAAGGCTTAACTTCCTCGCCTAAGCTTCTGAGGCCTCTGTATTTTCTACCTGTTCCGGGGGTCGGAAGATGCGCACCGTCTTCACCGTGCGACCCTGGGCGTGGAGGATCTCCATCGGCACGTTGTTGATCTTGATGGAAACGTCGGCTTCGGGGATGTCCTGGAGGTGCTCGACGATGAGGCCGTTCAGGGTCTTGGGGCCGTCGGTCGGCAGCGACAGCCCCAGGGCGCGGTTCAACTCGCGGACCGGGGTGGTGCCGTCGGCGCTCGCCGTGCCGGCCTCGTCCCAGTGCAGCGCGGCGCTGGCCGAGGGCAGCGAGGTGGTGAACTTGCCGATGATCTCCTCGATGATGTCCTCGAGCGTCACGAGGCCCATCAGCTCGCCGTACTCGTCGACCACCAGCGCGATGCGCTCCTTGTGCTCCTGGAAGTACTGCATCTGCGCGAGCACCGGGGTGGCCGCCGGCACGAAGTAGGGCTCGACCAGCAGCGACTCGATCGTCGCCTTGTCGAGCACGCCGGCGTGCAGCGCCGCGAGCACCTTGCGCAGGTGCAGGATGCCCAGCACCTCGCCCATCGCGTCGCGGAACACAGGCAGGCGCATGTGGTAGCTCGTCGCGAGCTGGTGCTGGATCGTCTCCATCGGCTCGTCGAGCGCGATCGCCTCGATCTTCGCGCGCGGGATCATGATGTCCTGCACCGTCACGTCGCCGACGTCGAACAGGTTGGTCAGGATCGAGACGTGCTTCTTCGGCAGGAGGTTGGAGTACTCGAGGAGCAGCGTGCGCACCTCCTCGGGCGAGATCTCGGCGTCGGACTCGCCGCGCCGCAGGCGCGCGAGCGCGAGCAGCGGGTTGAGGATCGCGTTGGTCGAGATCGACAGCAGGTGCACGAAGGGGGCGGCGAGCTTCGCCAGCCACAGCATCGGCCAGGCGACGATGCGCGCGATGCCGATCGCGTTGTGCTGGCCCAGGCGCTTGGGCACCAGCTCGCCGACCACGATGGAAGCGTAGGTGATCGCCACGACCAGCGTCACGGTGGCGACGATGCCCGCCGTCTTCTCCTCCAGGCCGAACTGGTCCTGCAGCCAGTAGGAGACCTGCGCCGCGAAGAACGCCTCGCCGACGATCCCGTTCATGATGCTGATCGAGGTGATGCCGATCTGGATGGTGGAGAGGAACTTGGTCGGATCCTCGGCGAGGCGCACCGCGGCGGCGGCGAGGCGGTCGCCCTGCTTCGCGAGCGCCTCGAGGCGCGGCTTGCGCGCCGTGAGCAGCGCGACCTCGGACATCGCGAACACGCCGTTCAGCAGGATCAGGCCGAGGAGGATCAGGGCTTCCACGCGTCAGCTCCGCCCGAGCAGCACTTCGAGCACGAAGCTGCGGCCGACGTAGGCGAGCATCAGGAACAGGAACGCCGCCATCGTCCACTTCAGCGCCGTGCGGCCGCGCCAGCCGTAGAAGAACCGGCCGACCAGCAGGATCGCGAGGGTGAGCCATGCGAGCAGGGAGAACACGTTCTTGTGGTCGAAGCGGAACGGCCTGCCGAAAGTGGTTTCCGACACCGCGACGCCGAGCACGAGCGCCGCGGTCATGAGGAGGAACGAGACCAGGATGAGGCGGAAGAGCAGCCGCTCCATCGTCAGCAGCGGCGGCAGCGTCGGCAGCCGCAGCAGCGGTGCGGCGCCGGGCTGGCGCGAGTAGTGCAGGTCGCGCTCCAGGTACGCCATCAGCGCGACGTGCAGGATCGCGATCGTGAGCACGCCGTAGGCGAGCACGAAGAGCAGGACGTGGAGCGTGAAGGCCGCGTTGCCGAAGCCCTGCGGGCTTACCAGGCCGGGGAAGACGGGCGGCAGGGCGCACGCCACCGCGGCCCCCGCCAGCACCATCGGCTCGAGGCCGTCCAGGTGCACGAAGAGGCTTTCCAGCCAGTAGAGCGCGACGCCGAGCCACAACGTCGCCGAGAGCGCGAGCGCGAACCCCAGGCGCAGCTCGGAGGAAGCGAAGAGGCTCTGGTAGATCGTCCAGCCGTGCAGCGCGAGCGGCGCGAGGAGCGCGGCGCGTTCCCACGCCGCGAGGCCGGGTTGCGCGGCCGTGCCGGCGGCCGACGCATGGCGGCGCCATCGGGTGTTCAGGAAGTGCCAGGCCAGGCCGAGGTACGCGGCCGAGGCGACGAGGTGAACTACAATGTCCGGCACCTCAGGATTTTATCCCATGCTCGACAACCTCACGGCGCGGCTGGCGAAGATCGCCAAGCGCATCCGCGGCGAAGCCCGTCTCACCGAAGCGAACATCCAGGAGGCGCTGCGCGAGGTCCGCGTCGCGCTCCTCGAGGCCGACGTCGCGCTGCCGGTGGTGAAGCACTTCATCGAGGCGGTGCGCGC
The DNA here is from genome assembly GCA_035549805.1 of Burkholderiales bacterium. Classification (GTDB taxonomy): domain Bacteria; phylum Pseudomonadota; class Gammaproteobacteria; order Burkholderiales; family SG8-39; genus SCGC-AG-212-J23. The sequence goes on from DASZQH010000134.1 coordinate 3,799, forward strand.
CAAGGCGCTCGGCGAGGAAGTCGTCGGCAGCCTCACGCCGGGCCAGGCGCTGGTGGGCGTGGTGCACCGCGAGCTCGCGGCGCTGATGGGCGAGGCGAACGTCGGCCTCGACCTCGCGGCGCAGCCGCCGGCGGTGATCCTCATGGCCGGCCTGCAGGGCTCGGGGAAAACCACCACGAGCGCCAAGCTTGCATTGCATCTGAAGAAGGAAAAAAAGAAAGTGGGGCTGGTTTCGACGGACGTCTATCGCCCCGCCGCGATCCAGCAGCTGAAGACCGTCGCCGGCCAGGTGGACGCGGTCTTCATTGAATCAAGCACGAATGAAAACCCGGTGGATATCGCCCGCCGCGCGGTCGACTACGCCCGCACGCACTACCTCGACGTCCTGATCGTCGACACCGCGGGCCGCCTCGCCGTCGACGAGGCGATGATGCAGGAGATCGCCGCGCTGCACGCCGCGGTGAAGCCGGTGGAGACGCTGTTCGTCGTC
>DASZQH010000135.1:0-11872 GCA_035549805.1 Burkholderiales bacterium
AGGGACTCGAACCCCGGACACACGGATTATGATTCCGCTGCTCTAACCAGCTGAGCTAATTCGCCACGTTGGAACGAACGAGGGCGGGATTATAAACCCTGCCGCAGCGCCCCCGAATCGCGTGGAATACGACGTCATCATTGCAGGAGGCGGTCCGGTCGGGCTGGTACTCGCGCGCGCCCTCCGGGGCGTCCGGGTCGCGGTGGTGTCGAAGGCCGCGCCACCGGTCCCGGCCACCGATGCTTTCGACGCACGCGTCTATGCGCTAAGCCCCGGCAATGCCGCCTTCCTGCGCGAGCTCCGGGTCTGGCAGGCGCTTCCCGCGGAGCGGATCAGCCCGGTGCATGCGATGCATGTCTTCGGCGACCGGCCGGACGCCGGGATCCGCTTCGACGCATATCGCGCAGGCGTTCCCGAGCTCGCCTGGACCGTGGAGGACGCGGCGCTCCAGGCGGCAGCCTGGGCCGCGGCGCGCGCCGCGGAGCACGTCGAGCTGGTCGCATCCGCGATCGAGGACGTGGCAGTGCGCGAGGACCGCGTCGATGTCAGGATCGGCGGCGGCAAGGTCCTGCAAGGCAGATTGCTGGTCGGCGCCGACGGCGCGCGGTCCCTCGTTCGCGATGCGGCGGGGATCGAGGCACGCGAAGCGGAGTACGGCCAGCTCGCCGTGGTCGCGAACTTCCGCGCCGCGGGCGGGCATCGCAATACCGCGTACCAGTGGTTCCAGGGCGGGCCGGTGCTCGCGCTGCTGCCGCTGCCGCAAGACAGGGTATCGATGATCTGGTCGCTGCCGGACGCACAAGCCGAGCGCGTGCTCGCGATGGACCCCGCGGCCCTGGCCGAGGCAGTGAAGCGCGCGAGCTTCGGCCTGCTCGGCGAGCTGTCGCCCGACACGGCGCCACGCAGCTATCCACTGCGCCGGCTCGCAGCCCGCCGCCTCGTTGCGCCGCGCGTGGCCCTGGTGGGCGATGCCGCGCACGTGATCCATCCGCTCGCCGGCCAGGGGCTGAACCTCGGCCTGCAGGATGCCCGCGCGCTCGCCGAAGTGCTCGTCGCCCGCTTCCCCGGGCGCGACCCGGGCGATCCCGCATTGCTGCGCCGCTATGAGCGCGCGCGAGCGGAGCCTATACTCGCCATGGACTGGATGGTCGATGGCCTGTACCGGCTGTTCGGGTCGCGAGCCGCGCCGGCCGCGAGCCTGCGCAACCTCGGATTGAACCTCGCCGGCCGGGTGCCGGTCCTAAAGAACCTGCTCATGCGCCACGCGATGCGCTGAGCGCTCCGGAGAACCCATGATCCGCATCTTCGCCCTGCTCGCCCTGCTGCTGCACGCCGCGGGCGCCTTCGCCAACGAGGCGCAGATCCGCCGCGCCCTCGAGCCGAAGCTCGGTGGCGCGAGGATCGAGGGCGTGCAGCCGGCGCCGGTGCCGGGCCTGTTCGAGGTCCGGGTGCGCGCGCAGGAAGGCCTGCAGCTCCTGTACGTGGATGCGGCCGGCGCGTACGTGATCCAGGGCAAGATCTTCGACCTGCGCAGCGACCGCGACCTCACGGAGGAGCGCCTGCGCAAGCTGAACGCGATCCGCTTCGAGGCCCTGCCGCTCGACCTCGCGGTGAAGATCCAGCGCGGCAACGGCTCGCGCGTGATGGCGATGTTCTCGGACCCGTACTGCCCCGCGTGCCGGCAGTTCGAGCGCGAGCTCGCCAAGGTCGACAACCTCACGCTCTACGTCTTCATGTATCCGGTGATCCGTCCGGCGAACAAGGACCACTCGGTCGCCGTGTGGTGCTCGCCGGACCGCGCGAAGGCATGGCTCGAGCTCGCCGCGGGCCCGCGGCCCAAGGTTCCGGAAGCGGCGCCGAACTGCGCCAATCCCGTCGAGAAGACCCTGCAGGCCGGGCGCGCGCTCGGCGTCAACAGCACGCCGACCTTCTTCCTCGCCAACGGCGAGCGTGTCGCCGGCATGCTCGCGGCCGAAGACCTCAGCGACCTGCTGAACCAGGCGAAGAAGCAGTAGCGGTCAGTCGGTCTTCGGCAACGCCTCGCCGCGCGGCCAGAGCAGCCACATCCTTCCCTGCTGGCGCATGCGCCCGGCAAAGGCTCCCGCTTCCGGCCCGGTTCCCCAGTAGAAATCGGCGCGCACCGCGCCCCGGATGGCGCCGCCGGTGTCCTGCGCGGCCATCAGGCGCTCGAGCCGCTCCTCCGAGAGCGGATAGGTGGTCGCGAGATACACCGGCGCGCCGAGCGGGACGAAGCGCCGGTCCACCGCGATGCTGAAGCCGGGGGTGAGCGGCACGCCGAGCGCGCCGACCGGCGAGCCCGAAGGCGGCATGTCGCGGAAGAACACGTAGCTCGGGTTCTGGTTGAGCGCTTCCTGGAGCTTCGCGGGGTTCGCCGCGGCCCAGGCCTTGATGCCCTGCATCGACGCCTGGTCGAGCGTGAGCTCGCCGCGCTCGACGAGCCAGCGGCCCAGCGAGCGGAAGGGGTGGCCGTTCTGGTCCGCGTAGCCGAGCCGCAGGCGCTCGCCGTTCTCGAGGCGCACCTGGCCGGAGCCCTGGATCTGCAGGAAGAAGAGCTCGACGGGATCCGCTACCCAGGCGAGGATCGGTGCCGGAAATCCCTCGCCCTTGGCGTCGATCTCGGCGCGCGACGAGTAGGGAACGAGCCGCCGCCCTTCGAGGCGCCCGCGCAGGCGCATGTTGCGCACGTCGGGATTGACGCTCGCGAGGTCGACGACGACGAGGTCGTCCGGCACGCCGAACACCGGATAGCGATGCTGGGCGCTGCGCGTGCGGCTGCCCTCGATGATCGGCTCGTAGTAGCCGGTCACCAGCCCGGTATCGACGCCTTCTCCCGTGGTCAGCGCGTAAGCCGCGAAGGTCTCTTCGAAGAAGCGGCGCGCCGCCGCCTCGTCTCCGGGCGGCACGGTACGCGCCAGGGTGCATGCGGTCGCAAGCGCTCCGGAGCGCGGGCAGCTGCCCAGGAACGCGCGCAGGCTCGGCTCGAGCATCGCCGTGCCCCACCCGGGCAGCGCATCGAACGACGATTCGAGATAGCGCGCGGTTTCCGCAGGCGGCTTGAGCGGCGGGCAGGCCGGGCAGGCGGGGCACGGCTTCATCGCGGGGCAGGCGCCCATCCCGCCCATGCCATGAGGATGCGGCGCCGGGGGCTGCGCGCACGCGGCCAGTAGAATCCAGGCGATGTGGGTCGTGATCCTGGAAATGATCTTCGCGCTCGGCCTGGCCGCCTTCATCATCTGGTTCACCTGGCCTGCGAAGAAGAAGCCGCCGGAAGACAAGCCCTAGTGCAGGACCTAGTGGAGGACACGCGGCACGGAGAGCGTGAACTCCGGAATCGGCGCCTCGAAGCGGGTCCCGTCCTGCGCCAGCATCTGGTAGCTGCCGCGCATCGTCCCGACGGCCGTGGCGATGGCGGCGCCGCTGGTGTACTCGAAGCTCTCGCCGGGCTGCAGGGTGGGCTGCGAGCCCACCACGCCGAGGCCGCGCACTTCCTGCACGAGTCCCTGCGCGTCGGTGATGATCCAGTGGCGGCTGACGAGCTGCGCGGCGACGGTGCCCTCGTTGCGCAGCGTGATCGTGTAGGCGAACACGTAGCGGCTCGCGGCCTCGTCCGACTGGTCCGGCAGGAACTGCGTCTGCGCGCTGACCGCGACGGCGTGGGCCTTTTTTTCCTCGGGCATGCGTGCATTGTAAACTCCGCGCGGTGAAGCACCGCATCGCGCCGAGCATCCTGTCCGCCGACTTCGCCCGCCTGGGCGAAGAGGTGCGCGCGGTCGTCGCCGCGGGCGCCGACGTCATCCATTTCGACGTGATGGACAACCACTACGTGCCGAACCTCACCGTCGGCCCCCTGGTGTGCGCGGCCGTGCGCCCGCACGTCCAGGTCCCGATCGACGTGCACCTGATGGTGAAGCCCGTGGACCGGATCATTCCCGAGTTCGCGAAGGCCGGGGCGAACATCATCAGCTTCCACCCCGAGGCCTCTGAGCACGTCGACCGCACCCTCGCGCTGATCAAGGAGAACGGCTGCAAGGCGGGGCTCGTCTTCAACCCCGCCACGCCGCTGCACTACCTCGACCACACGCTGGAAAAGCTCGACCTCGTGCTCCTCATGTCGGTCAACCCCGGCTTCGGGGGGCAGCAGTTCATCCGCGGCGTGCTGCCGAAGATCGCCGAGGCGCGCCGGCGGATCGCCGCCACGGGAAAGGACATCTGGCTCGAGGTCGACGGCGGCATCAAGGCGGACAACATCGCCGAGGTCGCGCGAGCGGGCGCCGATACCTTCGTCGCCGGGTCGGCCATCTTCGGCGCCGGGGACTACGCCGCCGTGATCCGCGAGATGCGCGCCAGGCTGGCGTGATATAGTTTTTCTCGTCGTGACTGCCTCCCTCACTTCCGCACCCCTCTGCTGGCGCCCCTGGCGCCGCTGACCACTCGCGCGCTCCGGGCGGCTCGGCGGCGCGTTTCCCCGAGGCCGCAGGTGTAGTTCCAATCCCGCAGTACCCGCAGTGCAAGTGAAGGCGATCCATTCATGACCGAGCACGATTTCAAACGGCTTGCCGCGCAAGGCTATACGCGCATCCCCGTCATCGCCGAGGCCCGCGCCGACCTCTACACTCCGCTCGCCGTCTATCTCAAGCTGGCCTCAGGTCCCAATGCGGGCCCGTTCTCCTACCTCCTCGAATCCGTCGTCGGCGGCGAGCGCTTCGGGCGCTACTCCTTCATCGGCCTCGCGTGCGCGGAGCGCATCGAGGCACGCGGCCGCAAGCTCCGGCGGCTGCTGCGCGATGCGCGCGGCACGGACGTGTGTCTCGAGCAGCTCGACGATGCGGATCCGTTCCAGTACGCGCGCGACTGGCTGAAGCGCCACCGCGTCGCGCCCCTGCCGGCGGGCCTGCGCTTCGGCGGCGGCCTCGTCGGCTACTTCGGCTACGAGTGCGTGCAGCATGTCGAGCCGCGCGCGCTGCGGCGCGCGAAGCCCGATCCGGTCGGCACCCCCGACGTGCTGCTCCTCGTCTCCGACGAGCTCGCCGTGGTCGACAACGTCCTGGGCAAGCTTTACGTCGTCGTCTATGCGGATGCCGGGCAGCCGGACGGGTATGCCCGCGCCCGGGAGCGCGTCGCGCGGCTGCTCTCGCGGCTTTCGGCGCCGATCCCCGACTCGCTCGCCGTCGTCCAGCCCGCCGACGGGGACGGCGAGGCCGTGGCGCTGCGGCGGACGTTCACCGAAGAGGGCTTCGTCGAAGCAGTGCAGCGTGCGAAGGAGTACATCTTCGCCGGCGACTGCATGCAGGTTCAGATTTCGCAGCGCACGTCGCGGCCCTACGAGGGCCCCCCGATCGGCCTGTACCGCGCGCTGCGCGGCGTCAACCCGTCGCCGTACATGTACTTCTTCGATTTCGGCGATCACCACGTGATCGGCGCTTCGCCGGAGATCCTGGTACGCCTTTCCGGCGATACCGTGACGCTGCGCCCGATCGCGGGGACGCGCCCGCGAGGCGCGACGCCGCAGGAGGACGCGGCCCGCGCCGAGGAGCTGCTCGCCGATCCGAAGGAGCGTGCCGAGCACGTGATGCTGATCGACCTCGGCCGCAACGACGTCGGCCGCGTCGCCGCCACGGGAAGCGTGCGCGTGACCGAGAAGATGGTGGTCGAGCGCTACTCGCACGTCATGCACATCGTGTCGAACGTCGAAGGCCGCATCGCGCCGGGCCTCGATGCGCTCGACGTGCTGCGCGCGAGCTTCCCGGCCGGCACGGTCACGGGCGCCCCGAAGGTGCGCGCGATGGAGATCATCGACGAGCTCGAGCCCGTCAAGCGGGGGGTCTACAGCGGAGCGGTGGGCTACCTCGGCTTCAACGGCGACATGGATGTCGCGATCGCGATCCGCACCGCGGTCCTGAAGGACGCGACGCTGCACGTGCAGGCCGCGGCCGGGGTGGTGGCGGATTCCGATCCGCAGGCCGAGTGGCGCGAGACGCAGCACAAGGCGCGCGCGCTCCTCACGGCCGCCGAAGTCGCGTCCCGCGAGCATCCGCGGCGCAAGGAGGCGGCATGATCCTCATGATCGACAACTACGACTCCTTTACCTACAACCTGGTGCAGTACCTGGGTGAGCTCGGCGCCGAAGTCTCCGTATTCCGCAACGACGAGATCACGGTCGAGGGCGTCGAGGCGCGTCGCCCCTCGCACGTCGTCCTGTCCCCGGGGCCGTGCACGCCGAACGAGGCCGGCATCACCCTGGCGCTGCTCGGCCGGCTCGCCGGCCGGGTCCCGATCCTCGGCGTCTGCCTCGGGCACCAGGCGATCGGCCAGGCTTTCGGCGGCAAGGTGGTGCGCGCCGGGCAGGTCATGCACGGCAAGACCTCCCGGGTGCGGCACGACGAGAAAGGGATTTTCGAGGGGGTTCCGAATCAGTTCGTCGCCACGCGCTACCACTCGCTCGTGGTCGAGAAAGCGTCGCTTCCGGCGTGCCTCGAGGCGACGGCGCACTCCGAGGACGGCGAGATCATGGGCCTGCGCCACCGCGAGCTGGCGGTGGAAGGGGTCCAGTTCCATCCGGAAGCGCTGCTCACCGAGCACGGGCACCGGATGCTGCAGAATTTCATCGAGGGAACCAGGGGGAGGACAGGGCCATGAAGCAGATCACGATCGCCGAGGCGATCCAGCGCACGGTGGAGCACCGCGAGGTGTTCCACGACGAGATGCTCCACATCATGCGGCAGATCATGCGCGGCGAGCTGACGCCGGCGCAGATCGCCGGCTTCATCATGGGCCTGCGCGTGAAGAAGGAAACGATCGGCGAGATCGCCGCGGCGGCGCAGGTGATGCGCGAGCTCGCCACCCACGTCGAAGTCAAGGACGACCGCAACCTCGTCGATACCTGCGGCACCGGAGGGGACGGGGCGCACACGTTCAACATCTCGACCTGCGCGGCGTTCGTCGCGGCCGCCGCCGGGGCACGGGTCGCGAAGCACATGGGACGGTCGGTCTCGTCCTCCTCCGGCAGCGCGGAGGTGCTGGAGGCACTGGGGGCGCGCATCACCCTGACGCCGCAGCAGACCGGGCAGTGCATCGACCGTCTCGGGCTCGGCTTCATGTTCGCGCCCGCGCACCACTCCGCTATGAAGCACGCCGCGCCGGTGCGCAAGGAGCTCGGCGTGCGCACGATCTTCAACATCCTCGGACCCCTGACCAATCCGGCGGCGGCGAAGAACCAGGTGATGGGCGTCTTTCATCCCGATCTCGTCGGCATCCAGGTGCGCGTGCTGCAGCGCCTGGGCTCGCGCCACGTGATGGTGGTGCACGGCCTCGACAGCCTCGACGAGCTGTCGATCTCGGGGGAGACGCTCGTCGGGGAGCTGAAGAACGGCCAGATCGACGAGTATCGGGTGCATCCCTCGGACTTCGGCATGGAGCTCTACGATCGCCGGGCCATCGAAGTGCAGGGCGCGGAGGAATCCCGGGACATGATCCTCGCCGTCCTCGGCAACCGTCCCGGCCCGGCGCGCAGCATCGCGGCGCTGAATGCGGGCGCCGCGATCTACGTCGCCGGCGTCGCGCCCTCCCTGAAAGAAGGCATCGAGCGCGCGCTGCAGGTCATCGGCAGCGGCGAAGCGAAGCGGAAGCTCGACGAGTTCGTCGCATTCACCCAGAGCGTCCAGTGACGATCCTCGACACCATCCTCGAAGCCAAGCGCGAGGAGATCGCCGCCGCGAAGCGGCGGGTCGCGCCTTCCGAGATGGAAAGGCGCAGCCGCGCCGCTGCGGCGCCGCGGGACTTCGCGGGCGCCCTGCGGGCGAAGATCGCCGCCGGCCGAGCCGCGGTGATCGCGGAAGTGAAGAAGGCGAGCCCGTCGAAGGGCCTGCTGCGCGAGCACTTCGATCCGGCCGCGATCGCGGCGAGCTACGAGCGCGGCGGCGCGGCCTGCCTGTCCGTCCTCACCGACGAGCGTTTCTTCCAGGGGGCCGCCGACCATCTCGTCGCCGCGCGCGGAGCTTGCGGGCTGCCGGCGCTGCGCAAGGATTTCATGGTCGACGCATACCAGGTGCAGGAAGCGCGCGCGCTCGGCGCGGACTGCATCCTGTTGATCGCCGCGTGCCTCTCCACCGAAGCGATGCAGGAGCTCGAGGGCGCGGCGCGAGAGCTCCGCATGGCGGTCCTGGTGGAAGTGCACGATGCGCCGGAGCTGGAGCGCGCGCTGCGTCTGCGCACGCCGCTCATCGGCATCAACAACCGCGACTTGCGGACGTTCGAGACGCGGCTCGAGACCACGCTCGGCCTGCTGGAGCGCGTGCCGCCGGACCGGATCGTCGTCACCGAGAGCGGGATTGCCGCGCCGGCCGATGTCGCCCGCATGCGCTCCCGGGGCGTCAACGCGTTCCTCGTCGGGGAAGCCTTTATGCGGGCGCCGGACCCGGGGCAAGCCTTGGAGACGCTATTTTTTCGTAATTAATCAGCGGCTTGAGGTCGACGTTCGGCGACAGACGCCTCTGTTGCGCTTCCGCAACATGGAGCCGAAAAAACCAGCAAAACCGTCCCTTTCCGTTGCCGGAACACCACTACGGTCCGCAGAATTGCGCAAACCCGGAGGAATGGGTTTTTGGGGGCGGTCCGCAACCGCGAGCCGCCAAAACGACAAATAGAGGGGAGCATTCCTTTTATGCAGAAGAAACTCCTTGCAGTTGCCGTTGCCGGCGCGATGTTCTCGCCGCTCGCGATGGCGCAGTCGTCGGTCACGATCTCGGGCGTCTTCAAGGTCGGCGTCGACAACATCAAGATCGGCAACCCGGGCGCGGCGCGTACCGGCCTGAACCACAACGAGTGGCGCGTGACGGACAACTCGTCGCGCATCATCTTCGGCATCACCGAAGACATCGGCGGCGGCCTGTTCGGCATCGCGCAACTCGACGTGCGTCCGCAGCTGGACGACGCCGGCGAGACCAACGTCGCGGCGGGCAACAGCTGGGTCGGTCTGCGCAGCACGAGCCTCGGCACGCTGACGTTCGGCCGCCACGACCTGCACTACGGCAAGCAGCCGGACGACATCGCGTCGAAGGCCGGCGCCCTGATGGCGGCTTCCGTCTCGCTGATGGACTACACGTGGCTGGGCGGCGCGGTCGCCAACGCGACGCGTACCCCGAACGTGATCCGCTACGACACGCCGAACTTCAGCGGCTTTGCCGCGACGATCGCGTACTCGACCAGCCCGTTCGGTGGTGAGAGCGACCTGAACACCGGCGGCCGCAAGGGCAACGCGTGGAACTTCAACCCGTCCTTCACCTCCGGTCCGTTCCAGGTCGGCGCGAGCCTCTGGAAGGCCAAGGGTGACGGCGCGGCGGGCGTTCCGCTGACGGCAGTCAACCAGGACAGCCTCTCGCTGTACGGCTACTACCGCCTGGGCGCGTTCAAGATCGGCGCTGCGATCAACGACTCGGAAGTCGAGGCCGTTGCCGCCGGCGTGACGGCGCAAGTCGCCGATCGCCGCAACTGGACGATCCCGGCGAGCTGGTCGATGGGTCCGCACAACGTCTATGCCCACTACACCAAGGCGGGCAAGGACAAGGCGGCCAATGCGGCCGGTATCACCGACACCGAAGCCAAGATGTGGGCGTTCGCGTACGTCTATGACCTGTCGAAGCGCACTTCCGTCGGCGTGACCTACGCCGCGATCGACAACAAGACCAACGCGGCCTACAACCTGTTCACCAACGCGGCCGCTCTCGGCAGCGCGAACTCGACCCCGGCGGCTGGCGAAGATCCGAAGCTGCTGGCGTTCACGGTCCGTCACGCGTTCTAAGAAACAGAAGTCAGTCAGCAAGCTCTGAACGGGCGCCTTCGGGCGCCCGTTTTTTTTCTGCTAGTCTTTCCGCATGGCCTTCGTCGACGAGCTCATCGGCGGCTTCGACCGTGCCTTGCGCGCCGTCGCCGGCGTGCACCAGGCCGCGCGGCCGTCGCCGGCACACGACGTCCCGGATTTCCCTGCGCTGAGCGCAGACGCGCGCGCGAGCGCCGCTGCGCTGATGCGCGTCAACCACGTCGGCGAGGTGTGTGCGCAGGCCCTGTACGAGGGCCAATCGCTGGCCGCCCGTGAGCCGCGAACGCGGGAATCTCTGCTCGAGGCCGCACGGGAAGAGCGCGACCACCTTGCGTGGTGCGCGGAGCGCATCGAGGAGCTCGGCGGCCGGACAAGCCTGCTCAATCCTGCCTGGTACGCTGGCTCGTTCGCGCTCGGCCTGGTCGCGAGCGCGCTCGGCGACCGGTGGAACCTGGCGTTCCTCGCCGAAACGGAACGACAGGTCGAGGCGCACCTGAACGGCCACCTCGAGCGGCTGTCGGCCGACGACCGGCGCACGCGCGCGGTGGTCGAAGCGATGCGCGACGACGAAGCGCGGCATCGCCAGACCGCGGTTGACCTGGGCGCCGCGGCGCTGCCGCCTCCGATCCAGGCGGCCATGCGGGCCGCCGCGAAGGTGATGACGACGGTGTCGTACCGGATCTAGCAGTGCTGCGAATCTTCGTCGGCTATGACTCGAAAGAGCCGGTGGCGTACCACACGCTGGTCCATTCGGTCCTTCGTCATGCGTCGATTCCGGTCTCCATCTCGCCGGTGAAGCAATCGCTGCTGGGCGCGCTGTATTCGCGGCCGAGAGGGCCGACGGAGTCGACCGAGTTCAGCTTGAGCCGGTTTCTCGTCCCCGCGCTCTCGCAGTACGAAGGCTGGTCGATGTTCATGGATTGCGACATGCTCTGCCGTGCCGATGTGGCAGGCCTCGTTGCCGAGATCGACCGGCAGTCCGAGAAGGCGGTCCTGGTCTGCAAGCACGATTACACCCCGTCGCCGGCGCGGAAGTTCCTGAACCAGGTCCAGACCGTCTACCCGAGGAAGAACTGGTCGAGCGTGATGCTCATGAATGGCCGTCGATGCACCGCGCTGACGCGGGACTACGTCAACTCGGCGAGCGGGCTCGACCTGCACCGCTTCAACTGGGTGGACGACGCGCAGATCGGGGAGCTGCCGATCGAGTGGAACTGGCTGGTCGGCGAGTACAAGTACAACCCGGCCGCGAAGATCGTCCACTTCACCCGCGGCGGCCCGTACTTCGCGGACTACCGGAACTGCGACTACGCGGAGGAATGGCGCGAGGAGTACCGGCGGCTCAGCGAGCCGTTCCGGGACTAGCCTTCCGCGATCTCGAAGTCCGTGGTGACCTCGGCGGTCTTGGCGAGCATCGCGGTGGCGGAGCAATACTTCTCGCGCGACAGGCGGATCGCATGCTCCACCAAGTTGCGCTTGAGGCTCCTGCCGGTCACGACGAAATGCATGTGGATCTTCGTGAAGACCTTCGGATCGACGGCGGCGCGCTCGGCGCTCATCTTCACTTCGCAGCCGGTGATCTCCTGGCCGCTTTTCTTCAGGATCACCACCACATCGAAGGCCGTGCACCCGCCGCTTCCGGCGAGCACCGTTTCCATGGGCCGCGGCGCCAGATTGCGGCCGCCGGCTTCCGGCGCCCCATCCATGGCGAGGACGTGACCGCTGCCAGTCTCCGCGATGAACGTCATGCCGCTCCCCCATCGAATCGTCGCTTCCATAAAAAATTCCTTATTTAACAGTGAGATATTCTTGGTTGCAACGCAGCAAAAACGGCTCCATAATGCCGTCGTCTCCTCCACCCTCCTCCAATGGTGGATTCAGGCGCGGCTACAAGCGAGCCGCGCTTTTTTTTACCGGGTTTTCCGATAGAATTCGCGCCTTTTCCGCGCATCCATAGACACTTAGCAACATGACAACTTTTACGGCGAAAGCAGGCGAGGTCCAGCACGGCTGGTTCGTCGTCGACGCACAGAACAA
>DASZQH010000136.1:0-7782 GCA_035549805.1 Burkholderiales bacterium
TTCGGGGCTTCTTGCGTGGCACATCCGGCTGCGAAGACAGCCGCGAGCAACAGAATCCAGACGTTCTTCGACATTGACTCCCCCTGCGTTCTTTTCGTGGGTGAAAACCGCTTACGTATCAAGAGTCTGCGTGACTCCTCAAGGCATTCTGCCATAACTCCCAAGGATTTTCCAAGCCGGAAAGCACATTGTTCTGCAGTTGCCGCTGCCGTACCCGCGGCTCGCCGGCTACCCAGACGTCCGAGACGTGCTCGCGGCCGGCCGCGTAAACCAGCTGGGAGACGGGGTCGAAGCAGGGCTGCAGCTCGGGTGCGGAGAGATCGATCGCCACGAGATCCGCGGCCTTGCCGGGAACGATCGACCCGATGCGCTCCCCCAGACCGAGGGCGAGAGCCCCGCCCAGAGTGGCGGCGCGCAGCGCGGCGTGCGCGGGCAGCGCCTCCGCGTTGCCGGCGACCGCCTTGGCGAGAAGGGCGGCGGTACGCATCTCCTGCAGCAGGTCGAGGCGGTTGTTGCTGGCCGCCCCGTCTGTGCCCAGGGCGACGTTGACCCCGGCGCGCGACAGGGCTTCGACGGGAGCGAACCCGCTCGCCAGCTTCAGGTTGGACGACGGACAGTGCGCGACGGACGCGCCGTGGCGCGCGAGCGCCGAGATCTCGTCGGGGTCGAGGTGCACGGCGTGCACCGCGATCAGCCCGGGACCCAGCAGGCCGAGGCGGGCCAGACGCTCGAGCGGCCGTACCCGATGCTCCGCGAGCGAGCGCTCGATTTCCTCCTTCGTCTCGTGCACGTGGATATGGACCGGCAGGTCGAGCTCGTTGGCGAGGGTCGAGATGCGGCGGAACGTCGCGTCGGAAACCGTATAGGGCGCGTGGGGCGCCAGCGTGAACGAGACGAGGGGCTCGTCGCCGTACCGGTCGCGCAACGCCAGGCCCTTGCGCAGGTAGTCCGCGGGGTCGGATGCGTAGGCGGAGGGGAACTCGATGACGATGACGCCATGTGCCGAGCGCATCCCGCACTCGAGCGCCGCCTCCAGCGAAGCCTCGGGAAAGAAATACATGTCATTGAAGCAGGTGATGCCGCCGCGGAGCATCTCCGCGCACGCGAGCCGCGTGCCGTCGCGAACGAACGGCGCCGAAACGTGCTTCGCCTCCGCGGGCCAGATGTGCTCCTGCAGCCATTTCATGAGCGGCAGGTCGTCGGCCAGCCCGCGCATGAGCGACATCGCCGCATGGGTGTGCGCGTTGACCAGCCCGGGGATCAAGACGTGCGCGCCCAGAGAGACGCGCTCGAACCCGGGGTAGCGCTCGCGCGCGGTGGGTGCGGGGAGCACGGCTTCGATGCGGCCGTCGCGAACCACGACCGCATGACCTTCGAGCACCGCGCCGGCCGGCTCCACGGGAACCAGCCAGCGGGGCTCGAGGATGAGGGTGCCGCTAATTGCCTTCGATCTCCACCACGACGCGCCGGTTCGGCGCCAGGCACTCGATCAGCGCCTTGCGGTTCTTCTGGTCGCACGTTGCGACCGGCTGCGACTCGCCGTAGCCGGTCGTCTGGATCTTGGTCCCGTCGACGCCCTGCGATACGAGGTAGGCCTTGACCGATTCGGCGCGCTTCTCGGAGAGCGCCTGGTTGTACTTCGGGTTGCCGAGGCGATCCGTATGACCGCCGACCCGGACGGCGTTCAGCGTGCGCATGCCTCGGGCGGGCTGGACGACGGCCTGATCGAGATGCGTGCGGCCCTTCGGCTTGAGCACGGCGGAGTTGAAGTCGAAGAGATCGTTCGCGCTCATCGACACGGTGCGCGGCTTCGGCGGCGCGGCGGGCGCGGGCGCCGGCGCGGGCTTCGGCGCCTCGGCGACAGGGGCCGGCTTGGGCGCGGGGGGCGGCGGAGGAGGCGGTGGCGCGACCACGACCGGGGCCGGCTTGGGTGCCGGCGCGGCGGCGGGCTCGCATTCGACAAGGCGCTGACCGCTTCCGCCCCAGCACTGCCCGAAGCCGTTGCGCCATACCTGCTGCGTGGGTCCGGACCAGTGCCCCGGGGATTGCGCGGCGGCGTTCGCGGCTGCGAACGCAGCACAGACGAAGAGTACTCGCTTCAAGGACGCCCTCCCGTAGTTGTCGTCGGATTCTACTCGACGGCCGAGTGGAAAAGCGCCGTTCCGCCAAGGAGTTCGGCGAGTGTCGCGTGATAAAATTTCGTGCTCGTCTCATGGAATCCTTCGCTAAAGAAATCCTCCCGATCTCGCTCGAGGAGGAGATGCGGCGCTCGTACCTCGATTACGCGATGAGCGTGATCGTCGGCCGGGCGCTCCCCGACGTCCGGGACGGGCTGAAGCCGGTGCACCGCAGGGTGCTGTTCGCCATGCACGAGGCGAACAACGTCTGGAACCGTCCCTATGTGAAGTGCGCGCGCATCGTCGGCGACGTGCTGGGCAAGTACCACCCGCACGGCGACAGCGCCACCTACGAGGCACTGGTGCGCATGGCGCAGGACTTCTCCATGCGCTACACGCTGATCGACGGCCAGGGCAACTTCGGCTCGGTCGACGGCGACGCCGCCGCGGCCTACCGGTACACGGAGTGCCGGCTGGACAAGATCGCCTCCGAGCTGCTCGCGGACATCGACAAGGAAACGGTCGACTTCACGCCGAACTACGACGGCAAGGAGCTCGAGCCCACGGTGCTGCCGACGCGCGCGCCGAACCTGCTGGTGAACGGCTCGTCCGGAATCGCGGTCGGGATGGCGACGAACATCCCGCCGCACAACCTGGGCGAGGTGGTGGACGCCTGCTTGCACATGCTCGCGCATCCGCACTGCGCGATCGAGGAGCTGATCAAGCTCATGCCGGCGCCGGACTTTCCCACGGCCGGATTCATCTACGGCCTCGCCGGCGTGCACGAGGGCTACCGCAGCGGCCGCGGCCGCGTGGTGATGCGCGCCCGCACCCATTTCGAGGACGTCGGCAAGGGCGACAAGCAGGCCATCATCGTCGACGAGCTGCCCTACCAGGTGAACAAGAAGGCGCTGCTCGAGAAGCTCGCCGAGCTGGTCACCGACAAGCGCGTCGAAGGCATCTCGGACCTGCGCGACGAGTCGGACAAGTCGGGCATGCGCATGGTGATCGAGCTCAAGCGCGGCGAGATCCCCGAGGTGGTGCTGAACAACCTGTACAAGCTCACCCAGCTCCAGGACGCGTTCCACATGAACATGGTGGCGCTGGTCGACGGCCAGCCGCGCCTGCTCTCGCTGAAGGAGCTGATCGAGTCGTTCCTCTCGCACCGCCGCGAGGTGGTGACGCGGCGCACCGTGTTCGACCTGCGCAAGGCGCGCGAGCGCGGCCACATCCTGGAGGGCCTCGCCGTGGCGCTGTCGAATGTCGACGAGGTCATCGAGCTGATCAAGAAGGCGCCGAATCCCGCCGAGGCGAAGAGCGCCCTCATGTCGCGCGCCTGGCCCTCCGAGCTCGTCACGCGGATGATGGGCGGGGCCTCCGCGGCGCAGTTCCGGCCCGACGGCCTGTCGGACGACTACGGGCTGAAAAAGGACGGGTATCGCCTCTCCGACGTGCAGGCCCAGGCCATCATCGACCTGCAGCTGCGGCGCCTCACGGGGCTGGAGCAGGACAAGATCCGCGACGAGTACGCCGAGGTCATCGAGGTGATCCGCGACCTCCTCGACATCCTCGCCAATCCCGCGCGCGTGACGAAGATCATCGCCGAGGAGCTCGCCCGGCTGAAGGAGGAGTTCGGCGACAAGCGGCGCAGCGAGATCGTCACCGTGGCCGAGGACATCTCGATCGAGGACCTGATCGCGCCGCAGGACATGGTGGTCACGTTCTCGCATGGCGGCTACGTGAAGTCCCAGCCGCTCGCCGACTATCGCGCGCAGAACCGCGGCGGGCGCGGCAAGACCGCGACCGCGATGAAGGAGGACGACTTCATCGAGCGCCTCTTCGTCGCGCACTCGCACGACTACCTGCTGTGCTTCTCGAACCGCGGCCAGGTCTACTGGCTGAAAGTGTTCGAGGTGCCCGCGGGCAGCCGCACCAGCAAGGGCAAGCCGATGGTCAACATGTTCCCGCTCGCCGAGGGCGAGAAGATCACCGCGGTGGTGCCGGTGAAGGAGTTCGACGAGAATCACTTCGTCTTCATGGCGACCGCGCAGGGCACGGTGAAGAAGACGCCTCTCGCCGATTTCTCGCGCCCGCGCCCGAGCGGCATCATCGCCGTGGGCCTGGACGACGGCGACTACCTGGTCGGCGCCGCGCTCACCGACGGGAAGTACGACGTGATGCTCTTCTCGTCGGAAGGCAAGGCGGTGCGCTTCGAGGAGTCCGACGTGCGCCCGATGGGCCGCCAGGCCACCGGCGTGCGCGGCATGAAGCTCGGCGAGGGCCAGCGCGTGGTCTGCATGCTGGTCGCCCACGACGAGTCGAAGGCGGTGCTGACCGCGACCGAGAACGGCTACGGCAAGCGCACGCCCATCGCCGAGTACACGCGCCACGGGCGCGGCGGGCAGGGCATGATCGCCATCCAGGGCTCGGAGCGAAACGGCAAGCTGGTCGGCGCCGTGCTGGCCGACGACAACGACGAAGTCATGCTGATTTCCACCGGTGGCGTGCTGATCCGCACCAAGGTTTCGCAGATCCGCGAGATGGGCCGCTCCACGCAGGGCGTCACCCTGATCGCGCTGGGCGAAGGCGAGAAGCTTGCCGGCCTGGAGCGCATCGAGGAGCGCGACCTCGGCGCCAACGGCAACGGCGGAAACGGGGGATCGCACGAGCCCGCCGGACCCGAGGCGGGTGGCGACGAGCCTCCGGCGCCTGCCGAGCCGCCTCCGACGGTCCACTGATGTCAAGGATATTCAACTTCAGCGCGGGGCCGGCGATGCTCCCGACCGAGGCGTTGGCGCGCGCCGGCGACGAGATGCTCGACTGGCGCGGCACCGGCATGTCGATCATGGAGATGAGCCACCGCGGCAAGGAGTTCATCTCCGTCTACGAAGAGGCCGAGCGCGACCTGCGCGAGCTCCTCGCCCTTCCCGCGAGCCACCGCATCCTCTTCCTCCAGGGCGGCGCGACGCTGCAGTTCGCGCAGGTGCCGATGAACCTCCTGCACGGCAGGGGCAAGGCGGACTATGTCGTCACCGGCGAATGGTCCAAGAAGGCCGTCAAGGAAGCAAAGGCGTACTGCGACGTCGCGATCGCGGCCTCTTCCGAGGACCGGAACTTCACCTACGCGCCGAAGAACTGGAACGTGCGCAAGGACGCGGCCTACGTGCACTACTGCTCGAACGAGACGATCGGCGGCGTGGAGTATTTCGCGGTCCCCGAAGTCAGCGTCCCGCTCGTGGCGGACATGTCCTCGCATTTCCTGTCGCGCCCGATGGACCTGTCGAAGTTCGGCCTGGTCTATGCCGGCGCGCAGAAGAACGCCGGGCCCGCCGGGCTCACCTTCGTCATCGTCCGCGAGGACCTGCTCGGCAAGCCGGAGAAGGGCACGCCGAGCGTGATGGACTACAAGCTGCAGGCCGAGGCCGACTCGATGCTCAACACCTGCCCGACCTATGCGATCTACGTCGCGGGCCTGGTCTTCAAGTGGCTCAAGCAGCAGGGCGGCCTGGCTGCCATCGAGAGGCGGAACATGGAGAAGGCCGCCTTGCTGTACGACTTTCTCGACGGCAGCGCGTTCTTCCACAACCCCGTGGCGAAGGAGGACCGTTCCCGCATGAACGTGCCGTTCACCCTGAAGGACGCCAAGCTCGACGACGAGTTCCTGAAGGGCGCGGCGAAGCGCGGCATGGTCGCGCTGAAGGGCCACCGCTCCGTCGGCGGCATGCGCGCGTCGATCTACAACGCCATGCCCGTCGAAGGCGTGCGGGCGCTCGTCGACTACATGAAGGAGTTCGAGAAGCAACATGGCTAAGGGCCGCACTTCCAAGTGCGAGATCCTGGTCATCAATCAGATCGCGCAGGTGGGCCTGAAACGCTTTCCGGCCGAGCGGTACTCGGTCGTGAAGGAGGCGAAGGACCCGGAGGCGATCCTGGTGCGCTCCGCGGACCTCCACAAGCACGAGTTCGGCCCCGGCCTGAAGGCCGTCGGCCGCGCCGGTGCGGGCACGAACAACATCCCCGTCGCGGCGCTCTCGAAGCGCGGCGTGCCGGTCTTCAACGCGCCGGGCGCCAACGCCAACGCCGTGAAGGAGCTGGTCCTCGCCGGGATGCTCATCGCGGCGCGCAATCTCGGCCCCGCTCTCGAGTTCACCAGGGCCCTGCAAGGCGATGACTTCGAGAAGCGCGTCGAGGACGGGAAGAAGCAATTCGCCGGCGTGGAGCTGCCCGGCCACACCCTCGGGCTGATCGGCCTGGGAAAGATCGGCAGTCTCGTCGCGGACGCGGCGATCCGCCTCGGGATGAACGTGCTCGGCTACGACCCGCACATCACCGTGGAGGCGGCGTGGAGCCTGCCATCGCAGGTGAAGCGCGCGGCGTCGGTCGACGAGGTGCTGAAGGGCAGCCACTTCGTGAGCCTGCACGTGCCGCTCGTCGAGAAGACGCGCGATCTCGTCAACGCGCGGAACATCGAGCACTTCCGGCAGGGCACCGTGCTCCTCAACTTCTCGCGCGACGGGGTCGTCGCCGAGGAGGCGGTGCGCAAGGGGCTCGCGAGCGGCCGGCTGAAGTGGTACGTCACCGACTTCCCGAGCGAGGGGCTGCTGGGACAGGCGGGCGTCATCGCCTTGCCGCACCTCGGCGCCTCCACGCGCGAAGCCGAGGACAACTCGGCGATCATGGTGGCCGACCAGGTGCGCGAGTACCTCGAGCACGGCACCCTGCAGAACGCGGTCAATTTCCCCGAGGCGATCCTGCCCAGGGAAGCGCCGTACCGGCTCGCGATCGCCAACGCGAACGTGCCGGACATGCTGGGCGCCATCTCGCACGCGCTGGGGCGGCGTAAGATCAACATCCACAACATGCTGAACAAGTCGAAGGGAGAGATGGCGTACACCCTGGTCGACGCCGACAGCCCGGTGCCCCAGGCCGTCGTCGACGAGCTGTGCGAGCTGAAGGGCGTGCTCGCGGTGCGCTACCTGCCCGTGAGCGATGGCTGACGAGATCGGGAAGCTGCGCGCGCAGATCGACCGCATCGACGACGAGCTCGTCGACGCGCTCAACAGGCGCGCCGACCTGGCGAAGCGCATCGGCGCGGCAAAAGGCGGCGCGGCGGCGTACCGGCCCGAGCGGGAAAGCGAGATCCTGCGCCGCGTCGCGGGCCTCTCGAACGCGCTTCCGGCAGAAAAGATCACCGCGGTGTTTCGCGAGATCATTTCCGCGTGCCGCGGGCTGGAGGAGGCGATCCGCGTCTCCTATCTCGGCCCCGAAGGCACGTTCAGCGAGCAGGCGGTGCGCAAGCATTTCGGCCGCGCGGTCGAGGCGCTGCCCGAGCCCACTGTCGACGACGCGTTCCGCCGCTGCGAGTCCGGCGCGGCGCAGTTCACGGTGGTGCCGGTGGAGAACTCGACCGAAGGCGCGGTCGGCCGCACGCTCGACCTGCTGCTCCTCACGCCGCTGCGCATCTGCTCCGAGATCGAGCTGCGCGTGCAGCAGAACCTCCTCTCGAAAGAGAAGCAGCTGGCCGATATCCAGCGGGTGTACTCGCACGCCCAGTCGCTCGCCCAGTGCAACGGCTGGCTGGGAAAGAACCTGTCGAAGGCCGAGCGCATCCCGGTCGGCTCGAACGCGGAGGCGGCCCGTCGCGCGGCGGCGGAGGCCGGCGCGG
>DASZQH010000137.1:0-6295 GCA_035549805.1 Burkholderiales bacterium
TGTCGCGTGTTCAAATCACGCCACCCCGACCAGGTTCAAGCGGTTTTTGCCCGTCCGGCTGCCCGTAGCTCAACCGGATAGAGCACCAGCCTTCTAAGCTGGGGGTTACAGGTTCGAGTCCTGTCGGGCAGGCCAGCAGCACCGTCTACGGTGAGCGTAGCTCAGTTGGTTAGAGCATCGGTTTGTGAAGCCGAGGGTCGTGGGTTCAATTCCCATCGCTCACCCCATTTCCTCCCGCCGCAGCCGGAACACGGCTGCGTGCGGCCATGCGAAGCGCAGCCCGGGATGCCGCCGCTCGAGCGCGCGGCGGCTGTCGCCGACTTCGCACAGGAGAAGTCCGCGCGGCGTGAGGTGCTCCTTCGCCTCGCGCAGGATCCTGTCCACGACGACCAGCCCGTCCTTCCCCGCCGCCAGGGCGAGGCGCGGCTCGTGCCGGTATTCGCGCGGCAGCGCGCGCATCGCGGGCGCATCGACGTAAGGCGGATTGGCGAGGATCAGGTCGAAGCGCTCGTCCCGGAGCTTCTCGAAAAGGTCGGACTCGACGAGGCGAACGCGTCGCCCCACGTTTTTTCGCGCGACCGCCAGCGCGTCCGGCGACAGGTCCGACGCGACCACTTCGGCCCTCGGGAAAGCGCGCGCCGCCAGCGCCGCGAGGCATCCCGAGCCGGTGCAGAGATCGAGGACGCGCTTGGGCTGCGGCAGACCCTTCAGCAGGAACGCGATGTGCGAACGGGGAATGATCACGCGCTCGTCGACGTAGAACTTGACGCCGTCGAGCCACGCTTCTTTCAGCAGGTAGGCTGCCGGCTTCCTTTCCGCGATTCTTCGTCGAGCCAGCAGCTCGACGTGCCTCACAGCCTTCGGCGCGATCGCCTTCTCAAGGGAGGTCTCGAAGGGCAAGCGCAGCGACCGGAGGGCGAGGAACGCCGCTTCGTCGCGCGGATTGTCGGTACCGTGCCCGTAGTGGAGGCGGGCGGCGCGGAAGCGCTTCTCGGTGGCCGCGATCAGCTCGCCGAGCGTGGTCACTTCAGCAGGGTGCGCAGCGCGTCCAGGTAGATCTGCGGCAGCTGCTCGAGCGCTTCGAGAGCGATGTGCTCGTTCAGCTTGTGGATGCTGAGGTTCACCGGCCCGAGCTCGACGACCTCGGGGCAGATGTCGATGATGAAGCGCGCGTCCGAGGTGCCGCCGGTGGTCTCGAGCTCGGCGGGCTGGCCGGTGCGCCGCTTCACGATCTCGACCATCGCCTGCGCGAGCCGGCCCCGCTTGCTCAGGAACGGCCGGGCGCCGAGCGTCCAGGCGACGGTGAAATCCAGGCCGTGCCTGCGCAGGACTTCCTCGACGCGGGCGCGCAGCGACGCGTCGGTGCTCTCGGTCGAGAAGCGGAAGTTGAAGTCGACGGTGACGCTGCCGGGGATGACGTTGCCGACGCCGGTGCCGGCGTGGATGTTCGAGACCTGGAAGGTGGTCGGGGGAAAGCTCGCGTTCCCGCGGTCCCATTGCGCCGCGGTGAGCTCCGCGAGGGCGGGGGCGAGCTGGTGCACCGGATTGCGCGCGAGCTGGGGATAGGCGACGTGCCCCTGGATCCCGCGCACGGTGAGCTTGCCTGTCAGCGAGCCGCGCCGGCCGATTTTGAGCGTATCGCCGAGCGCGTCGACGGAGCTGGGCTCGCCGACGATGCAGTAGTCGAGGGTTTCGCCGCGCTGCTTGAGCCTCTCGACGACGAGGACCGTGCCGTCGACGGCCGGTCCTTCCTCGTCCGAAGTGAGGAGGAAGGCGATCGACCCCTTGTGATCCGGCTGCTCGGCGACGAACGCTTCGGCGGCCACCACGAAGCAGGCGACGGAGGACTTCATGTCGGCCGCCCCGCGCCCGTACAGGCGGCCGTCGCGGATCGTCGGAACGAACGGATCCGAATGCCACTCGGCGAGCGGCCCGGTGGGAACGACGTCGGTGTGGCCGGCGAAGCAGACGACCGGCCGCGCCGTTCCGCGCCTCGCCCAGAGGTTCGTGACGCCGTTGGAGACGAGCGTCTCGATGCGGAAGCCGATCTTCTCCAGCCGCTTCGCGATCAGGTCCTGGCACTGCCCGTCGTCCGGGGTGACCGACTTGCGCGCAATGAGCTCCTTCGTGAGCTCGAGCGCCGACAGTTCAGGCATTCATGTCGATCTTGAAGTCGCTGAAGGAAGCGCCGCCGCCGGCGCTGAGGACGCCTTTCTTCTCTTCTTCCTTCGGGGCATCGGCCGCCGCCGGGGCTGCGGCGGGCTTGCCGCTGCTCGACCCGGTGATCTCGCCGGCCGTCGCCTGGTTGATCAGCCACAGCATGTTGGACGCCGAGTCGGCGTTCGCCATGGCCTCTTCCTGGGTGATCTTGCCTTCGATGAAGAGCTTGAACAGAGCCTGCTCGAAGGTCTGGGAGCCGGGCGACATGCTCTTCTCGAGGGCGTCCTTGATCTCGTTGATCTCGCCCTTCTCGATCAGCTCGGCGATGTGGCGCGTGTTGAGCAGCAC
Source organism: Burkholderiales bacterium (assembly GCA_035549805.1). Taxonomy (GTDB): domain Bacteria; phylum Pseudomonadota; class Gammaproteobacteria; order Burkholderiales; family SG8-39; genus SCGC-AG-212-J23. The sequence goes on from DASZQH010000137.1 coordinate 2,509, forward strand.
TTCCACGGCTGCCATGCGCGAGCCCGTCTTGGTGCGCACCAGGCGCTGGGAGATGATCGACTGCAGTGCCGCGGAGAGGTCGAGCAGCAGGCTCGGGCGGTTCTCCAGCGGGTAGAAGTTGATGATCCGGTTCATCGCGTGGTAGCTGTTGTTCGCGTGCAGCGTGGCGAGGCACAGGTGACCCGACTGCGCGTAGGCGAGGGCCATCCCCATCGTCTGCTTGTCGCGGATCTCGCCGATCAGGATGCAGTCCGGCGCCTGGCGCAGCGCGTTCTTGAGGGCGATCTCGAACGCCTTGGTGTCGGTGCCGACCTCGCGCTGGTTCACGATCGACTTCTTGTTCTGGAAGATGAACTCGACCGGGTCCTCGAGCGTGAGGATGTGGCCCGACTTGCGCTCGTTCCGGTAGTCCAGCATCGCCGAGAGCGAGGTCGACTTGCCCGAGCCGGTCGCGCCGACCATCAGGATCAGGCCGCGCTTCTGCATGATCACTTCCTTCAGCACCTCGGGCACGCCGAGGGAGTCGAGCGCGGGGATGCTGCCCGGAATGAAGCGCACGACCACCGCGGGCGAGCCTTTCTGCCGGAACGCGCTGATCCGGAAGGCGCCGATGCCGTCCATGACATAAGCGGTATTCAGCTCCATCTCCTCCTCGTACTCGCGCACCTGGCGCTCGCTCAGGACCTCGTACAGGAGCTGCTGGACGGTCTCTGCCGTCATCACGGTCTGGTTGACCGGGACGGCCTGGCCGTTGATCTTGATGTTGATCGGCGCACCGACGGAAATGAAGATGTCCGACGCCTTCTTGTCGGCCATGATCTGGAACAGGCGCTTCATTGCGGACATGTTCTTCCCCTTCCCAACCGCTGTGCCGGTAGTGTACTAGTCGCCCCGGAGCAAGTCATTGAGGCTGGTCTTCGCCCGGGTCTTGGCGTCGACTTTTTTCACGATCACCGCGCAATAAAGGCTGTATTTGCCGTCGGGCGAGGGTAGCGTGCCCGAGACCACGACCGATCCGGCGGGCACGCGCCCGTACAAAATTTCACCGGTGGTGCGGTCGTAGATGCGCGTGCTCTGCCCGAGGTAGACGCCCATCGAGAGGACGCTGTTTTCCTCGACGATCACGCCTTCCACCACCTCGGAGCGCGCGCCGATGAAGCAGTTGTCCTCGATGATCACCGGGTTCGCCTGCACGGGCTCGAGGACGCCGCCGATCCCGACCCCGCCCGACAGGTGGACGTTCCTGCCGATCTGCGCACACGAGCCGACGGTGGCCCAGGTGTCCACCATGGTGCCCTCGTCGACATAGGCGCCGATGTTCACGAAGGAGGGCATCAGCACGACGTTCTTCGCGAGGAAGGCGCCGCGGCGGGCCGTCGCCCCCGGCACCACGCGGAACCCGCCCTTGGAGAAGTCGAAGGACTCGAACTTCGACGGCACCTTGTCGTAGTAGCGGGTCGCGCCGCTGCCCATGGCCTGGTTGTCCTCGAGACGGAAGGAGAGGAGCACCGCCTTCTTGATCCATTGGTGCGTGATCCATTCACCACCGGCCTTCTCGGCGACCCGCAGCCGGCCGCTGTCGAGCCCGGCGAGGACGTGCTCGACGGCTTCCCGCAGCGCACGCGGCGCGCCGGCCGGCGAAAGGGAGGCGCGGTTCTCCCATGCCTCGTCGATGATCTTCTTTTCCTGTTCCATTCAGAGCCCCCGGGCAAATTGCATCATCCGCTCGATCCCCTCGACGCATTCCGCCAGCGGCGCGACCAGCGCGACGCGCACCCGGTTGCGTCCCGGGTTCGCGCCGCCGGCCTCGCGGGCGAGGAAGCTGCCGGGCAGAACGAGCACATTGTATTGGCGGTGCAGGTCGCGGGCGAACGCCTGGTCGTCGCCCGGCGTGCGCATCCAGAGATAAAAGGCGCCCTCCGGCATCGCCGCCTCGAGCGGGGCCGCGAGCCGCGGCAGGACCGCCTGGTACTTCCCGGCATAGAGGCGCCGGTTGTCCTCGACGTGCCTCTCGTCGCTCCACGCTGCGATGGACGCCTTCTGCACCGAGACGCTCATCGCGGAGCCGTGGTACGTCCGGTACAGGAGGAACGCCTTGAGGAGCCGCGCGTCGCCGGCGACGAACCCGGAGCGCATGCCCGGAACGTTCGAGCGCTTGGACAGGCTGGAGAACACGACCAGCCGGTCGTAGCCGCGGCCCAGGCGATGGGCCGCCTCGAGCGCGCCGAGGGAGGGCGCTCCGTAGTAGAGCTCCGAATAGCATTCATCGGCGGCGATGACGAACCCGTGGCGCTCGGACAGCTCGAACAGGCGCCGCCACCCTTCCAGCGGCAGGATGCGCCCGGTCGGATTCGCCGGCGAGCAGACGTACACGAGCCCGATGCCCTTCCAGTCCTCGACCGCGAGGAGATCCTCCGCGTAGACCGGCTCGGCGCCGGCGAGCAGCGCGGCGCCCTCGTAGATCTGATAGAACGGATTGGGGCACAGGACCCGGTCGCCCGGCGCGACCACCGTCTGCGCGAATGCGAAGAGCGCCTCGCGCGAGCCGTTCACCGGCAGGACCTGGGTCTCCGGATCGGGCACCGGAATGCCGTAGCGCCGCCCGAGCCAGGCGGCGATGGCCTGGCGCAGCTCGGGCAGGCCCGCGGTGCGCGGATAGGCCGAGAGGCCGTCGAGCGCCGCGATCAGCGCGTCCTTCACGAGCTGCGGCGTGGGGTGCTTCGGCTCGCCGATCGAGAGGTCGATGGGGCGCAGCGCGGGATCCGGCGTGGCGCCTGCGAGGAGGCCCCGCAGCCGCTCGAAAGGATAGGGCTGCAGGCGCGCCAGCAGCGGATTCAACGGCGCTCCTTCCAGCCTTTCTTGCGATGCTCCGCGATCACCGTAGTGACGATCCCGCCACGCACGTTGAACCTGGCCTCGAGGCGCATGTAGCGCGGCCGCGTCGCGCGCACGAGGTCGCCCAGGATGCGGTTGGTCACCGCTTCATGAAATGCGCCTTCGTCACGGAAAGACCAGATATACAGCTTGAGCGACTTCAGCTCGACGCAGCGCCTGTCCGCGATGTAGTCGAGCGTCAGCGTGGCAAAGTCCGGCTGGCCCGTCATCGGGCACACGCACGTGAACTCCGGGATCTCCATGTGGATCCGGGAGTCGCGCTCGGGCGCGGGATTCGGGAACGTTTCGAGACGCTTGCTCGGACGCGAAGGCACCGGGGAGAAAACGCAGATTTTTTGAGCGCGGAACGGACGGCTTTGCGCGGCGCAAATGTTATCATTTTCGCGTGCGTCTCACTCAAATAAAGCTGTCCGGATTCAAGTCCTTCGTAGACCCAACCTCGATCCACGTGCCCGGCCAGCTGGTCGGCGTCGTGGGGCCGAACGGCTGCGGAAAATCCAACGTCATCGACGCCGTGCGCTGGGTGCTCGGCGAGTCGCGCGCCTCCGCGCTGCGCGGCGACTCCATGATGGACGTGATCTTCAACGGCTCGGTCAACCGGCAGCCGCTGGCGAGGGCGTCGGTCGAGCTGATCTTCGACAACTCGCTCGGCCGCGCGGGCGGGCAGTGGTCGCAGTACGCCGAGATCTCCGTCAAGCGCGTCCTGCAGCGCGACGGCGAGTCGTCGTACTACATCAACGGCACGCACGTACGGCGCCGCGACATCACCGACATCTTCCTCGGCACCGGCCTCGGGCCGCGCGCCTACGCGATCATCGAGCAGGGGATGATCTCGCGCGTCATCGAAGCGAAGCCGGAGGAGCTGCGCGTCTTCCTCGAGGAAGCGGCGGGG
>DASZQH010000138.1:0-13490 GCA_035549805.1 Burkholderiales bacterium
AATCGCGGCGATGGCGGTCATCGTGGCGCTCACGGTGGGCGCCAACGTGCTCCTGAAGGTCGGCGCCGGCGTGGCGCCTTCGGAGCGCATCTTCTTCGGCATGCTCGGCTGGCTCAGCGTCGGCGGCCTGTGCCTGTACGCCTGCGCGGGCCTGCTCTATGCGTGGGTGCTGCGCTGGATCCCGCTGCACATGGCGCAGATCCTGATCGCGGCGCAGTTCGTCGGCATCATGCTCGCGTCCTGGCTCATCCTCTCGGAGCAGATCGGCGCGATGCAGTGGACGGCGATCGGGCTCATCACCGCCGGCCTGCTGGTCGCCGGGGCCTCGTACCGCCTTTCATGAGCGTCGACGTCCAGGAACCGATCACCATCGCGCGCCGCCAGCGGCCCATCGAGGCGCAGCGACGCGACGAGGAGCGCACGGTGCTGCCGGAGAAGCGCGTCGCGCGCCGGCCCGGCGCGTCGGGCCGGCCGGTGGTCGCGCTGGTGCGCGCTCCGATCGTCTCCACTTTTCGGGCGGTCAACAACGAAGCGACGCCGGGCCTCGCCTACGCCTACCTCGCGGGCTACGTGGCGAAGCAGGGCTACCGCTGCGTGGTGGTCGACGGCATCGCCGAGGCGCTGAACAAGGTCTGGCCGCTCGCGAAGTACCCGGGCTACCAGTGCCAGGGGCTCACCTTCGAGGAGATCTTCGCCCGCATCCCGGCCGACGCCGAGGTGATCGGGTTCTCCGCGATGTTCTCGGGGGAATGGCCGGTGCTGCGCGACCTCATCGCCGAGGCGCGCACGCGCTTCCCGGACGCGCTCTTCGTCGCCGGCGGCGAGCACGTCACGGCGCTCACCGAGTACACCCTGCGCGACTGCCCGGCGCTGGACCTGTGCGCGCGCGGCGAGGGCGAGCACACCTTCCTCGAGATCCTCGAGACCTACCGCGAGGGCGGCGACTTCGCGCGCGTCAACGGCGTGAGCTACCTCGACGCCGGCGGCAGCTACGTCGCGGTGGGCGGCCTGCCGCGCCTGCGCGAGCTCGACGCGATCCCGTGGCCCCTCTGGCCCGAGGGCTACATGGAGACGTTCTGGAAGGCGGGCAAGTCCTACGGCGTGCAGAGCGAGCGCGACATGCCGATCATGGCCTCGCGCGGCTGCCCCTACCAGTGCACGTTCTGCTCCAGCCCGCAGATGTGGACCACGCGCTACGTGCTGCGCGACATCGACGATCTGATCGCCGAGATCAAGGCCTACATCCGGCGCTACGACATCACCGCGCTGCAGTTCTACGATCTCACCGCCATCACCAAGAAGGCGTGGACGGTGGAGTTCTGCAACCGGCTCATCTCGGAAGGCATCCGCCTGAGCTGGTCGCTGCCGTCGGGCACGCGCAGCGAGGCGCTCGACGGCGAGGTGCTCGGGCTGCTGAAGAAGACCGGCTGCAACTACCTCGTCTACGCGCCGGAGAGCGGCTCGCCGGAGACCCTGCAGCGGATCAAGAAGCGGATCGAGCTGTCGAAGCTCACCGAGTCGGTGCTCGAGGCGAAGCGCCAGGGCATCGTGGTGCGCACCAACCTGATCATCGGCTTCCCCGACGAGACGCGGCGCAACGTCTTCGAGACCATCCGCTACGGGTTGTACCTCGCGTGGAAAGGCGCCGACGAGGTGTCGATCAACATCTTCTCGCCCTATCCGGGCACCGAGATCTTCGCCGCGCTCTACGACCGCGGCCGCATGCGGCTCTCCGACGCCTACTTCCTTTCGCTCACCTCGCTCAACAGCGACTACACCTCGCTGAATCCCATGACCTGCAACGAGAACATGGGCAAGCGCGAGCTGGCGCTGTACCGCATCGGCTTCATGCTGACCAACTATGCCATCGGCTACCTGCGCTATCCGTCGCGCATCCTGCGCACGGTGCGCAACGTGTTCTTCGGCAGTCATGCCGCCACCACGGTGTTCGAGCACCGGCTGAAAGACCTGTTCCGGCGCAAGCGTGCCGGTCAGGCGCCGCGGGCCTAGCCGCCGCGTGCTGTCCGTCGTCGTCCCGGTCTTCAACGAAGAGGCTTCGCTGCGCCTGCTGCACGAGCGCCTGCGCAAAGTGCTCGACAGCCTGCGCGCGCCGTACGAGATCCTGTTCGTGAACGACGGCAGCACCGACGCGAGCGAGGCGCGCCTGGCGGAGCTCGCCGCCGCGGACCCTTCGGTGCGCGTGATCAATTTCCGGCGCAACTACGGCCAGACCGCGGCGCTGATGGCCGGCTTCGACTACGCGCGCGGCGCGGTGATCGTGCCCATGGACGGCGACCTGCAGAACGAGCCCGAGGACATCCCGCGCCTGCTGGCGAAGCTCGAGGAGGGCTACGACGTCGTCTCGGGCTGGCGCAAGGACCGCCACGACGGCGCGCGCCGCAACTTCTTCAGCCGCGTCGCGAACCGCATGGTGTCCCTGATCGCCGGCGTGCCGCTGCACGACTACGGCTGCACGCTGAAGGCGTACCGGCGCGAGGTGCTCGAAGGCGTGCGCCTGTATGGCGAGATGCACCGCTTCATCCCCGTCTACGCGAGCTGGCAGGGCGCGCGCGTCACCGAGCTGCAGGTGAACCACGCGCCGCGCCGCTTCGGCGTGTCGAAGTACGGCTTCGAGCGCATCCTCAAGGTGATCCTCGACCTCATCGTCATCAAGTTCCTCGCCGGCTACGCCAACAAGCCGATCTACGTCTTCGGCGGCGTCGGCGTGGCCTCGCTCGCGCTGTCGCTGCTCACCACCCTCTACGCGGTCTGGCTCAAGGTCGTGGACGGCGTGGCGTTCATCCTCACGCCCTTGCCGCTGCTCGCGGTGCTCACCTTCCTCACCGGCGTGACGAGCATCCTGATGGGCCTGCTCGCCGAGCTCATCATGCGCACCTGGTACGAAGCGCAGGGCAAGCCGGTCTACCGGGTGAAGAGCGGGCACAACCTGGAGAAAAGCGTGGAGCCCGGGCGCTGATGTGCGGGCTGGCCGGCTTCGCCGGCGGCGGGACCCAGGACGACCTCGTGCGCATGAGCGCCGCGGTCGCCCACCGCGGCCCGGACGGCGCGGGCGAGTACGTGGACGGCCCGGCGCGCGTGTTCCTCGCCCATCGGCGCCTCGCGATCCTCGACTTGCCGGGCGGGGCGCAGCCGATGTGGGACGCGGCGGGCGAGACCGGCGTGGTCTTCAACGGCGAGATCTACAACCATCGCGAGCTGCGCGCCGAGCTGGAGGCGCTCGGGCACCGCTTCCGCAGCGACCACTCCGACACCGAAGTGCTGGTCCACGGCTACCGGGCCTGGGGCGCGGCGCTGCCGCAGCGGCTGAACGGCATGTTCGCCTTCGTGGTCTTCGACCGGCCTGCGCGCCGCCTTTTCGCCGCGCGGGACCGCTTCGGCAAGAAGCCCTTCTATTACTGCGCGCATCCGGACGGGCTCGCGTTCGGCTCCGAGCTCGCCGCGGTGCTCGCGCACCCGGCGGCGCGGCGCGAGCTGGACGAAGTCGCGCTGCAGAAGTACTTCGGCTACGGCTACCTGCCGGCGCCGTGGACGCTGTACCGGGGCGTGAAGAAGCTGCCGGGCGGCCATCACCTCACGCTCGACCTCGCGAGCGGGCGCCTCGCGGTGGACGCGTACTGGCGCTTTGCCATCGAGGCGCAGGAGCCGCGCGCGGGCGAAGACGAGCTCGCCGAGGAGCTGCGCCGCCTGCTCGCGCAGGCGGTGCGCCGGCGGCTGATTTCCGACGTGCCGCTGGGCGTGTTCCTCTCCGGCGGGCTCGATTCGAGCGCGGTGCTCGCCTATGCCGCGCAGGCGGCGGGAAGCGAGCGCGTGCGCTCCTTCGCCATCGGCTTCGACGAGCCGAGCTTCGACGAGAGCCGCTACGCGCGGCTCGCCGCGGACGCCTTCGGCGCGCAGCACGGCGAGCGCGTGCTGCGGCTCGACAGCGCGCGCGAAGCCATCCCGTCGCTCCTCGGTGCGCTCGACGAGCCGACCGGCGACTCGTCCGTGCTGCCGACCCACATCCTGTCCCGCTTCACGCGCGAGTCGGTGACCGTCGCCCTGGGCGGCGACGGCGGCGACGAGCTCTTCGCGGGCTACGACCCGTTCAGCGCGATCGGTCCCGCCACGCACTACGCGCGCTGGGTGCCGAAGCCGCTGCACCGCGCCGCGAAGGCGCTGGCGAGCGCGCTGCCGGTCTCGCACGGCTACATGAGCGCGGGCTTTCGCGCCCGGCGCTCCCTGCGCGGCCTGGACTGGCCGCCGGCGCTGTGGAACCCGGTCTGGCTGGCGCCTGCCGGCCCCGAGGAGAGCGGCGCGCTGTTCGAGCGGCCGCTTCCGCCGGAGGAGCTCTATTCGGAAGCGGTCGAAGCCTGGCAGGGCTCCGGCGCCGAGCACCCGGTCGATCGCTCGCTCGAGTTCTACGCGCGCTTCTACCTGCAGGACGACATCCTCGCGAAAGTCGACCGCGCGTCGATGCTCGTCGCGCTCGAGGTGCGCGCGCCTTTCCTCGACAACGACCTCGTCGAGTTCGCGCGCCGCCTGCCGCATCGCTACAAGGTGCGCCACGGCCGGCGCAAGGTGCTGCTGCGCAGTGCGATGCGCGGCGTGCTCCCGGCGGCGATCCTCGCCCGGCGCAAGCAGGGCTTCGCGGTGCCGATCGGGCGCTGGCTGCGCGACTGGCCGGCAGGGGACGAAGTGCTCGAGGCGCCGGGCCTGCGTCCCGGCGCGATGCAGAAGTTCTGGCGCGAGCATCGCGAAGGGCGCGCCGACCATCGCCAGCTCCTGTGGTGCGGCCTCGCGCTGCGCCCCCACCTATGAAACTCGATCCTCGCTGGCTGCCCGACCTTGCCTGCCCCGCGACGCGGGAACCCTTGCATTTTCACGGTAAGAACCTTTCCAACCAGTCCGGCACGCGGACGTACCGCGCCTCTCCGGCCGGCATTCCGCTCTTCGCCGCGGAGTTCCTCGGCGAGGACGCGAAGCGCCAGCGCGAGCACTACGACGCGGTGGCGAGCGCGTACATCGAGAACCTGCACTACCCGCACACGCAGGAGTACGCGGCCTACCTCGACCGCGAGCTGATGGACGAGATCGGCGCGGCGGGGCTCGGCACGGCGGCGGAGATCTGCTGCGGCCGCGGCGAGGCGTTCCGCCTGCTCGGCGAGCGGGTCGAGCGAGGCCTGGGGATCGACATCTCCGAGCGCATGCTCGAGGCCGCGGCCGCCGAGCTGCCGCGCTTCGCCTTTGTCCAGGGCGACGCGACGCGCCTGCCGCTCGCCGACGACGTCCTCGACTCGGTGCTGATGCTGGGCGGCATCCACCACGTCAACGACCGCCGGGCGCTGTTCGGCGAGGTGTTCCGCGTGCTGAAGCCGGGCGGGCGCTTCTACTTCCGCGAGCCGCTCAGCGACTTCTTCCTCTGGCGCGCGCTGCGCGCGGTCGTCTACCGGCTCTCGCCGGCGCTCGACCACGAGACCGAGCGGCCGCTCCTCAAGCACGAGACGGTGCCGGTGCTCGAGGCGGCGGGCTTTCGCATGCGAACCTGGAAGACGCGCGGCTTCTTCGGCTTCTGCGTCTTCATGAACAGCGACGTGCTGGTGTTCAACCGGCTGTTCCGGTTCGTGCCCGGCATCCGCGGCCTGACGCGCCTTTCCACCCGACTCGACCACCTCTTCACCGCGGCCATGAAAGACGCGGGCCTGCAGGTCATCGGGGTTGCGGAGAAACCGGCCGCGTAAGCTCGTCGAGCAGCCGCCGGACGCGCTCGAAGAGGGCGTGCTGCGAGAACTGCGAAAGGTGGATCACCGCGCGGCGCGGGTCGGGCCGCGGTCCCTGCTTCAGGCGCACGAGGAGGCGATCGAAGTCCGCGCCGCGGTCGGTGCGCGGGTCGGCGTAGAGAAAGCCGGTGCGGCCGGGGATCACCGTCTCGTTGAAAGGAGGGGCGTTGGGCGCGAGCACCGGCGTGCCGCAGGCCTGCGACTCGAGGGCGTTGATGCCGAGCGCCTCCTTCTCGGGCAGGCCGGTGAGCAGGTAGTCGATGCCGGCGTAGACGGCGGCGACGTCCTTCTGGTGCCCCCACCAGCGCGCGCGCTCGCCCAGCGGCGCGAGCGCCGCTTTCGTGTCGCGGACCTGCGCGTAGCCGCCGGCGCCGAACACTTCGAGATTGACCTGGTGGCGCGCGAGGATCGGCGCGAGGTGCGAGAAGAGCAGCGGGAACTGCTTGATCGGCGCGATCATCGACACCACGCCGAGCGTGAGGCCGGGGCGCTTCTCGTAGAACGCGGCGCGCGAAAAGATGTTCGCGAGCGGCTCGAACTTCTCCATCAGCACGTCGCGCGCCTTGCGCCGGTCCCACCAGTAGGGCGAGCTGCGGAGCAGCGGCGCGGACGCGTCGCCGCGCCGCGCTTCGGCCACGCCGTACAGCGGCGCCGGGTAGACGCGCTGCACGCCGGCCCGGCGCAGGAGCTCGAGGCAGTAGCGCGACACCGTGACCACGTGCGAGCAGTGGCGCAGCCAGCCCGGCTCGCGCTCGAACATCGGGTTGTGCGCGAAGCCCACCAGCAGGTGGCGCGCGGCGAGGCGCTGCGCCATGTCCGGCGGCATCCGCGTGTGGGCGAAGATCAGCGCGCGCTGCGCCGGCAGCGCCGGCTCGAGCGATTCGGGATCCTCGACCAGCACCCGCTTCACGGGCAGGTCGTCCCAGAAGCGGTTGGCAGGGTGAACGTAAAGAGTGACGGCGGCGTCGGCCTGCAGGAGCGCGCGCGTCAGCGCGTGCGTGTACACCTCGCCGCCGCCGACGAACGGCTGCAGGTTGACGTGATGGACGTGGATCAGCTCTTCACGCCCTTCTCGTTGTACAGCGCCGGGTTCAGCTTCGGATCGTTGTACATCTTGAACTGGCGGTAGACCTTGAAGAAGCTCTCGCCGCGCGCGGCCTCCTGCAGGAGCCGGTCGAGGCAGGCCGCGAGGTCGGCGCGCTGCTCGACGAGGCGGGCGAGCTTGGCGGTGCAGGCCTCGATGTGCGCCGCGTCCGCGTCCGTGCGCAGCGTCTGCAGGCGCATGTGGTGGATCTTCAGGGAGAGGATCGAAAGGCGGTCCACCATCGCCCCCGCGGTTTCGGAATTCTGTTTCGCCTCCGGACGCCTCGGAACGCTCGAGAGGGAGGAGAGCAGAAGCTCGTCGATGCGCTCGATGGCGTCGTTGCGCTTCTGGTTGAAGCCGTCGATCGCGCGCTTGTTCTTCGCGATCTCGGCATCGGGCACGTTGCGCCGCCGCGCGAGGTCTTCCTCCGCCCAGAGCGCGCAGTTGAAGCGGTGGTTGTCCGCGATCGCCGCCCACAGCGGATCCGCGGCGGCGGGCGCCGTGCCGCCCGCATGCGCCCGGTCGTGCAGCGCGAGAACCTCCTCAATGAGAAAAATGGGGTCTGTCCCTGTTTTTCTCATCGGCGTTCCGCGCGGCGCAGCTCCATGAGCTTCGCGTACTTGATGTAGCTGTTCATGCAGCCGATGGAGGTGTAGATGAGCCCGGGCATGCCGTCGAGGAAGCCCAGGCGCAGGACGTAGAACTTGAGGAAGCGCACCAGCGGCGAGAAGACGAGGTTGAGGAGGTGCGGGGTGCGGCCGAGCTCGAACGCCTGGCGCGCGGCGAGCGTGGTGTGGCGGTTCTGGCGCTCGAGGTAGGCGGAGATGTCGTCGGCCGGGTCGTGCAGCAGGTCGCCGTCGAGCCGGCCGGGCGTGACGAAGTAGAGCAGCTTCTCGTTCACCAGGTCTTCGCTCCAGCGCGCGCTCAGGCGGTTGAAGAGGCGCGCGCTCCAGTCCGGGTAGCCCTCGCCGTGCGCGAGCCAGCGGCCGAGGAAGCGGTTGCGCCGCGCCATGCGATAGACCGGCGAGACCGGCGCGGCGAGCGCGGCGCGGATGCTCGCGGCGAGCTCGGGGGAGACGCGCTCGTCGGCGTCGATGCACAGCACCCAGTCGTGAGCGGCCTGGTCGACCGCGAACTGCTTCTGCCGCCCGAAGCCGAGCCATTCCTTCTGCACCACGCGCGCGCCGTGCTTCGCCGCGATCTGCGCCGTCGCGTCGCCGCTCGCCGAGTCGACGACCACGATCTCGTCGGCGAACGCCAGGCTCTCCAGGCAGCCGTCGAGGACATGGGCCGCGTTGCGCGTGATGAGGACGGCCGAGAGCTTTTCCAGAAGGCGAATCCCGTAGAATCGGCGGGCCTATTCTATCCAATGCGAAGAATCCTCTTCGTCAAGACCTCTTCGCTCGGCGACGTCGTGCACCACCTTCCCGCGGTCAGCGACGCGGCGCGCCGGTTCCCCGAGGCGGCGATCGACTGGGTGGTCGAGGAAGCGTTCGCCGAAGTCGCGTCGATGCATCCCGCGGTGCGGCGCGTCATCCCGGTCGCGACGCGCCGCTGGCGCCGCGCGCTCTGGCGGCCGTCCGTCTGGTCCGAGGCGGCGCGCTTCCGCGCGCAGCTCCGCGACGAGGCCTACGACGCGGTGGTCGACACCCAATCGCTCCTCAAGAGCGCGCTCATCGCCTCGGCCGCGCGCGGCACGAAGCACGGCCTCGACCGCGCGAGCGCGCGCGAGCCGCTCGCGGCGCGCTTCTACGACGTCGTGCATCCGGTCGCGAAAGGCCTGCACGCGGTGGAGCGCAACCGCCGCCTGACGGCGCTCGCGCTCGGGTTCGAGCCCTCCCTGCCGCTCGACTATGGATTGAAGCGGGGAAGCGCGGGCGCGGAGCCGTACGCCGTCTTCCTGACCATGACGAGCCGCGACGACAAGCTCTGGCCCGAAGCGCGCTGGATCGAGCTCGGCCGGGCGCTCGGCATGCGCGTGCGCCTGCCGTGGGGCTCCGAAACCGAGCGCGCGCGCGCCGAGCGCGTCGCGTCGGGCATCGGCGCCGCGCAGGTGCTGCCCCGGATGGGCCTGACGGCGCTGGGCGCGCAGCTCGCGGGGGCGCAGCGCGTCGTCGGCCTCGACACCGGCCTGACGCATCTCGCCGCCGCGCTCGGGGTGCGCACGCTCGGCATCTATTGCGGCTCCGACCCCGTGCTCACGGGCCTGCACGCGCCCGGCGCACGCAACCTCGGCCGCGCGGGCGCGCCGCCCTCCGCCGCCGAAGTGCGCGAGGCGCTCGCTTGAGGTTCCTCTATACGCAGCTCTTGCGGGCCGCGCTGCCGCTCATCCTGCTGCGATTGTGGTGGCGCGGCCGGCGCGAGCCGGGCTACCGCAGCGGCCTGCGCGAGCGCCTCGGCTGGTACGACGCGGAAGCGCGCGAGCCCGGAAACTGGATCTGGGTGCATGCGGTGTCGGTCGGGGAGGCGCGCGCGGCGGCGCCGCTGGTGCGCGCGTTGCAGCAGGCGCGCCCGGACCACCGCATCCTCATGACCTGCATGACCGCGGCCGGCAGGGAAACGCTGCGCCAGGTCTACGGCGAGACGGTGCACGCGGTGTTCCTGCCCTACGACCTTCCGGGCGCGGCGCAGCGCTTCATCGAGTTCTTCCGGCCGCGCCTGGGCATCATCGTCGAGACGGAGATGTGGCCGAACCTGCTCGCCGCCTGCGCGCGCAACGGCATCCCGGTGATGCTCGCGAACGCGCGCATGTCGGAGAAGTCGGCGCGCGGCTATGCGCGCTGGGAGGCGCTGACCGGCCCGGGCTTTCGCCGCCTCGCCGCGGTGCTCGCGCAGGCCGACGCGGACGCGGCGCGCCTGCGCTCCCTCGGCGCGCCGCGCGTGGAGGTGTCCGGCAACCTGAAGTTCGACGTGCCGCCGGACGCGGCGCTGGTGCACGCCGGACGCGCCTGGCGCGAGCGCGTCGGCCGCCCCGTCCTGCTGCTCGCCAGCACGCGCGAAGGCGAGGAGAAGCTGCTCATCGAGGCGCTGCCGGAATGGGACGGCCGGCTCCTCGTCGTGGTGGTGCCGCGCCATCCGCAGCGCTTCGACGAGGTCGCCCGCTGGGCGCAGGCGCGGCGCACGCAGGTCGAGCTGCCGGGCCCGCAGACGCGCATCTACCTCGGCGACACGATGGGGCAGATGGCCTTCTACTACGCCGCCTGCGACGTCGCCGTCATCGGCGGGTCGTTCCAGCCCCTCGGCGGGCAGAACCTGATCGAGGCGCTCTCCGCCGGCGCGCCGGTGCTCGCGGGACCGCACATGTTCAACTTCGCGGAGGCGACCCGGCTCGCGGTGCAGGCGGGCGCCGCCGTGCAGGCCGCGGATGCCGCGCACGCGATCCGCGAGGCGCTCGCGCTCCTCAGCGACGCGCCCGCGCGCGAGCGCATGGCGCTCGCCGGGCGCAAGCTCGTCGAGGCGCATCGCGGCGCGACGCAGCGCCACGTCGACGCCTGCCTGGCGCTGCTCGCTAGCGGGTGAAGAGGAAGTTGTTGAAGTAGCCCGGGCGGTCCCAGTAGCGCTCGCCCGTGCGTCGCTGGTGCAGCGCCGGATCGAAGCCCGCCAGCGGCTCCAGGCCCCTCTCGCCGAAGAACGCGCCCTCGTAGCCGAGCCCGCGGAGGTACGCGAAAACGTCCTGCATGGCGTGGCCCGCGAGGTGCCGCGCTTCGCACTCCACGAGCACGGCCGGGGCATGCTGCTCGAGGACGCGGCGCGCGCCGCGCAACACGGCCAGCTCGTGGCCCTCGACGTCGCACTTGATGAAGGTGAGGCGCGTCTCGCGGGGAATGACGCGGTCGAGCGTCTCCAGCGTGCACGCCACGGCGTGCGCGCCTTCGCGCGGCTCGAGCGAGGCGCCGGGGGAAGTCGCGCCGGCGGCGCCCGGGACGTGGATCTCGGCGCGCCCGGCGTGGTCGGACAGCGCGAACGGCAGGACAGTCACGTTCGTCCATCCCATGGCGGATGCGGCCTCGCCGAGGTAGGCATGCAGCGCCGGCTGCGGCTCGAAGGCGAACACCTTGCCGGTGTCGCCCACGGCACGGCGCATCCAATAGAGGTAGGCGCCCTTGTTCGCGCCGATGTCGGCTACCGCGTCGCCGGGGCGGATGCGGCGCAGCGCTTCCCGTAGCTCGGCGCGCTGGTCGCGCCAGCGCGCCCGCCAGGCGCGAAAGCGAAAGCGCGCGCCGCCGAAGGTCACGGTCGCTCGCGCTCCCGCAGCCGCCAGAGCTTCACGTACCGGTAGTAGCTGTGCTCTGCGTTGAGCACCGCGAGGACGAGGCCGCGCCGGCCGTCGAGCAGGCCGAGCTGCAGCAGGTAGGTGCGCACGAAGCTCCAGGCGCCGTGCGCGAGCGCCGTGAGCACGCCGGCGCGACGGCCCGCGCGGTGCATCTTCTCCGCGGCGAGCGTGGAGTAGCGGTTGAGCTTGTCGATCACCTGCTCGAAATCGTCGTAGGCGAGGTGCAGGAGCGGCGCGGAAAGCCTGCCGGCGCTGCCCTCGATGCGCAGCTCCTCGTGCACCGGCTGGTCGGTGAAGCGGCCGCGGCCGCGGCGCACGAGACGCGCGACGTAGTCCGGCCACCAGCCGCCATGGCGCATCGGCCGGCCGCACAGGTGCGAAAGGCGCGGGACGAAGTAGCCGGCGTGCTCGCCGCGGGCGATCGCCGCCTCGATCTCGCGCCGCAGCTCGGGCGTCACCCGCTCGTCCGCGTCGATGGAAAGGATCCAGTCCGCCGTGGCGAGGCCGAGCGCGTGGTTCTTCAGCGGCCCGAAGCCGCTGAACGGCGCGCTCGACACCTTGGGCGTGAACTCGCGTGCGATCGCCATGGTCTCGTCGGTGCTGCCGGTGTCGACGACGACGATCTCGTCGGCCCAGCGCACGCTCTCGAGGCACTCGCGCAGCCGCGCCGCCTCGTTGCGCACGATGAGCACCGCGGCGAGGGTGCTCATGCCGCGGCGGGAAGCACGCGGCGGTAGAGCTCGAGGTACCGGTCGGCCATGCGCTGGAGTGTAAAGGGTTCCACGCGAGCTCTTGCGTGCGCGCCCATCGCCTCGCGCGTCCCGGGCGCCTCGAGACGGCGCATCGCGTCGCGCAGCTTCGCCACGTCGAGCGCGTCGCAGACGAAGCCGTTCGCGCCTTCCTCGATCAGCTCGGCGCCGCCGCTCTTGGTGCTCGTCACCACGGGCAGGCCGCAGGCCATCGCTTCCAGGACCACGTTCGGGAACGGGTCGTAGAGCGTCGGCAGGACGAAGGCGTCCGCGGCCGCGTAGGCCTGCGTCACCTCGCGCAGCGGCCCGGTGAAGCGCACGCGCCCGGCGATGCCGAGCGCCTCGGCCCGTCGCTCGAACGCGCGCTGCCGCTTGTCCTTGCCGACCACCAGCAGGTGACTCTGCGGCGCGAGGCCCGCCATCGCCTCGAGGAGCGGCCCGACGCCCTTGCGCTCGAAGCCCGAGCCCACGTAGAGGAAGAGGGTCGCCTGCGCGGGGATGGCGAAGCGCGCGCGCGCCGCGGCGTGCTCCGCGGCGCGCAGGCGGGGATGGAAGCGTTCCGTGTCGACGCCGCTGTAGATGACGTGCAGCTTCTCCGCCGGCACGCCGAACCAGGCGCGGATCTCCTCCTTCACCATCGCCGAGTTGCAGATCACGGCCTTGAGGCGCGCGCTCGCGAACATGCGCCGCTCGATGCCCGAGACGAAGCGGTGATACGGGTTCAGCGCGATCGCCAGGCGGCCGAAAGGGCCGAGGGCGCGCCGGCGCTGGCGCAGCCACTCCTCGTGCACCCCGTTGCCGGCGCGGTACACGTCGCAGCACGGCAGGCGCTCGTGCGACTGCACCAGGTCGAAGCCGCCTTCCGCGGCGGCGCGGCAGGCGGCGCGGGCGAAGCTCCAGTCGCGCCACAGCGCGCCGACGTAGAAGGGATCGCGGACGGCGGCGCGCACGCCGGGCACCTCGCGCCAGCGCCGCGTGATCAGCGTGAGATCGACGTCCTGGCCGGCGAGCGCCTGCAGGGTGCGCAGCGCCGCCTGCTCCGCGCCGCCGAAATCCGTGTAGGAGGCCCGGACGAGCGCGATTCGCAGGCGCGCGGTCGGGCCCATCGGCCGCTCAGGGCGCGAGGACGCGGTTCACGTCTTCCAGGTCCTGCTCGCCGAGGCTGCCCGCGGCGGCCTTGAGGCGCAGGTGGTTAGTGATGGTGTTGTAGCGCGCCACCGCGAGGTCGCGCTGGGTGGAGAAGAGCTGCTGCTGCGCGTTCAGCACGTCGATGTTGATGCGCACGCCCACCTCGTAGCCGAGCTTGTTCGAGTCGAGGGCGCTCTGCGACGACACCATCGCCTGCTCCAGCGCCCCCACCTGCGCGATGCCGGCGAGGACGGCGAGGTAGGACTGCCGGCTGACGAGCGCGGCGCTGCGCCGCGCGTTCTCGAGCTCGTCGCGCGCGCGCAGGCTGAGCGCCGCCGCCTCGCGCTCGCGCGAGCTCAGGCCGCCGCCCTGGAAGAGCGGCACCTGGAGCTGCAGCCCGAGGGTGGTGGTCGTGACGTCGGCGCCGATCGGCGAGTTGGCGAGCTGCGACTGGTTGTTCTGGCCGTGCGTGGCGACGA
>DASZQH010000139.1:0-4043 GCA_035549805.1 Burkholderiales bacterium
CGTGCCTTTCCGCATCGTCGAGCAGGACACCTACTCGGTGGTGAAGCGGGTCGTTCCCGAGGGGCAGACGATGTGCGCGCTCTGCTCGCGCCTGCGCCGCGGCATCCTCTACCGCGTCGCCGGCGAGCTCGGCGCGACGAAGATCGCGCTCGGCCACCACCGCGACGACATCCTGGCGACGTTCTTCCTCAACCTCTTCCACCAGGGCAAGCTCAAGGCGATGCCGCCGAAGCTCGCCTCGGACGACGGCAGGCACGTCGTCATCCGCCCGCTCGCCTACGTCGCGGAAGAAGACCTGCTCGAGTTCTCGAAGATCCGATCCTTTCCCATCATCCCGTGCACGCTGTGCGGCTCGCAGGAGAACCTGCAGCGCAAGCAGATCGGCCGCATGCTGAAGGAATGGGAAAGGACGCAGCCCGGGCGCATCGAGTCGATCCTGCGGGCGCTGACCGACGTCGTGCCCTCGCATCTGCTCGACCGAACCCTTTTCGATTTCGCGGGTCTCACTGCGGTTGAAAAGCCCGAATACCCCCGATTCCCGATTCCCGTGGTGAAGTTCGCCGACGCGTGACCCGGATCCTCGCCCTGTTCCTTTCCCTGATGTCCGCCGCCGCGTTCGGGCAGGACTGGCGCACCGCGAGCCGCGCGCCGGTCGGTCTCGCGCCGGACGCGGAAGCCGCGCCGGAAGCGATCATCCAGGTCTACGGCGCCCGCACCGTGGGATGGAAGGGCGCGTTCGGCGTCCATACCTGGGTGGCGGTCAAGCCGAGCAACGCCAGGCAGTGGACGGTCTACGAGGTCGTCGGCTGGCGGCTGCGCTGGTCGGACTCCGCCGTCGTGATCAGCCACCGCGCGCCCGACGGGCGCTGGTTCGGCGCCGAGCCGGAGCTCTACGCCGACAAGCGCGGCGAGGGCGTCGACGACATGATCCGCCGCATCGACGAAGCGGCGCGCGCCTACCCGTTCGCCGGCGAATACGGCCTGTGGCCCGGCCCGAACTCGAACACCTTCACGGCATTCCTCACGCGCCGCGTCCCGGAGCTCGGCGTCGACCTGCCCGGGACCGCGATCGGCAAGGACTACCTGCGCGACGACATCGTCCACACGCCGCCGAGCGGCCGCGGCCTCCAGGTCTCGCTCGCCGGCCTGCTCGGCTTCACCGCGAGCAGCGTGGAAGGCCTCGAGGTGAACATCCTCGGCCTGTCGTTCGGCCTGGGTCCTTCCGGGCTCAAGCTCCCGTTCGTGGGCCGCATCGGCCCGCAGGTGACCGCCGCGCCCTAGCCTAGGCCGCGGCGGGCCGCGCCTCGCGGATGGGCAGATGGATGAGCGCGGCGAACAGGCAAAGCGCCGCGTCGGCCCACCACATCCAGTCGTAGCTGTTCGTCGCCTCGAACGCCTTGCCGCCGAGCCAGGCGCCGAGGAACCCGCCGATCTGGTGCGAGAGCATCACCAGGCCGAAGAGCGTCGCGACATGGCGCGGCCCGTAGAACTTCAGCACGAGGCCTACGGTGGGCGGCACGGTGGAGAGATACGTGAAGCCGATCGCGGCGGCGAAGAGGAGGAACGTCAGGGCGGTTTTCGGCGCGAAGAAGAAGATCACGATGATCACCGCGCGGGCGAAGTAGATGCCGGCGAGGCTGGTCTTCATGCGGCGCGTGGCGACGAACTTCCCGACCCACAGGCTGCCGAGGATGTTGAACAGACCGATCATCGCCAGGGACCAGGCGCTCACGGACGTCGGCAGCCCGCAGAGCGCGACGACGCCGGGAAGGTGGGTGGCGATGAACGCGACGTGAAAGCCGCAGGTGAAGAATCCGGCGCTGAGCAGGAGGAAGCTCGGGTCCCGGAACGCGGTGCCGATGGCCTCCTTGAGGGAGCGGTTCGCGTGGCCGTGCGTATGCTGGCCCGAGGCCGCGCCGGCGGGAATGCCCCGGGTAATCCAGAGGATCGCCGGCACCGCGAGCAAGCCGATCGCGCCCAGAATGACCAGCGCGGGCTGCCATCCTGCGACGCCGATGAGCAGGCCGGCGAGCGGAATGATCAGGAACTGGCCGGCCGAGCCGCCGGCGTTGACGATGCCGGTGGCGAAGCTGCGCTTCGCTTCCGGCACCCAGCGCGCCAGCGCGGACATGACGAGGCTCGGGCCCATCGCGCCGGCGCCGCTCGCGGCGAGGATGCCGATGAGGAAGATGAGCATCGCGGGCGAGCGCGCCAGCGGCGTGAGCGCGGTGGCGAGGGCCACGAGCAGCGCGCCGGCGACCATGACGTTGCGCGCGCTCCAGCGCTCGGCGAGCGCGCCGGCGACGGGCATCGCCACGCCCCACATGAGCTGGCCCACCGCGAACGCGAGGCTGATCGACGCATAGCCGATGCCCGTCGAGGTGTTGATCGGGCCGATGAAGAGCGCCTGCGACTGCCGCACCCCCAGTCCGAGGGCGAAGATCGAGCCGGCGATGAGGGCGACGGCGGTGGCGTTGCGGTGCAGGGCGGTCACGGCTGCTCGCTTGCAGTTTGCAAGTGACGCACGCTATCCGATACACTTTCAAAATGCAAGTGACCCGCCGCTCGAGCTGCCCCGCCGCCTGCGCGCTCGACGTCGCCGGCGACAAGTGGACCCTGCTCATCGTGCGCGACCTGCTGCGCGGCCGGCACACCTACGGCGAGCTGGCCGCCTCGCCCGAGCGCATCCCGACCAACATCCTGGCGAGCCGGCTCGAGCGCATGGCGGCGGCCGGCCTCATCGAGGCGAAGCCCTACCAGGAACGGCCGGTCCGATACGAGTATTCGCTCACCGCCAAGGGGCGCGAGCTCGGCGATGTCCTGGCCGCGCTCGCGCGCTGGGGGAATCGCCACTTCAAGGGCACGCGCGTCATGCCCGAGTTTCGAAAGCAGCGGAGCTGACCCTCCCGGCCTCGTCTTTTGTAAAGTTCTGAAAAGAGCGCATTGTCAAACCCAGTTTGACGCCATAGAATCGCGGCGTGAACTGCGCAGAGCGTCTGGTCGAGATCTTCGGCAGCCAGGCCGACGTGGCCCGGGCTTTCCAGCTCGACCGCGCCGTCGTCCACCACTGGATCAAGATGGAGTACGTCCCCGCCCGCTGGGCGGCCGAGGTGGAGCGCGTAACCCAGGGCCGCATCCAGGCGGTCGACGTCCTGAACGAAGCGAGCGTGAAGAATCCGGTGCGCGTGAAGTCGCGCCCCGACGATGCCCCATTTGGCCTTTCCGAGAGTGATCCCATGACCCAGTTCGCCCCGACCAAGCGCATCCAGTCCTTCCATCCGCCGCAGCGCACCCTGATGGGCCCCGGCCCCACGGAGATCCACCCGCGCGTGCTCACCACGATGAGCCAGCCGGCGATCGGCTACCTCGACCCGGTGTTCGTCGAGATGATGGAGGAGCTGAAGTCGCTGCTGCGCTACGTCTACCAGACGAAGAACCCGCTCACCTTCCCGCTTTCCGGGCCCGGCTCGGTCGGCATGGAGTACTGCTTCGTCAACATGGTCTCGCCCGGCGACAAGGTCATCGTCTGCCAGAACGGCGTGTTCGGCGGGCGGATGCTCGAGAACGCGATCCGCTGCGGCGGCAACCCGGTGCTGGTCGAGGACAAGTGGGGCGAGCCGGTCGACCCGCAGAAGCTCGAGGACGCGCTGAAGAAGAACAAGGACGCGAAGGTCGTCGGCTTCGTGCACGCCGAGACCTCGACCGGGGCGCAGTCCGACGCGAAGACCCTCACGCAGATCGCGCACAAGCATGGCGCGCTGGTCATCGTGGATGCGGTGACGTCGCTCGCGGGAACGCCCGTGAAGGTGGACGAGTGGGAGATCGACGCGATCTACTCCGCGAGCCAGAAGTGCCTCTCGTGCACGCCGGGCCTCTCGCCGGTGTCGTTCTCCGAGCGCGTCGTCGAGCACGTGAAGAAGAGGAAGGACAAGATCCACAGCTGGTTCATGGACATGAACCTGCTCTTCAACTACTGGAGCGCGGGCACGCGCACCTACCACCACACCGCGCCGACCAACTCGCTGTTCGCGCTGCACGAGGCG
>DASZQH010000140.1:0-5445 GCA_035549805.1 Burkholderiales bacterium
GAGGTAGACCACGGGGGTCGTGTACAGCGTGAGCATCTGGCTGACGATCAGGCCGCCGACGATGGAGATGCCGAGCGGCCTGCGCAGTTCGGCGCCGTCGCCCGCGCCCAGCGCAAGCGGCAGCGCGCCGAGCATCGCGGCCATGGTGGTCATCATGATCGGCCGGAAGCGCACCAGGCAGGCCTGGTAGATAGCCTCGCCCGGCGATGTGCCGTGCAGCCGCTGCGCTTCGAGCGCGAAGTCGATCATCATGATCGCGTTCTTCTTCACGATGCCGATCAGCAGGATGATGCCGATCACGCCGACGATGCCGAGCGAGGTGCCGGTGAGGAGCAGCGCGAGCAGCGCGCCGATCGCCGCCGAGGGCAGGGTGGAGAGGATGGTCACCGGGTGGATGTAGCTCTCGTAGAGCACGCCGAGCACGATGTACATGGTGACGATGGCGGCGAGGATCAGGAGCAGCGTGTCGGTGAGCGAGGCGCGGAAGGCGAGCGCGGCGCCCTGGAAGCTCGCGCGCACGCCGGGGGGCACGCCGAGGTCGCGCTGCGCGCGCTCGATCGCGTCGACCGCCTCGCCGAGCGACACGCCGGGGGCGAGGTTGAACGAGATCGTGGCCGCCGGGAACTGGCCGAGGTGGTGGATGGCGAGCGACGCGGGCCGCTCGACGATGGTCGCCACCGCGCCGATCGGCACCTGCTTGCCGCTCGCCGTGGGCACGTAGAGCTGGGCGATCGCCTCGGGGCCCCTGCGGAACTCGGGCTTCACCTCGAGCACCACGCGGTACTGGTTCGACTGCGTGAAGATGGTGGAGACGAGGCGCTGGCCGTAAGCGTTGTAGAGCGCGTTGGCGATCGCCGCCGGCGTGACGCCCAGGCGCCCGGCGCTGTCGCGGTCGATGTCGACAAACGCCTGCAGCCCCTCGTCCTGCAGGTCGGAGGCGACGTCGCGCAACTGCGGCAGCTCCGCGAGCAGCGCGACGAGACGCCGGGTCCATTGCGAGAGCTCGGCGGCGCTGCCCGCCTCGAGGCTGAACTGGTAGAGCGTGCGGCTCACCCGGCCCTCGATCGAGAGGTCCTGGACCGGCTGCAGGTAGAGCGCGATGTCCTCGACCGCGGCGGCACGGCCGCGCAGGCGCTGCATCACCGCCTCGACGCCGTCGCGCTCGCCGTGCGGCTTGAGGTTGATGAGCATGCGGCCGCTGTTCAGCGTCAGGTTCTGGCCGTCCACGCCGATGAACGAGGAGAGGCTCTCCACCGCCGGGTCTTCGAGCAGGGCCGAAGCAAGCTGTTGCTGCTTTTCCGAAACCAGCAGGAAAGAGCTGGACTGCGGCGTTTCCGTGATGCCCTGGATCACGCCCGTGTCCTGCGGCGGGAAGAAGCCCTTCGGCACCGCGAGGTAGAGGAGCACGGTCAGGACCAGCGTGCCGAGCGCCACCCACAGCGTCGCCGTCTGCCGGTCGAGCACCCACTCCAGGGCGCTTTCATATTTGTCTACCAGGGTTTGAAACCAGTCCGTCTTCTTTTCCTCATGAGGGGCATTCTTGAGAAGCCGGGCGGCCATCATCGGGGTAAGCGTCAGCGATACCACCGCGGAGATCAGGATCGCGACGGCGAGGGTGATGGAGAACTCGCGGAACAGGCGCCCGACCACGTCGCCCATGAAGAGCAGCGGAATCAGCACCGCGATGAGCGAGAAGGTGAGCGACAGGATGGTGAAGCCGATCTCGCCCGCGCCCTTGAGCGCGGCCTCGAGCGGCGCCATGCCCTTCTCCACGTGACGCGAGATGTTCTCGATCATCACGATCGCGTCGTCGACCACGAAGCCGGTGGCGATGACGAGCGCCATCAGGGTGAGGTTGTTGATCGAGAAGCCGGCGAGGTACATCACGCCGAAGGTGCCGACGAGGGAGAGCGGCACCGCGACGCTCGGGATGAGGGTGCCGGCGGCGGTGCGCAGGAAGAGGAAGATCACCAGCACCACCAGGGCGACGGCGAGCAGGAGCTCGAGCTGCACGTGGCGCACCGAGGCGCGGATGGTGACGGTGCGGTCGGTGAGCAGCGCCAGGTCGACCCCGGGCGGCAGCGTGCGCTGCAGCTGCGGCAGCAGCGCCTTCACCCGGTCGACGGTCTCGATCACGTTCGCGCCGGGCTGGCGCTGCACGTTCATGATCACCGCGGGGACGTCGTTCATCCACGCCGCGAGGCGCACGTTCTCAGCGTCCTCGATCACGTCGGCCACGTCGCGCAGCAGGATCGGCGCGTTGTTGCGGTAGGCGAGCACGATCGCGCGGTACTCCTCCGCGGAGCGCAGCTGGTCGTTCGCCTCGATGGTGTAGGCGCGCGCCGGGCCGTCGAAGCTGCCTTTCGCCTGGTTCACGTTCGAGGCGGCGATCGCGGTGCGCACGTCGTCGAGGTTGAGGCCGTTCGCCGCGAGCTGCGCCGGGTTCGCCTGCACGCGCACCGCCGGGCGCTGCCCGCCGGAGAGCGTCACCAGGCCGACGCCGCTCACCTGCGAGATCTTCTGCGCGAGGCGCGTGTCGGCGAGGTTCTGCACCTGCGGCAGCGTGAGGGTGGCCGAGGTGAGGCCGAGGGTGAGGATGGGCGCGTCGGCGGGGTTGACCTTGTTGTAGACCGGCGGGGCGGGCAGGTCCGAGGGCAGGAAGTTGGAGCCGGCGTTGATCGCCGCCTGGACCTCCTGCTCGGCGACCTCGAGGCCGATGTCGAGGTCGAACTGCAGCGTGATGACCGAGGCGCCGCCGGAGCTCGTCGAGGACATCTGCCGCAGCCCCGGCATCTGGCCGAGCTGGCGCTCGAGCGGCGCGGTGATCGAGGAGGTCATCACCTCCGGGCTCGCGCCGGGATAGAAGGTGAGGACCTGGATCGTCGGGTAGTCCACCTGCGGCAGCGCCGAGAGCGGCAGCAGGCGGTAGGCGAGGATGCCGGAGAGCAGGATCGCCAGCATCGCGAGCGAGGTCGCCACCGGGCGCAGGATGAAGAGGCGGGAGAGGTTCACCCGCCGCCTTTTTTGCGGTTCGCCTTTTCCTGGAAGTTTCTTCTCGGGGAAGCGACTTCGACCTTCGCCCCCTCCCGCAGGCGATCGAGCCCGTCCACGGCCACGCGCTCGCCTTCGGCGACGCCGCTCTCGATCGCGACGCGCCCGCCGTCGGCGGGGCCGACGCGCACCGGCCGCACCGCGACCGTGCTGTCGTCCCTCACGACGTAGACGAACATCCCCTGCGCGCCGCGCTGCAGCGCCGCCCCGGGCACGGTGACCGCGTCCTTGCGCGTCTCGACCAGCATGCGTGCGTTGACGAACTGGTTCGGGAAGAGGCGGCCGTCCTCGTTGGCGAACTGCGCCTTCACCTTGACCGTGCCGGTCTGCGGGTCGATCTGGTTGTCGACCGTGACGAGCTGGCCGGTGGCGAGGCGCACGCGGTTCTCGCGGTCCCAGGCTTCCACCGGCAGCTTCTGCTTTTTCAGCACCAGCGGAAGCTGGTCCTGCGGGATGGAGAAGATCACCGACACCGGCTGGAGCTGGGTGATCACCACCAGGCCGGTCGCGTCGCCTGCGCGCACCACGTTGCCCTCGTCGACCTGGCGCAGGCCGAGCCGGCCGCTGATCGGCGCGGTGACCCGGGAATAGGTGAGCTGCAGGCGCGCGCTCTGGATCGCCGACTGGTTCGCCTTGATCGAGCCCTCGTACTGGCGCACCAGCGCGGCCTGCGTGTCGACCTGCTGCTTCGCGATCGAGTCCTGCTTGAAGAGGGTCTGGTAGCGCTCGAGGTCGATCCTCGCGTTGGCGAGCAGCGCCTGGTCCTTCGCCATCTGGCCCTCGGCCTGCATGAGCTGCACCTCGAAGGGCCGCGGGTCGATCTCGGCGAGGAGCTGGCCTTCCTTCACGAGCTGGCCTTCGGTGAAGTGCACCTTGATGAGCTCGCCGTCGACGCGCGGGCGCACCGTCGCCGTGCGCAGCGGCGTCACCGTGCCCAGGCCGTTCACGTAGACGTTGATGTCGCCCGCGCGCGCCGGCTCGACGACCACCGGCGCGGCGCTGCGCTCGAACCCCTTCTTCGCCTTGGCCACGGGCGGCGCCGCGGGAGCGTCGTCCTTCTTCTGGAACCACAGGAACCACGCGGCGCCGGCCACAAGGAGGGCGAGGGCGCCGAAAAGGAGGGTCTTCTTCATCGGTGAGCGGGAATTAGACCAGAGCGGCGCGCGGCGAATCACCCCATTTGAATCAATTTGTTACGCCGACCAGCGCAGCGATCGCTGGACGGCCTCCTTCCAGCGGTCCAGGCGCGCCTTGGCGGCGTCGCGGTCCATCTGCGGCTCGAAGCGCCGGTCGAGCTTCCAGTGCGCCGCGATCTGGTCGCGCGATTCCCACAGGTTGACGGTCAGCCCGGCGAGATAGGCGGCGCCGAGCGCCGTGGTCTCGAGCACCTTCGGGCGCACCACCGGCACGCCGAGGAGGTCGGCCTGGAACTGCATCAGCAGGTCGTTCGCCGCCGCGCCGCCGTCCACGCGCAGCTCGGACAGGCGCACGTCGGCGTCGCGCTGCATCGCCTCGAGCACCTCGGCGCTCTGGAACGCGATCGACTCGAGCGCGGCGCGCGCGATGTGGGCGCGGCTCGTGCCGCGCGTGAGGCCGACGATCGAGCCGCGCGCGCTCGCGTCCCAGTACGGCGCGCCCAGGCCGGTGAAGGCCGGCACGATGAACACGTCGCCGGAATCGAGGCATTCGTTGGCGAGGATTTCCACTTCCGAGGAAGACTTGAAGAATCCAAGACCATCGCGGAGCCATTGAACGACAGCTCCCGCGACGAACACGCTGCCTTCGAGCGCGTACTCCTTGTCCGGGCGGGTCCAGGCGCAGGCGGTGGACAGAAGCCCGTTCGCCGAGCGCACCTGGTGCTCGCCGGTGTGCAGCAGCATGAAGCAGCCGGTGCCGTAGGTGTTCTTCGCCATGCCCGGACGGTGGCAGCCCTGGCCGAAGAGCGCGGCCTGCTGGTCGCCGGCGACGCCGGCCACCACGAGCGCCTCGCCGAACACGGACTTCGGCAGCATGCCGAAGGCGTGCGCGGAGGGGTGCACGTCGGGCAGCAGCGGCCGCGGCACGCGCAGCAGGCGCAGCAGCTCGTCGTCCCAGTCGCCGGCATGGATGTCGAAGAGCAGCGTGCGCGCCGCGTTCGAGACGTCGGTGACGTGCGTGCGGTTGCCGGTGAGCTGCCAGACGAGCCAGGTGTCGATGGTGCCGAACGCGAGCTCGCCGCGCTCCGCGCGCGCACGCGCGCCGGGCACGTTGTCGAGGATCCAGGCGATCTTGGTCGCGCTGAAGTACGGGTCGACGACCAGGCCGGTTTTTCGCCGGATCAGCTCATCGATTTTCTGTCTTTTCAAGTCAAGACATAAATCCGCCGTCCGGCGGTCCTGCCAGACGATGGCGTTG
>DASZQH010000141.1:0-1579 GCA_035549805.1 Burkholderiales bacterium
GCCTGCACCTTGTCGTTCGCCGCGCCCTTGCCGGCGATCACCACCGCGAGCGCGGCGAGCCCGGGCGCGCTCTCGTGCAGCCAGTGCGCGTTGGCGTCGATCCACGGCCCCACCGCCGGGTCGGTCACCGCCATCTCGCCGGCCACCCAGCCGAGCAGCCCCCCGCCGAGCGTGACGATCACCGGGAAGCGCGTCATCAGCTTCAGGATGAAGGTGCTGCCGTAGATGATGAGCGGGATGCTGATCGCGAGGCCGATCACGAGGAGCGCCGTGTTGCCCTTCGCCGCGGCGGCGACGCCGAGCACGTTGTCGAGGCTCATGACGAAGTCGGCGACGATGATGGTCTTGATCGCCGACCACATCTGGCCGCTGTCCTCGATGTGCTCCTCGTCGCCCTCGGGCAGGAGCATCTGGATGCCGATCCAGCCGAGCAGCACCGAGCCGATGATCTTCAGGAACGGCAGGCCGAGCAGCAGCACGGCGAAGAACGTGAGCACCACGCGCAGCACGATCGCGCCCAGGCTGCCGAAGAGGATCGCCTGCTTCTGCTGCTTCGGCGGCAGCGAGCGGCTCGCGAGCGCGATGACCACCGCGTTGTCGCCCGAGAGCACGATGTTGATCATCATGATCTGGGCCAGCGTGACCCAGAAGAACGCCGAGGTGAGCATGTCCATGCCGGACAGCTTAGGCGCCGCCCCTGACCGGGCGCCTTCGGGCAGATGACGCCCGCCCCACGCGAAGATGAACGCCGGCTTACCGCGCCGGGAACGCCACGCTGAACGTGTTGCCGACGCCGTCGGCGTCGTCTCCGAGGGCGATGCGCGCGCCGTGCAGGCGAGCGATCTCGCGCGCGATCGCCAGGCCCAGGCCGCTGCCGTCGCGCGACGTGCCGAGCAGCCGGTGGAAGCGCTCGAAGACGCGCTCGCGCTCCTCCGGCGGGATGGAGGGCCCGTCGTCGCTCACCTCCAGCACCGGCGCCGGCGCGGCATTCACGCGCACCGTGATGCGCCCGCCCTCGCGGCTGTAGCGCACCGCGTTGTCGAGCAGGTTGTCGAGCAGCTCGCGCAGGCGCGCCGCGTCGGCCTGCACGAGCACCGGGGCGCCGGCGCCCTCGAAGCCCAGGTCGATGCCGCGCTTGAGCGCCTCGGGCACCCATTGCGTCGCCACTTCGAGCCCGAGCGCGTCGAGGTCGGTCGGCGCGAAGCGCACCGTGGCCGCCGCGTCGGGCTCGTTGCGCGCGAGGGTGAGGAGCTGCGAGGCGAGGCGCGAGAGCCGCTCCAGGCCGGGCAGCGCGGCTTCGACGCCCTCGCGCAGGCGGGCGGGGTCCCGCTCGCGCAGCGCGACGTCGAGCTGCGTGCGCAGCGCCGCGACCGGCGTCTTCAGCTGGTGCGCCGCGTCGGCGACGAAGCGCTCCTGCAGCGTGAGCGCGCGGTCGAGCCGCGCGAGCAGCTCGTTGATCGAGCTCACGAGCGGGCGCACCTCGGCCGGCACGCCCTCGGCGGAGACCGGCCCGCGGTCGACGTGCGAGCGCCGTGCGAGCGCGCGCTGCAGGCGCTCGAGCGGCGCGAGGCCGCGCACC
>DASZQH010000142.1:0-1554 GCA_035549805.1 Burkholderiales bacterium
CAGCGAGCGCCGGCGCAGCGCGGCGAAATGGCTGGCGAAGTTCATCGCGGCGAGGACCATGAACACGATCAGCACCAGCTCGATCGCCAGCGAGTCGTAGTGGCCGATGCTCGCGTCGCGCGTCGAGAAGCCGCCCAGCGCGACCGCGCTCAGGCCGTGGTTGATGGCGTCGAACCAGCCCATGCCGGCGAGGTGCAGGGCGAGGATGCAGGCGAGGGTGAGGGTCGCGTAGGCGAGCCACAGCGCCTTCGCCGTGTCGGTGATGCGCGGCGTGAGCTTGTCCTTGTACGCGCCGGGCATCTCGGCGCGGTAGAGCTGCATGCCGCCGATGCCGAGCAGCGGCAGGATGGCGATGGCGAGCACGATGATCCCCATCCCGCCGTACCACTGCAGCGCGTGGCGCCACAGGTTCACCGCCGGCGGCAGGTACTCGAGGCCGAGGATCACCGTCGAGCCGGTGGTGGTGAGGGCGGACATCGTCTCGAAGAAGACGTCCGTCACCGACAGGTGCGGCAGCGTGATGAAGAAGGGGATGGTCGCGGCGGCGCTCATGAGGACCCACGCGAGCGTCACCAGCAGGTAGCCGTCGCGCGGGCGCAGGTCGCGTCCGCCGCGCGTCGGCAGGTAGAGGAGCAGGCCGGCGGCGAAGTCGATCAGCATCGCGAGGGCGAAGCCGATCGTCGTGCCGTCGCCGTAGACGAGCGAGGTGGCGATCGGCAGGAGATACATCGGCGCGAACGCCATCAGCACGACGCCCAGGACGTTCAGTACGGGAAGAAGCGCCCGCATCGATTACAGGAAGCCCGCGCTCACCTGGAAGAGCTTCTCGATCTCGGGCACCAGGCGCTTCGAGCCGACGAAGACGATGACGTGGTCCTCGGGCTCGATGCGCGTGTCGTGGTGCGCCATCAGCACCTCCTCGCCGCGCACCACCGCGCCGATGGTCGCGCCGGCCGGGAGCTGGATCTCGTCGACGCGGCGGCCGGCGATCCGGGAGGACTGGCGGTCGCCGTGCACGATGGCCTCGAGCGCCTCCGCCGCGCCGCGGCGCAGGCTGTGCACCGCGACCACGTCGCCGCGCCGCACGTGGGCGAGCAGGGTGCCGATGGTCGCCTGCGCCGGCGAGATCGCGATGTCGATCTCGCCCGCCTGCAGCAGGTCGACGTACGAGCGCCGGTTGATGAGCGCGGCGACGCGCCGCGCGCCCATGCGCTTGGCGAGCAGCGAGCTCATGATGTTGTTCTCGTCGTCGTTGGTGACCGCGACGAAGAGGTCCATGTCGGCGATCGCCTCGTCGCCGAGCAGCTCCTCGTCGGTCACGTCGCCGTTCAGCACCAGGGTGTTGCTCAGCTTGGCCGCCAGGGTCTCGCAGCGGCGCTTGTTGAACTCGATGATCTTCACCGAGTGGCTCTTCTCGAGCGCGAAGGCGAGGCGCATGCCGATGTTGCCGCCGCCGGCGATCATCACGTGGCGCACCGGCCGGTCCATGCGCCGCAGCTCGCGCATCACGTCGCGGATGTTCTTCGTCGCGGCGAGGCAGAACACCTCGTCGCC
>DASZQH010000143.1:0-5298 GCA_035549805.1 Burkholderiales bacterium
GTAGTCGCGGTTCAGGCACCAGCGGCGCCATTGCGCCATGACGCCGCGCGGCAGGTCGCCGACCTTGCGCAGGGACTTTCCCGGGAAGTAGCCGAACAGGCGCAGCGTGACGGGGACGAGGAAGAACCAGAGCCACCAGACCCGCGCGCGCAGCGCGGGCGTGTTCTCCAGCCAGTAGCCGCTGCCGGTCGCGACCGTGATCGCCTTCGCGACGCGCTCGCGGTTCGGCACGAGGGCGAGGATCTGGCCGCCCAGGCTGTGGCCGACCCAGTAGAGCGGGGCGTCGCCCGCGCGGGCCGCCAGCGCGTCGACCATCGCCGCGCAATCGAGGCGCGCCCAGTCGAAGAGGTCGGCCCGGAAGCCGCGCAGGCCGCCGCGGCGCGACAGGCCGGTGCCGCGGTAGTCGAAGGTCGCCGCGAGGTAGCCCTGCTGCGCGAGCCACTCGGCGAACGCGCGGTAGTAGTCCTGCGGCGTCCCCATGGCCGGCACGACGAGCACGGCGCCGCGCGGCGTGCCGGCAGGGGCGAAGAACCGGGCGGCGATCGCCGCCCCGTCAGCCGTGACGACGCTACTTTCCATTGAGGACGATGCAGGTGGTCGTGCCGTGCGCGTACAGCTTGCCCGCCGCGTCCACGATGCGGCCTTCCGCCGTGGCGATGCTTTTGCCCGAATGGATCAGCTTGCCGATGGCGCGGATCTTCCCGGTCGTCGAGGTGATCGCGCGCACGAGGTTCACCTTGGCCTCGAGCGTGGTGTAGCCGGCGCCCGCGGGCATCACGGTGTGCACGCTGCAGCCCATGCAGGAATCGAGCAGCGTCATCGCGAGCCCGCCGTGCACCACGCCGATCGGGTTGTAGTGCTGCTCGCCGGGCGTGCATTCGAACACCGCGTGCCCCTGGTCCACCTCGACGAGGCGAAAGCCCATGAGCTGCGCGATCGGCGGGGGCGGCAGCTTGCCCTCGACCATGGTGCGCAGGAACTCGAGGCCCGTGGTGCCGCGGCCGGCGTCCGCGAGCGCCTTCGGGTCCTGCCAGGAAACGCTGAGCGTGCCCACTAGTAGAGCGGCGCGGGCTGCGGCAGCGCCGGCGCCGCGACGCTCGCGACCGGCGAGCGCCCCGTGATGAAGTCGGCAGCCGCGCGGGTCACGTCGGGATCGCGCAGGATCCGGCCGTGGCCGAGTCCTTCGGTCACGAGCAGGCGCGCCCCGCGCCAGGCCTTGGCGACGCGCATTCCCTGGCGGACCGGGACGATGCGGTCGGCGCGGTCGTGGATCACCAGCGCATCGCCGGCGAGCCGCGGCGCGACGCGGCCGATCTCCAGGTCTTCCCAGCGCACGCCGTAGCGCTCCTCGATCGCCGCCTGCATCGAGCCGCGCACCGGCTCGGGAATCCAGTGCCAGCGCGCGAAGCGCCGCGAGTAGCCGATCACGTCCGACGGCGGGCTGATCAGCACCGCGCGGCGGATCGGCAGGCCACGCGACATGGCGAACGCGGCCGCGGCGGCGCCCACGGAGTGCGCCACGATCGCCTCCGGCCGCCCGAAGTGCCAGGAAACTTCGGAGAGCACGTCGGCGAAATCCGGCAGCCCGGTCAGGCGCCCCTCGGAAAGGCCGTGCGCCGGCTGGTCGAAGCCGATGACCCGGTAGCCCGCGGCAAGCAGCGGGAACACGAACGCGCGCAGTTGCGCCGCGTTGCCGCCCCACCCGTGCGCGAGCAGCACCGAGGGCGCGTTGCGCGACTTCCAGCCCCATTCCCAGGTCGCGATGCGGCGGCCCTTGTGCTCGACGAAGCCCGAGCGCGCGTCGAGGAGGTCGAGCGCGGTTTCCTCGACCTGCGCGCGCGGCGGCGTGAGGAACAGGCGCTCGGCCCACGCGCCGGCGAGCTCGGGAAAGAGCAGCGCCGAGGCGGCGAAGCGAACGTTCGTGCTAATTTGGGGCAGAACCGAGGCAGGCGGCATGGAAGCTCCTTCTCTACTGGGCGGAAACGGACCGGAGGGACTGGCGGGATTCGGGCGCGGTGTGACGCTCGAACAAGGCTTCCAGCGCGGCGAGGGCGCGCTCGCGCGCCTTCTGGTAGCCGAGCAGGCGGCGATGGTGGTGCACGACAAGCGCGATGCCGAACATCTCGAAGGCGATCTGCTCCGGATCGGTGGCGGGCTTGACCTGGCCTTCCTCGCGCGCCTGGCGAACGGCGCGCTGCAGCGTGTCGATCCACGCGCGCTGGCCGGCGGCGAGCATGTCCTTGACGGGGCCGGGCTTGTCGTCGAACTCCGTGGCGCCGGCGATCATCGGGCAGCCGCCGGGCAGCTCGGCCGATTCCGTCCAGTCGAGCCAGTTCACGAACATCGAGCGAAGGCGCGGCAGGCCGCGCGGCTTCTTCAGCGCCGGGTTGAGCACGACTTCGATGAATTCCTGCTGGCCGTGGTTGAGGACCGCCAGCAGCAGCTCCTCCCGCGACCCGAAGTGCGCGAACAGGCCCGACTTCGACATGCCCGTGACGTCGGCCAGCGTGCCGATGGTCAGGCCTTCCAGCCCGGCCTGGCTGACCAGCCTAAGCGCGGCGTCGAGGATGGCCGCGCGCGTTCGCTCGCCTTTGCTCGCTGCGGGGCTCGTCGTCTGGGGCCGGGGTGCCATCGGGCGGGATAATAGCACGATCGTTCGTATCTTTCAACCCCGGGGTTTTCAGCCCCAGTACCGGGCGGAGATAGGCGCCGGTATGGCTGCCGGGATGGCGCGCCACGTCCTCCGGCGTGCCAGCGGCGACGAGCCGCCCGCCGCCGTCGCCGCCCTCCGGGCCGAGGTCGATGAGCCAGTCGGCCGTCTTCAGGACATCGAGGTTGTGCTCGATCACCACCACCGAGTTGCCCGCGTCGCGCAGCCGGTAGAGCACGTTCAGGAGGAGCTGGATGTCGTGGAAATGCAGGCCCGTGGTCGGCTCATCCAATATGTAGAGGGTCCGCCCGGTGTCGCGCTTCGACAGCTCGAGCGAAAGCTTGACCCGCTGCGCCTCGCCTCCCGAGAGCGTCGTCGCCGACTGGCCGAGGCGCACGTAGCCCAGCCCCACGTCCATCAGCGTCTGCAGCTTGCGCGCGAGAACCGGCACCGCGGCGAAGAACTCGGCCGCCTCCGCGGCCGTCATCTCCAGCACCTCGTGGATGTTCTTGCCGCGATAGCGGATCTCGAGCGTCTCGCGGTTGTAGCGCTTGCCGTGGCAGACGTCGCACGGCACGTAGATGTCGGGCAGGAAGTGCATCTCGACCTTGGTGACGCCGTCGCCCTGGCAGGCTTCGCAGCGCCCGCCTTTCACGTTGAAGGAGAAGCGCCCTGCGTCGTAGCCGCGGCCGCGCGCTTCCGGCACCCCGGCGAAGAGCTCGCGGATCGGCGTGAAGAGCCCGGTGTAGGTGGCGGGATTGGAGCGCGGCGTGCGCCCGATCGGGCTCTGGTCGACGTTGACCACCTTGTCGAGCTGGTCGAGGCCATGGATCGCCTCGTGCGGCGCGGGCTCGGTGGCCGAGCCGTAGAGGTGACGCGCGACCGCGGCGAAGAGCGTGTCGTTGATCAGCGTGGACTTGCCCGAGCCGGAGACGCCGGTCACGCACACCAGCAGGCCGAGCGGCAGGTCGAGGTCGACCCCCTTGAGGTTGTTCCCGGAGGCTTTCTCGATGCGCAGGCGGCGCTCGCCGGGCCGGTTGCGCAGGTGCGGCACCCGGATACGCAGCGCGCCAGAGAGGTAGCGCCCGGTCAGCGACTCGGGATGGGCCATGACCTCGGCCGGCGTGCCTTCCGCGACGATGCGCCCGCCCGCCTCGCCGGCGCCCGGCCCCATGTCGACGACATAGTCGGCGGCGCGGATCGCCTCCTCGTCGTGCTCGACCACGACCACGGAGTTGCCGAGGTCGCGCAGCCGCTTGAGCGTGTCGATGAGGCGGGCGTTGTCGCGCTGGTGCAGGCCGATCGACGGCTCGTCGAGCACGTAGAGGACGCCGGTCAGGCCCGAGCCGATCTGGCTCGCGAGGCGGATGCGCTGCGACTCGCCGCCGGAGAGCGTCTCGGCGGAGCGGTCGAGGGACAGGTACTCGAGGCCGACGTCGACGAGGAATTCCAGGCGGCTTGCGATCTCGCGCACGATGCGCTCGGCGATCTGCCCCTTCGCGCCGCTCAGCCGCAGCGTGGCGAAGAACTCGCGCGCGGCGCGCAACGGCAGGCCCGACAGCTCGTAGATCGTCTTCTCCGCGAAGCGCACGTGGCGCGCCTCGCGCCGCAGGCGCGTGCCGGCGCATTCCGGGCAGGCGCGCGTGCTGAGGTACTTCGCGAGCTCTTCGCGCACGACGACCGAGTCGGTCTCGCGATAGCGCCGCTCGAGGTTCGGGATCACGCCCTCGAACGGGTGCTCCTTCACCGACGCGCGGCCGCGCTCGGCGTGGTAGTGAAAGGCGATCTTCTCCTTGCCCGAGCCCTGCAGGATGCGCTGCTGCACCTCGTCGGCAAGCATCTCCCAGGGCTGCTCGAGGTCGAAGCGCCAGTGCTTCGCGAGCGACTGGAGCATCGCGTAGTAGAACTGGTTGCGCCGGTCCCAGCCGCGGATCGCGCCGCTCGCGAGGCTGAGGTTCGGGTGCGCGACGACGCGCTTCGGGTCGAAGAGCTGGATCGCGCCCAGCCCGTCGCAGCGCGGGCACGCCCCCATCGGGTTGTTGAAGGAGAACAGGCGCGGCTCGAGCTCGGCGAGGGCGTAGTCGCACGCCGGGCAGGAGAACTTCGACGAGAAAAGATGCTCCTTCTCGGAATCGAAGACGATGGCCTTGCCGTCGGCGTGCCTGAGCGCGGTCTCGAGCGACTCGGCGAGGCGCTGCTTGGCGTCGGCACGCACGCGCAGCCGGTCGACCACCACGTCCACCGAGTGCTTCTGGTTCTTCGCCAGGCGCGGCGCCGCGTCGAGCTCGTGCACCTTGCCGTCGATGCGCACCCGCGTGAATCCCTGCGCGCGCAGCTCCTCGAGGAGATCGGCCTGCTCGC
The DNA here is from genome assembly GCA_035549805.1 of Burkholderiales bacterium. Classification (GTDB taxonomy): domain Bacteria; phylum Pseudomonadota; class Gammaproteobacteria; order Burkholderiales; family SG8-39; genus SCGC-AG-212-J23. The sequence continues at coordinate 5,012 of DASZQH010000143.1, forward strand.
CCTTGCGGGCCGTGACCACGGGCGCGAGCACCAGCAGCCGCGTGTCCTCCGGCAGCGCGAGCACCTGGTCGACCATCTGCGCGACGGTCTGGGCCTGCAGCGGCAGGCCGTGCTCGGGGCAGTACGGCGTGCCGGCGCGCGCGAACAGCAGGCGCAGGTAGTCGTGGATCTCCGTCACCGTGCCGACGGTGGAGCGCGGGTTGTGGCTCGCCGCCTTCTGCTCGATCGCGATGGCGGGCGAGAGGCCTTCGATCAGGTCGACGTCCGGCTTCTCCATGAGCTGCAGG
>DASZQH010000144.1:0-5645 GCA_035549805.1 Burkholderiales bacterium
GAGATGCAGGTGCGCGACATCATGGTGCCGCGCGCGCAGGTCGACTTCATCGACATCAACGAGCCGGTCGACAGCATCATCCCGCAGGTCATCTCCACCGCGCACTCGCGCTTCCCGGTGATCGACCAGAACCGCGACGACGTGATCGGCGTGCTGCTCGCCAAGGACCTGCTGCGCTACTACGCCGGCGAGGAGGAGTTCAACGTGCGCGAGATGCTGCGCCCGGCGGTGTTCGTGCCCGAGGCGAAGCGCCTGAACGTCCTGCTGCGCGAGTTCCGCGCCAGCCGCAACCACATGGCCATCGTCGTCGACGAGTACGGCGGCGTCGCCGGGCTCGTGACCATCGAGGACGTGCTCGAGCAGATCGTCGGCGACATCGAGGACGAGTACGACTTCGACGAAGCCTCCGACAACATTCTGCCCGAGCAGGGCGGGCGATTCCGCGTCAAGGCGCTCACCCAGATCGCGGACTTCAATGCCGCCTTCGGCACGCGCTTCGAGGACGAGGCCGCCGACACGGTGGGAGGCTTGATCATCAAGCACCTCGGCCGCCTGCCGAAGCGCGGCGAGACGCTCACCATCGAGGGCCTGCGCTTCAACGTGCTGCGCGCCGACGCGCGGCGCGTGTACACCCTGCTCGTCGACAAGCCCAAGACGGCTTAGAAAAATAGGGACAGACCCCATTTTTCGAGCCTTCGGACGGGGAAAATGGGGTCTGTCCCTATTTTTCGCCTTCCTCGCCGGCGCGGCCACCGTCCTCGCGTTCGCCCCGACAGGCCAGTATCCGCTCGCGTTCGTTACCTTCGCCGTCCTCGTCCACCTCTGGATGCGCGCGGCGCCGCGCGCCTGCTTCTGGATCGGCTTCGCCTTCGGCATGGGCCTGTTCGTCGCCGGCGTGTCGTGGGTGTATGTCAGCCTGAGCCGCTTCGGCGGCATGCCGGCGCCGCTCGCCGGCTTCGCCACGCTGTGCTTCTGCGCGCTGCTCGCCCTCTTCCCCGCCGGAGCCGGATGGCTTCAGGCGCGCGTCCCGGCGTCCGCGACGGTGCGCGCGACGCTAGTGATTCCCGCGGCGTGGGTGCTGTTCGAATGGCTGCGCGGGTGGGTCCTCGGTGGCTTTCCCTGGCTGTCGGCGGGGTACGCGACGGTGGGCTGGCCGACGCAGGGACTGGCGCCGCTCGCCGGCGTTTATGGCCTCTCGTTCGCGACGCTCGCGCTCGCTGGCCTGCTTCGCGTCGTCTACCGCGGCGGCCACCGCTGGCGCGCGGTGGCGATCATCGCCGCGATCCTCGCCGGCGGCCAGGCGCTGCGCTCGGTCGAGTGGACACGGCCCGAGGGGGAACGGTTCTCCGCCGCGCTCCTGCAGGGGAACATCGCGCAGGACCTGAAGTTCCAGCCCGAGCGCTACGCACGCATCCTCGAGACGTACGCGCGGCTCGTGGAGGAGACGCGCGCGCGCCTCATCGTCCTGCCCGAGACGGCGCTGCCGCGCCTGCACGACCGCGTCGATCCCGCGTACTACGGCCGCCTCCAGGCGGCGGCCGGCCGCAATGGCGGCGATCTCATCGTGGGCGTGCCGTTCCATGACGCGGGCGCCTACTACAACAGCGTCCTCACCCTGGGCGTATCGCCGCGGCAGGTCTACCACAAGCGCCACCTCGTGCCTTTCGGCGAGTTCGTGCCGCCGGGCTTCGCGTGGGTCATGCGCTGGCTGAACATCCCCTTCTCCGATTTCGCCAGCGGCGATGCGCGCCAGGCGCCGCTCGCGGTGGCGGGCCAGCGCGTCGCGGTCAACATCTGCTACGAAGACGCCTTCGGCGACGAGATCGCGCGCCAGCTCCCCGAGGCGACGGTGCTGGTCAACGTCTCGAACGTCGCCTGGTTCGGCGACTCGCTCGCGCCGGCGCAGCACCTGCAGATCGCGCGCCTGCGCGCCATCGAGACCGGCCGCATGCACCTCACCGCGACGAACAGCGGCATCACCGCGGTGATCGAGCGCGACGGCAGCGTGCCGCTGCGCCTGCCTTCGTTCGTCGAAGGACGCCTCGTCGCGGCGGTGCAGGGCTATGCGGGTGCAACGCCGTACGTGCGCCTCGGCGATTGGCCCGCGATCACGCTCTCTCTGCTCGTGCTCTTCTTCGCGGCTGCGCTGCCGAGGCTGCGGCGCAGCCAGTAGAATCCGCGGCGTGCAGACTTTCCAGCAGCTCATCGCGCAGCTTTCCGCGTTCTGGGACCGTCAGGGCTGCGCCCTCCTCCAGCCGTACGACATGGAAGTGGGCGCGGGCACGTTTCATACCGCCACGTTCCTGCGCGCCATCGGCCCCGAGCCGTGGAAGGCGGCGTACGTGCAGCCCTCGCGCCGGCCGAAGGACGGGCGCTATGGCGACAATCCGAATCGCCTCCAGCACTACTACCAGTATCAGGTGGTGCTGAAGCCTTCGCCGCCGGAGATCCAGGAGCTCTACCTGCAATCCCTGCAGGCGATCGGCGTCGATCCGAAGGAACACGACATCCGCTTCGTCGAGGACGACTGGGAATCCCCCACGCTCGGCGCCTGGGGCCTCGGCTGGGAAGTGTGGCTCGACGGCATGGAAGTCACGCAGTTCACCTACTTCCAGGAAGTCGGCGGCCTCGCCTGCAAGCCGGTGCTCGGCGAGATCACCTACGGCCTCGAGCGCCTGGCGATGTACCTGCAAGGCAAGGAAAGCGTGTACGACCTGGTGTGGACCCCTGGCGTCACCTACGGCGACGTCTACCACCAGAACGAGGTCGAGCAGTCGCGCTACAACTTCGAGCTCTCGAACGCGGAGATGCTGTTCCGCCACTTCTCCGAATATGAGGCCGAGGCGAAGCGCCTCATGGAAGCGCAGTGCGTGCTCCCCGCGTACGAGATGGTCCTCAAGTCGTCGCACACGTTCAACCTGCTCGACGCCCGCGGCGCCATCTCCGTCACCGAGCGCGCCGCCTACATCGGCCGCGTCCGCGCCCTCGCGCGCGCGGTCGCCCAGGCGTATTACGAGTCCCGCGAGAAGCTCGGCTTCCCGATGGCGGGGAAATGAAGGCGCCGCTGCTCGTCGAGCTGCGGACCGAGGAGCTGCCGCCGAAGGCGCTGAAGGAGCTCGCCCTGAGCTTCTCTACCGCCATCGGCGAGGAGCTGGCCGCTCAGGGACTCGTGGCCCCGTCCGTTTCCTACCGGAAGGATCTGGCGACGCCACGCCGGCTCGCGGTCCTGATCGCGGACGTCGCCGACAAGGCGCCGACGGAGGAAAAGGAAGTTCAAGGACCGTCGGCTTCCGCGCCACCGCAGGCCGTCGCCGGCTTCGCGAAGAAGCAGGGTGTCGCAGTCGAGGCGTTGCAGAAACGCGCGACGCCTAAAGGGGAGGTCTTCGTCGCGCGGGTGCAGGCGGGCGGCGTTTCGCTGGATGCCGTACTCGCCGGCATCGTCGACAAGGCAGTCAAGAAGCTGCCGATCCCGAAAGTGATGCGTTGGGGCGATGGGGATGCGCGCTTCGTGCGACCGGTGCACGGTCTCGTGATGATGCACGGGGGGCGGGTCGTGCCCGGCGAAGTGCTCGGGCTGCAGTCCGGGAACCGCACGCTGGGACACCGCTTCCTGTCGCCGGGTGTCATCACGCTCGAGAGCGCCGACGGCTACGAGAAGGCGCTGGAGACCGCGTCGGTCGTCGCGGGCTTCGAGCGCAGGCGGATGCAGATCGAGAAGCAGCTGCAGGCGAAGGCGCACGAGCTCGGCGGGTCGCTCGGCCCAGACCTCGACGCGCTCCTCGACGAGGTGACGGCGCTGGTCGAGTATCCGGTGGTCTACGCCGCGGCCTTCGACGCGGCGTTTCTCGCCGTGCCGCAGGAATGCCTGATCCTGACGATGCGTCAGAACCAGAAGTATTTCCCTCTCTTCGACGCCGCGGGCAAGCTGCAGCCGCGCTTCCTCATCGTGTCGAACATGAAGGTCGCCGATCCGAAGCACATCGTGGGCGGCAACCAGCGCGTGGTGCGCCCGCGTCTCGAGGACGCCCGCTTCTTCTTCGACCAGGATCGCAAGCAGCGGCTCGAGGAGCGCGTGCCGCAGCTCGCGCACGTCACCTACCACAACAAGCTCGGCAGCCAGCTCGAGCGCATGCAGCGCATCAAGCTCCTCGCCGGGAAAATCGCGCGGGTCCTGAATGGCGACGCGCTGCTCGCGGAGCGCGCGGCCGAGCTGGCCAAGGCCGATCTCCTGACGGGAATGGTGGGCGAGTTCCCGGAGCTGCAGGGGGTGATGGGCCGCTACTACGCGCTGCACGACAAGGAGCCGGCGGTGGTCGCCGATGCGATCGAGGCGCACTACCGCCCGCGCTTCGCCGGCGACCGGCTGCCCGAAGGGACGGTGGCCTGCGCCGTGGCGCTTGCCGACAAGCTGGACGCGATGGCCGGCCTCTTCAGCATCGGCCAGCTGCCCACCGGCGACAAGGACCCCTTCGGCCTGCGGCGCGCGGCGCTCGGGGTCGTGCGCATCCTGGTCGAGAACCGGCTGCACCTCTCGCTGCGGGAGCTGGTGAAGCATGCGTTCGAGCCGTTCGAGAAGAAGGCCCCGGCCGAGCTGGCGGCGTTCATCTACGAGCGCTTCGCCGGCTACCTGAAGGAGCTGGGCTTCTCGACGCTCCAGGTGGACGCGGTGCTGTCGATGCAGCCCACCAACCTCGGCCTCGTGCCCCTGCAGCTCGACGCGGTAAAGGCGTTCCAGGCTTTGCCGGAAGCGGAGAGCCTCGCTGCGGCCAACAAGCGCGTCGTCAACATCCTCAGGCAGGCGGAAGCCAAGGGAGAGATCATCCCCGCGACGCTCTCCGACGACTTGAAGGAACCCGCCGAGCGCGCCCTGGTCCACGCGCTCGAGCTGACGACCGGCACTGCCATGCCGCTTCTCGAAAGCGGCGACTACACCGGATACCTGAAGAGCTTCGCGGTGCTCAAGGCGCCGGTCGACACCTTCTTCGACAAGGTCATGGTGATGGTCGAGGACCCGAAGCTGCGCGGCGCGCGCCTCGCGCTGCTGCGCGACCTGCGCGCCGCGATGAACCGCGTCGCCGACCTCTCGAGGCTCGCCCAATGAAGCTGGTGATCCTCGACCGCGACGGCACGATCAACCACGACAGCGACGAGTTCATCAAGTCGCCGGCGGAGTGGCGCCCGCTCCCCGGCAGCCTCGAGGCGATCGCGCGCCTCGTGCAGGCGGGCTACCGCGTGGTGGTCGCCACCAACCAGTCCGGCATCGCGCGCGGCCTGCTCGACACCGCGGCGCTGATCGCGATCCACGAGACGCTGCAGCGCGCGGTCCACCAGGCGGGCGGGCGCATCGACGCGTTCTTCTTCTGCCCGCACGCCGCGGACGCGAATTGCCGCTGCCGCAAGCCGCAGCCGGGCATGCTTCTCGAGATCGCGCGGCGCTTCAACCTTTCGCCCGGCGAGGCGTGGATGGTCGGCGACGCGCGCCGCGACGTCGAGGCCGCCGCGGCGGCCGGCGCGAGGCCGGTCCTCGTGCTGACCGGCAAGGGCGAGGCGACGCAGAAGGAAGGCCGGCTGCCGGCCGGCACGCAGGTGTTCCCCGACCTCGCGGCCTTCGCCCGCAGCCTGGCTCCATGACGGCGCTGCGCTCG
>DASZQH010000145.1:0-5447 GCA_035549805.1 Burkholderiales bacterium
GCCGGGCCAGGACCCGGCGACGCGCACCTTTCAGGCTCTACGGATTTACCTCAATCGGGAGCTTGAGGAAGTGTCGGTGAGCCTGCCGCGCGCGACGGCGCGCCTGCGGGCCGGCGGGCGCCTCGCCGTGATCAGCTTCCACTCCCTCGAGGACCGCATCGTCAAGCGCTTCATGAACGCGGCGGCGAAGCCGTCCGTGCCGCGCGAGGTGCCGCTGCGGGCGCACGAGATGCCCAAGGGGACGCTGCGCCTGGTGGGGCGTGCGATCCGCGCCTCCGATGCCGAAGTCATTGCAAATCCCCGTGCGCGCAGCGCCACTTTGAGGGTGGCCGAGCGCACGGACGTGCCGTTCAATCCCATTCGAATCGAGCCCGACGCGCGGTGGCGAAGCTGAACCTCCTCCTCCTCGCGGTTCTCGTCGCTTGCGCGATCGGGCTCGTTACGTCCCAGCACCGGGCCAGGAAGCTCTTCTCCGACCTCGAGCGCGAGATCGACCGCGCGCGCGAGCTCGACATCGAGCACGGCCGCCTGCAGCTCGAGGCGAGCACCTGGGGCCTGCACCCGCGCGTCGAGAAGATCGCCGCCGGCACGCTCGGCATGCGCGTGCCGGAGCCGCGGCGCGTGCGGGTGGTGCAGCCCGGGAAGGGGAAGTAGCCCGATGAAGCAGCCCAGCCCGGCCAACCAGGGCCCGGTGCGCCTTCCGGTGTGGCGCGCCCGCTTCGTCATGGCCGGCCTGCTCGCCGCCTTCGCGCTGCTCGCCGGACGCTCCGCCTACCTGCAGGCCGTGCGCACCGACTTCCTCCAGGAAAAGGGCGAGGCGCGCTACGCGCGCGTCCTCGAGATCCCCGCGACGCGCGGCACCATCTTCGACCGCAACGGCGAAGCGCTCGCCGTCTCGACGCCGGTGAAGTCGGTCTGGGCGATTCCCGCGGACGCGCAGCTCTCCGAGGCGCAGCGGCGCAAGCTCGCCGCGCTCCTGGGGCTCGAGATGAGCGAACTGAAGAGAAGGCTGGGCGATCCGTCCCGGGACTTCGTCTACCTGAAGCGACAGGTCCCGCCCGAGACCGCCGAGGCCCTCGACAAGCTGCAGCTGGAGGGCATTCATCATCATCGGGAGTTCCGGCGCTACTACCCTGGCAGCGAAGTGACTGCTCACGTAGTGGGCTTCACCGGAGTGGATGACGCGGGCCAGGAGGGTGTCGAGCTCGCATTCCAGTCCACGCTCGGCGGCAAGCCGGGCAGCCGGCGAGTGATCAAGGACCGCCTCGGCCGGGTCGTCGAGGACGTGCAATCGATCCGGCCGGCGCACGACGGCGCGGAGCTGCGCCTGTCGCTCGACAGCAAGCTGCAGAATCTGGCGTACCGCGCGCTCAAGGACGCGGTCGAGCAGCATCGCGCGAAGGCGGGCGCGATCGTGGTGCTCGATGTCCGGACCGGCGAGGTCCTCGCGCTCGCCAATGCGCCGTCCTACAACCCGAACAGCCGCACGCGGCTGAGCGGCGCCCAGCTGCGCAACCGCGTCATCACGGACATGTTCGAGCCCGGCTCGACGCTCAAGCCGTTCACCGTCGCGCTCGCGCTGGAGAGCGGCAAGGCCACCCCGGGCACGATGCTGGCGACGCCGCAGGGCCGCATGACCATGGCGAGCTACACGATCCGCGATTCGCACCCCGCGGCGGCCGTCTCCGTCGCGCAGGTGATCCAGAAGTCGTCCAACGTCGGCGCGGCCAAGCTCGCGCTCGCCCTGCCGGCAGAGACGATGTGGGACCACTTCCGCCGCATCGGCTTTGGCGCGGCGCCCGAGCTCGGCTTCCCGGGCGCGGCCGCCGGCCGGCTGCGCCACTACAAAACGTGGCGGCCGATCGAGCAGGCGACCATGGCCTACGGCCATGGCATCTCGGTGAGCCTGCTGCAGCTCGCCCGCGCCTATACGGTGTTCGCCACCGACGGGGAGCTCATGCCGATCACGCTGGTCAAGGCCGCATCGGTCGCGACGGGCGAGCGGGTGCTGTCCGCCCAGACCGCGCGCGCGGTGCGCGCGATGCTCGAGCAGGCGGTGCAGAGCGGCGGCACCGGGCCGCGCGCCCGCGTGGTCGGCTGGCGCGTCGCCGGCAAGACCGGCACGGCGCACAAGCTGGAGAACGGCGGCTACGCGGCCGACAAGTACCTCTCGTCGTTCGTCGGCTTCGCGCCGGTGAGCGCGCCGCGCCTCGTGGTCGCGGTGATGATCGACGAGCCGGCCTCGGGCCAGTACTACGGCGGCGCCGTGGCGGCGCCGGTGTTCTCGCAGGTGATGCAGGGGGCGCTGCGAATGATGGGCGTGCCGCACGACGGGCCGCTCGAGCCGCTCGAGATTCCGAGCGAAGCCGAATTGCGGGAAAGCACCTGACTGGATGATGCCAAGCAAATCCTGGCGCGGCTGGCGGCGCAGGGCGCGATGATCGGGCGCCTCTGCACCGACAGCCGGCGCGCCGGTCCCGGCGTCGCGTTCCTCGCGTATCCGGGCGAGCGCGCGGACGGGCGGGCGCACATCGCCGACGCTGCGGCCCGCGGCGCCGCGGCGGTCCTGTTCGACCCGCGCGACGGCTTCGCGTGGCCGGCGGCGCTGCGGCTGCCGCACCTCGCGGTGCGCGACCTGAAGGGGAAGGCCGGCGCCCTCGCGCACGAGCTCTACGGCCGTCCCAGCGAGAAGCTCTGGATTTGCGGCGTGACCGGGACGAACGGCAAGACCTCCTGCACGCACTGGATCGCGAGCCTTCTTCCGGACGCGAAAGTCATCGGAACGCTCGGTTCGGGGACCCCCGGTTCCCTCCAGCCGGCTGCCAATACGACGCCCGACGCGGTGGAGATCCAGACGCTGCTGAAGGCGTTCGTGGACGAGAACGCGAAGGCCGTCGCCATGGAGGTCTCGTCGCACGGGCTGGTGCAGGGGCGGGTGCAGGCGGTCGCGTTCGACTGCGCCCTCTTCACCAACCTCTCCCACGACCACCTCGACTACCACGGCTCGATGGAGTCGTACGCCGAGGCGAAGGGCCGGCTGTTCGACATGCCGGGGCTGCAGGCCGCCGTGCTCAACCTCGACGACGTCGTCGGTGTCAAGCTCGCGCGCCGGCTCACGGCGCGGGGCATGCGGACCATCGGCTACAGCCTGTCGCGCGGTGGCATCGCGCCCGGAAGCGTGACCGAATACGCCTGCATGGACGACGGCGCGATCGAGTCGAGCTGGGGCCGCGCGGAGGTGACGATCGGCGCGCTCGGCCGGTTCAACGTCTCCAACGCGCTCGGCGTGCTCGGCTGCCTCGTCGCCTACGGGATGCCGTTCGACGAGGCGGCACGCAAGCTCGAGCGCCTGCCCGCCGTCCCCGGCCGCATGGAGCGCATCGGCGATGCGCCGCTGGTGCTCGTCGACTACGCGCACACGCCCGACGCGCTGGAGAAGGTGCTGCAGGCGCTGCGCCCGGTGGCGGCCGCCCGCGGCGGGCGGCTGGCGGTCGTCTTCGGGGCCGGCGGCGACCGCGACGCCTCGAAGCGCCCGCTGATGGGCGCGATCGCCGGCCGCCTCGCGGACCGCGTGGTGCTCACCTCGGACAACCCGCGCGGCGAGGACCCGCTCGACATCCTCGCCGCGATCCGCGGCGGGCTGCCGGTTCCCCACGAAGAGGAGGCGGATCGCGCCCGGGCGATCGCGCTGGCCGTGCGCGACGCGGCCGACGCGGACGTCGTCCTCATCGCGGGCAAGGGACACGAAACCTACCAGGAGGTCGCCGGCGTGAAGCGGCCGTTCTCCGATGCCGACGAAGCGCGCAAGGCGCTGGCGAGGCGCGGCGCATGATGCGGCTCTCCGAAGCGGCACGGGCCCTCTCGGCGCGCAGCGCCGGCGGCGACCCGCTGTTCACCGGCGTGTCGACCGACACGCGCACGCTGCGCGACGGCGACCTGTTCGTGGCGCTGCGCGGCGAGCGCTACGACGGCCACGCGTTCCTCGGCGAGGCGAAGGCGAAGGGGGCGGTCGCCGCCCTGGTCGACCAGCGCTTCGACGCGGAGTTTCCGATGCCCGTCGCCGTCGTCGAGGACACGCGGCTCGGCCTGGGCGCGCTGGCCGGCCACTGGCGCGGACGCTTCTCGCCCGCGCTCATCGCGGTGGCGGGCTCCAACGGCAAGACCACCGTCAAGGAGATGCTCGGCGCGATCCTGCGCAGCCACGCGGGCGAGGCGCAGGTGCTGCAGACCGCCGGCAACCTGAACAACGACATCGGCCTGCCGCTTACGCTGCTGCGCCTGCGCGAAGGCCACCGCTGGTGCGCGATCGAGCTCGGGATGAACCACAAGGGCGAGATCGCCTACCTCGCCGGCCTCGCGCGTCCCGGGGTGGCGGTGGTCAACAACGCGCAGCGCGAGCACCTCGAGTTCATGAACTCGGTGGAGGAAGTGGCGGCGGAGAACGCGAGCGTGTATGCGGCGCTGCCGCGCGACGGCGTCGCGGTGGTCAATGCCGATGATCCGCAGGCCGCGTTCTTCCGCAAGGCCGCGGGCGGGCGCCGCGTCGTCGATTTCGGGCTCGATCCGGCCGCCACGGTGACCGGAACCTGCACCCTCGGCGCGCTCGAGAGCGTGCTCGACATCCGCACCGCGACGGGCACGGTGCGCGCGACGCTGGCGATCCCGGGAGAGCACAACGTGCGCAACGCCCTCGCCGCGGCCGCGTGCGCCTACGCCGCGGGCATCGACCTGCAAAGCATCGGCGCCGGGCTGACGGCGTTCCGCCCCTACGTCGGGCGCCTGGAGGTGAAGAAGGCCGCCGGCGGCGCCACCGTCATCGACGACAGCTACAACGCCAATCCCGACTCGGTGCGCGCCGCGATCGACGTGCTCGCGACCTGCGAAGGCCCGACCGCGCTCGTGCTCGGCGACATGGGCGAGGTCGGTGCCCAGGGGCCGGCGTTCCACCGCGAAGTGGGCTCCTACGCGCTTTCCAGAAGGATCGATTCGGTCTACGCGCTCGGCGACGCGACCCGCGACACCGTGCAGGCCTTCGGCAAGGGCGCGCGCCATTTCGACTCCGTCGAGGAGCTGGTGAAGAACGTCCAGGGGAAGACCATCCTCGTGAAGGGCTCGCGCTTCATGAGGATGGAACGCGTCGTGGCGGCCCTCGTCGGCCAGCCGTCGTCCAAGGCAGGAGGGCACTGATGCTGCTCGAGATCGCGCAATGGCTCGCCAAGGACCTGCGTGCCTTCAACGTCTTCAACTACATCACGCTGCGCGCGGTGCTCGCCTGCCTCACGGCGCTCGCCATCTCGCTGATCCTGGGGCCGTACGTGATCCGCAAGCTGACCGCCTACAAGATCGGCCAGGCGGTGCGCGACGACGGCCCGCGCTCGCACCTGACGAAGGCCGGCACGCCGACGATGGGCGGCGCGCTGATCCTGGTCTCGATCGTCCTCACCACG
>DASZQH010000146.1:0-1677 GCA_035549805.1 Burkholderiales bacterium
AGCCGCGCGCGCGCCCGCATCACCGGGTCGGCGGGCATGAGCTGCGGGTGCGGGAAGCGCTCGTCGATGTACTCGTTGATGATGTTCGACTCGTACAGGATGAGGTCCCGCTCCACCAGCACCGGCAGCCGGTTGTACGGGTTCATCACCGCGATGTCCTCGGGCTTGTTGTACAGGTCGACGTCGATGACCTGGAAGTCCATGCCCTTCTCGTACAGCACGAAGCGGCAGCGATGGCTGAAGGGGCACGTGGTGCCCGAATAGAGTTGCATCATGATGGGGCTACTTGACGTCCTTCCAGAATGCGAGCTTCAGCAGGTACGCGAAGATGAAGAGGACGCCGAGCACGAACAGGACGATGATGCCGATCGCCTTGCGCTTCTGCCCGGACGGCTCGCTCACATAGCTGAGGAAGTTGACGAGGTCGCGCACCGCGACGTCGTACTCGTTGGCGCTCATCGCGCCGGGGGACAGCTGCGTCCACTTGTACTCGGTCCGCGCGTGGCCCGCGAGGTCCTTGCCCTGCACCACCTCGAGGCCGCGCTCCCCCTGCAGCTGCCACAGGGCGTGCGGCATGCCGACGTTGGGGAACACGAGGTTGTTCCAGCCGGTCGCCGCCTTCGGGTCGCGGTAGAACGTGCGCATGTAGGTGTAGAGCCAGTCCGCGCCGCGCGAGCGCGCGATCAGCGACAGGTCGGGCGGCGCGACGCCGAACCACTGCTTGCCCTCCTTCACCGTGAAGCTGGCGCGCATCGTCTCGCCGACCTTCTCGGCGGTGAACATCAGGTTGTCGCGGATCTGCGCTTCCGTGAGCCCGAGGTCCTGCAGGCGGTTGTAGCGCTGGTACTGGGCGCCGTGGCAGCCGAGGCAGTAATTGACGAAGGTCTTCGCGCCCGCCTGGAGGCTGGTGAGGTCGCGCGGGTCATGGGGAGACTTGTCGAGGCGATAGCCGGTTTCCGCTGCATTCCCGGAAGTAAATACGGAGAAGAGCGCGGCGAGAACAAGGGCTCTCATGCCGGCACCCGATCGGGAACCGGCTTCACCGCGTCGATGCGCGTGTACCAGGGCATGAGGAAGAAGAACGCGAAGTAGAGGATCGTGCAGAGGCGCGCCACCCAGGTGGCGACGTCGCGCGTGTCGAGGATGCTCCAGTCGGGGAACTGCCCCCACACGGTGGTCGGCTTCACGCCGAGGTAGCCGAGCAGCAGGAACGTCACGACGAAGATGCCGAGCGCCCACTTGTAATACGCGCCGCGGTAGCGGATCGACTTCACCGGCGAGCGGTCGAGCCAGGGCAGGAAGAACAGGATCAGCGTCGCGATGCCCATCGCCAGCACGCCCGGGAACTGCGAGTTGAAGAGCGGCGGCACGGCGCGCAGGATCGAGTAGTACGGGGTGAAGTACCACACCGGCGCGATGTGCTCCGGCGTCTTCAGCGGGTCGGCCGGGATGAAGTTGTTGTACTCGAGGAAGTAGCCGCCCATCTCGGGCACGAAGAACATGACGAAGGCGAAGATGGCGAGGAACACCACCGCGCCCACCAGGTCCTTGACCGTGTAGTAGGGATGGAAGGCGATGCCGTCGAGCGGCTTGCCGTCCGGGCCCTTCACCTTCTTGATGTCGACGCCGTCCGGGTTGTTCGAGCCGACGTCGTGCAGCGCGAGCAGGTGCGCGACG
>DASZQH010000147.1:0-11615 GCA_035549805.1 Burkholderiales bacterium
CACCAGCACGCCGTCGGCCGGCGCGGGCAGCTCGAGCACGACCTTGTCGGTCTCGATGTCGATCAGGTTCTCGTCGCGCTTGACCGGCTCGCCTTCCTTCTTGTGCCAGTCCAGCAGGGTCGCCTCGGAGACGGACTCCGAAAGCTGGGGGACTTTCACCTCGATGATGGCCATCGCAACTCCCGTTTAGGGCCTTCCCCGGGTTCCGCTAAGCATCCCCCGGGTTGAGAAGGACCTGGCGAGTAACTCGCCGGGTTAAACAGCAAAACCTACTTGAATTTTCCGAATGCCTGTTCGACCAGCGCCTTCTGGCGCTCGTTGTGCCGCGCCATGTAGCCGCCGGCGGGCGCCGCCGAAGCGGGCCGGCCTGCGTAGTGCAGCTTCTGTCCCTCGCGCATGTTCTCGCGCAGGTAGTGCGCAGTCTGGTACCACGCGCCCTGGTTCTGCGGCTCTTCCTGGCACCAGACGACCTCGGTCGCGTTGGGGTACTTGGCGATTTCGGCCTGGAACTGCTTGTGCGGGAACGGGTAGAGCTGCTCGACGCGGATGATCGCCAGGTCGCCGCGCTGCGTCTCGATGCGCTTGGTGGCGAGGTCGTAGTACACCTTGCCGCAGCAGGCGATCACGCGCTTCACGTCCTTCTCGGGCGTGGTGGTGGTATCGGGAATGACGGTCTGGAAGGCGCCGCTCGCGAGCTCGTTGATCGACGAGGAGGCCTCCTTCTTGCGCAGCAGGGACTTCGGCGTCATCACGATGAGCGGCTTGCGGAACGGCCGCAGCATCTGGCGGCGGATGAGGTGGAAGATCTGCGCCGCGTTGCTCGGCACGCAGACCTGCATGTTGTGCTCCGCGCAGAGCTGCAGGTAGCGCTCCAGGCGCGCCGAAGAGTGCTCGGGGCCCTGGCCCTCGTAGCCGTGCGGCAGGAACTGCACCAGGCCGCACACGCGGCCCCATTTCGTCTCGCCCGAGCTGATGAACTGGTCCATCACCACCTGGGCGCCGTTGGCGAAGTCGCCGAACTGGGCTTCCCAGATGACGAGTGCGTTCGGCTCCGCGGTGGAGAAGCCGTACTCGAAGCCGAGCACCGCCTCCTCGGAGAGCACCGAGTCGATGACCACGAAGTCGCCCTGGTCCTTGCCGACGTGCTGCAGCGGGATGTACGAGCCCTGGTCCCAGCGCTCGCGGTCCTGGTCGTGCAGCACGGCATGGCGGTGCGCGAACGTGCCGCGGCCCGAGTCCTGGCCGGAGAGCCGCACGTCGTAGCCGTTGGAGAGGAGCGAGGCGTACGCGAGCGTCTCGGCCATGCCCCAGTCCACCGGCAGCTTGCCCTCGGCCATCTGCTTGCGGCTCTCGATCACCCGCGCGACGGTGGGGTGGAGCTTGAAGCCCTCCGGCACCGCCGTGACGCGCTCGGCGAGGCGCTGCAGCTCGTCGAGGGGCACGTGGGTGTCGGCGTGATCGGTCCACTTGGAATTGACGAACGGCGCCCAGTCGATCGCGAACTTGCTCTTGAAGTTCGACAGCACCGGGCTGACCGTCTGCTTGCCGGCGTCGAGCGCCTCGCGATAGCGCTTGATCATCGCATCGGGCTCTTCCGGCGCGACCACGCCCTGCGCGACGAGCTTGTCGGCGTAGAGCTTGCGGGTGCCGGGATGCTGGGTGATCTTCTTGTACATCAGCGGCTGGGTCACGAACGGCTCGTCCTGCTCGTTGTGGCCGAGCTTGCGGAAGCAGACGATGTCGACCACCACGTCCTTGTGGAAGGTCTTGCGGAAATCGAGCGCGAGCTGCGTGACGAACAGGACCGCCTCCGGGTCGTCGCCGTTCACGTGGAAGATCGGCGCCTCGACCATCTTCGCCACGTCGGTGCAGTAGGTGGTCGAGCGCGCATCGCGCGGGTCCGAGGTGGTGAAGCCGATCTGGTTGTTGACGATCAGGTGCACCGTGCCGCCGGTGCCGTAGCCGCGCGTGCCGGAGAGGTTCAGCGTCTCCATGACCACGCCCTGGCCCGCGAAGGCGGCATCGCCGTGCACGAGGATCGGCAGGACCTGGTCGCCGGTCTTGTCGTCGCGGCGGCGCTGGCGCGCGCGCACCGAGCCCTCGACCACCGGGTTGACGATCTCGAGGTGCGAAGGGTTGAACGCGAGCGACAGGTGCACCGGGCCGCCCGCGGTGGTGATGTCGGAGGAAAAGCCGTTGTGATACTTGACGTCGCCCGACGCGAGCTGGATGGCGTGCTTGCCCTCGAACTCCAGGAAGAGGTCGCTCGGCATCTTGCCGAGCACGTTCACCAGCACGTTCAGGCGCCCGCGGTGCGCCATGCCGATGACGATCTCCTGCACCCCGGCGCCGCCGGCGCGCTGGATGAGCTCGTCGATCGAAGGAATCAGGCTCTCGCCGCCCTCGAGGGAGAAGCGCTTCTGCCCGACGTACCTGGTGTGCAGGTAGCGCTCGAGCTGCTCGGCCTCCGTGAGCTTCTGCAGCAGGCGCTTCTTCTGCTCGGTGCCGAGCTGCGGCGTGCCGCGCACCGGCTCGACGCGCTCCTGGATCCATTGCCGCTGCGCGCGGTCGGAAATGAACATGTACTCGAAGCCGATGTTGCGGCAGTAGGTGTCGCGCAGCGCCTGCAGCAGCGTGCGCAGCGTGACGCGGTCGAGGCCCACGTAGGACCCCGAGTTCACCACCTGCTCGAGGTCCGCCTCGGCGAGGTCGTAATAGGCCGGCTCGAGCTCGGGGATGGTCGGCCGCGGCTGGCGCTTGAGCGGGTCGACGGTAGCCCAGCGCGAGCCGGCGATGCGGTACGCGGTCACGAGCAGCAGCGCCGCCACCTGGAGGCGCTCGGCGCTGACCGGCTCGGTCGGCGCGGTGCGGGGGGCGCCGCCAAGCTGCCCCGCCTTGGCGCGCTGCACGAACGACTCCACCACCGGAGCGTGCGCGACGTCCTTGCCGCCGTTGCCGGAGGCGCCCGGCAGCACCTGCATTCGGTCGAAGTATTCGCGCCACTCCTCCGGCACGGCCTGGGGATTGACGAGGTACTTCTCGTAGAGGTCCTCGATGAAGGGCGCATTGCCCCCGAAGAGGTACGAGTTGTTGAGGAACTCTTTCATCATGGGCGGGCTACCTCTTGGCGAGAGGCTTGACGTCGCGCTTCACCGGCCCCTTGTAGAGCTGGCGCGGGCGGCCGATCTTGTACTCGGGGTCCGAGATCATCTCCTGCCACTGCGCGATCCAGCCCACCGTGCGGGCGAGGGAGAAGATGCACGTGAACATCGAGACCGGAATGCCCAGCGCGCGCTGCACGATGCCGGAGTAGAAGTCCACGTTGGGGTAGAGCTTCCTGGAAATGAAATAGTCGTCTTCCAGCGCGATGCGCTCCAGCTCCATGGCGAGCTTGAACAGGCGGTCGTTGCCCAGGCCGAGCTCCCCCAAAACCTCGTGGCAGGTCTCCCGCATCAGCTTCGCGCGCGGGTCGTGGTTCTTGTACACGCGGTGGCCGAAGCCCATCAGGCGCACGTTGGAGCTCTTGTCCTTCACCTTCTTGATGAACTCCGGCACCTTGGAGACGTCGCCGATCTCCTCGAGCATCTCGAGGCAGGCCTCGTTCGCGCCGCCGTGCGCCGGGCCCCACAGGCAGGCGATGCCGGCGGAGATGCAGGCATAGGGGTTGGCCCCCGAAGAGCCCGCCAGGCGCACCGTCGAGGTGGAGGCGTTCTGCTCGTGGTCGGCGTGCAGGATGAAGATCCGGTCGAGCGCGCGCACCAGCACCGGGTTGACCTTGTAGTCCTCCGCGGGCACGCCGAACATCATGTGCATGAAGTTGGCCGTATAGGACAGGCTGTTCTTCGGGTACATGAACGGCTGGCCGATGGAGTACTTGTAGGCCATCGCCGTGATCGTCGGCAGCTTGGCGATGAGGCGGAACGCCGAGATGGTGCGATGGTGCGGGTCGTTGATGTCGAGCGCGTCGTGGTAGAAGGCCGACAGCGCGCCCACCACGCCGACCATGACCGCCATCGGGTGCGCGTCGCGGCGGAAGCCCTGGAACAGGCGCGCGAGCTGCTCGTGGACCATGGTGTGGCGCGTGACGATGCCGACGAACTCCTCCTTCTGCTTCGCGTTCGGCAGCTCGCCGTTGAGCAGCAGGTAGCACACCTCGAGGAAATCGCAGTGCTGCGCGAGCTGCTCGATCGGGTAGCCGCGGTAGAGCAGCACGCCCGCGTCGCCGTCGATGTAGGTGATCGACGAGTTGCACGACGCGGTCGAGAGGAAGCCGGGGTCGTAGGTGAACATGCCCGCCTGGCCGTAGAGCTTGCGGATGTCGATGACTTCCGGCCCGATGGACCCGGACATCACCGGGAAGTCGAGGGTCTTGCCGTCGGGAAGCTTGAGGGTTGCGGTCTTGTCGGCCATGGCGGTCTTTCTCAGGCTGCGCGCAGTCGCGCGACGATGTCGTTGAGGTGCGGCTCGAAGGCGTTGCTGCGCCCGATCACGATGTCCCACAGATCGTTGTCGGGAAGGTCGAGCAGCGCGTCAGGGAGATTGTCTGACGGATGCTTTTTCAGAAATCTTTCAAAAACGAGGTCCAGTTCCAGCAGACCACGCCGGCATTTCCACTGCAGCCGATTGCGGGCCAGGCGATCCATCAGACGGAGCGCTTCACCATCAGCTCCTTGATGTGGCCGATGGCGCGGGTGGGATTGAGCCCCTTCGGGCAGACGTCGACGCAGTTCATGATGGTGTGGCAGCGGAACAGGCGGTACGGGTCCTCGAGGTTGTCGAGGCGCTCGCTGGTCGCCTGGTCGCGGGAGTCGGCGATGAAGCGGTAGGCCTGCAGCAGGCCGGCCGGGCCGACGAACTTGTCCGGGTTCCACCAGAACGAGGGACAGGCGGTCGAGCAGCAGGCGCACAGGATGCACTCGTACAGGCCGTTCAGCTGCTCGCGGTCCTCGGGCGACTGGAGGCGCTCGCGCTCCGGCGGCGGGTCGTTGTTGATGACGAACGGCTTGATCGAGTGGTACTGCTTGAAGAACTGCGTCATGTCCACGATCAGGTCGCGGATGATCGGCATCCCGGGCAGGGGGCGCAGCGTCACGTGCTCCGGCAGGTCGACGATCTTGGTCACGCAGGCGAGGCCGTTCTTGCCGTTGATGTTGATCGCGTCCGAGCCGCAGATCCCCTCGCGGCAGGAGCGGCGGAAGGAGAGCGAGTCGTCCTGCGTCTTGGCCTTCACCAGCGCGTCGAGCAGCATCCGGTCGGACTGCTCGAGCCTGACCTCGTAGTCCTGCAGGTACGGCTTCGCGTCCTTCTCGGGATCGAAGCGCATGACGGAAAGTTTCATCAGTAGGTTCGCACCTTCGGTTCGAACGTCTCCACGGACAGCGGCTTCGTGTGCACCGGCTTGTAGTCGAGCCGGTTGCCTTCCTTGTACCAGAGTGTGTGCTTCATCCAGCTCTGGTCGTCGCGCTCCGGGAAGTCCGCGCGCGCCTGGGCGCCGCGGCTTTCCTTGCGCGCCTCCGCGGAGACGATGGTCGACATCGCGGTTTCCACCAGGTTGTCGAGCTCCAGCGCCTCGACCCGCGCGGTGTTGAAGGTCTTCGACTTGTCGTCGATGAACGACCGGGCCGCCCGTTCGGCGATCTCCTTGATCTTGGACACCCCGGAGGCCAGATCGTCCGGGAAGCGGAACACGCCGCAGTGCGCCTGCATCGTGCGGCGCAGGTCGTTCAGCACGTCGGTCACGCGCTCGCCGCGGGTTGCCGTGTTCAGGCGGTTCAGGCGCGCCAGCGTCAGCTCGCCCGCATCGCGCGGAAGCGCCCGGTGCGGCGCCGGCTGACCGCGCATGTCCTTCAGCATCTGCTCGCCGGAGGACTTGCCGAAGACGACGAGATCGAGCAGCGAGTTCGTGCCGAGGCGGTTCGCGCCGTGCACCGAGACGCAGGCGCACTCGCCCGCGGCATAGAACCCCGGCACGATCGCCTCCTTGCTGTTGCCTTCCGGGACGACCACCTGCCCCATGTAGTTCGTCGGGATGCCGCCCATCTGGTAGTGCACGGTCGGGACCACCGGGATCGGGTCGCGCACCGGGTCGGCGTTGGCGAACTTGATCGCGATCTCGCGGATCCCCGGCAGGCGCTGGTTGATCACCTCCGGGCCGAGGTGGTCGAGCTTCAGGAGCACATGGTCGCCGTGCTCGCCGCAGCCGCGGCCTTCCTTGATCTCGGTGGTCATGGCGCGCGAAACGACGTCGCGGCTCGCGAGGTCCTTGGCGTTCGGCGCGTAGCGCTCCATGAAGCGCTCGCCGTTCTTGTTGAGGAGGTAGCCGCCCTCCCCGCGCACGCCTTCGGTGATCAGCACCCCGGCGCCGGCCACGCCGGTCGGGTGGAACTGCCAGAACTCCATGTCCTCGAGCGGGAAGCCGGCGCGCGCCGCCATGCCGATGCCGTCGCCGGTGTTGATGAAGGCGTTAGTGGTCGCCCAGTAGATCCGGCCGCCCCCGCCGGTGGCGAGGAGCGTCGACTTGGCCTGGAAGATGCACACCTCGCCGGTCTCCATCTCGAGCGCGGTGCAGCCGACCACGGCCCCGTCCTGGGGGTCGACGATCAGGTCGAGCGCCATCCACTCGACGAAGAACTGCGTGTTCGAGCGCACGTTCTGCTGGTACAGCGTGTGCAGCATCGCGTGTCCGGTCCGGTCCGCGGCCGCGCAGGAGCGCATCGCCATCTTCGGGCTGCCGTAGTTCTGCGTATGGCCGCCGAACGGGCGCTGGTAGATGCGGCCGTTCTCCAGGCGGTCGAAGGGCATACCCATGTGCTCGAGCTCGACCACCACCTCGATCGCGCGGCGGCACATGTACTCGATGGCGTCCTGGTCGCCGAGGTAGTCCGACCCCTTGACGGTGTCGTACATGTGCCAGTGCCAGTTGTCCTCGGTTGAATTGCCGAGCGGCGCGGCGATGCCGCCCTGCGCCGCCACGGTGTGCGAGCGCGTCGGGAACACCTTCGACAGCACCGCGGTCTTGAGTCCCGCGCGCGCGAGCTCCAAGGACGCCCGCATTCCGGACCCGCCAGCCCCTACCACGATCGCATCGAATCGCCGGACGGGAAGAGTCACGCTATCTCCAGAGGATTTGCACGGTCCAGCCGAGGTATCCGGCGAGGACCAGCAGGACTGCGATCTCGAGCGTCAGGCGAAGGCCGGTCGGCTTGATGTAGTCCATGAGGACGTCGCGCATGCCGACCCAGGCGTGCCAGGCGAGGCTCGCGGCGAAGAGCAGGGTCGCGACGCGCATCCATCCCTGGCTGAACAGGTCGCGCCATACCGAGTACGAGAGCGGCACGCCCCAGATCAGGACGATCGCCACGATGACCGAGTACACCGCCATGATGGCGGCGGTGATGCGCTGCGCCAGCCAATCGCGCAGGCCGTAGTGCGCCCCGGTGATGACCCGGTTCACCACAGCTTCACCGCGACCAGCGCGGTCAGGGCGAGGCTCGCGACCAGGACCAGGGCGCTCGTGAGGCGCGCGGTACGCAGCTCGATCCCCTTGTCGATGTCGAGGAATAGGAAGCGCAGCCCGGCGCAGAAGTGGTGCAGGTACGCCCAGGCGAAGACGAGCAGCGCGAGCTTGACCACCGGCATCTGCAGGTAGTGGGTGCGGATCTTCTCGAATCCGGCCTCGGAGGCCAGGCTGGCGTCGAGCAGGTAGAGCAGCCAGGCGGCGAAGGGAAAGAACAGCAGCAGCCCGGAGATCCGGTGCAGGATCGACACCCACCCCGGCAGCGGCAGGCGGATCTCGAAAAGGATGGCGGGCAGGCTGAGGTACTTGGGTCGAGCTTTTTTAGCCGCGCTGGACATTGGTGGAACGCCTGGCCCTTCCTCCAGGCGGACGCTGATTATAAACGTCGCTGCGCTGCGGTAAAATCTTCGCTTACCCCTTCTTTCGAATTTCCCATGCCCAACGCTCCCGTACGCGTCGCCGTCACCGGTGCCGCCGGCCAGATCGGCTACAGCCTCCTCTTCCGCATCGCGAGCGGCGAAATGCTCGGCAAGGACCAGCCGGTGATCCTGCAGCTTCTCGAGATCCCGGACGAGAAGGCGCAGAAGGCGCTGAAGGGCGTGATGATGGAGCTGGACGACTGCGCCTTTCCCCTGCTCCAGGGGATGGTCGCCGCCTCCGATCCGATGACGGCGTTCAGGGACGTGGACGTCGCCCTGCTGGTCGGCGCCCGCCCGCGCGGCCCGGGCATGGAGCGCAAGGATCTCCTCGAGGCGAACGGCAAGATCTTCGCCCCGCAGGGCCAGGCGCTCGACAAGGTAGCGAAGCGCGACGTGAAGGTGCTGGTGGTGGGCAACCCGGCCAACACCAACTGCCTGATCGCGATGAAGAACGCGAAGAGCCTCAAGCCGACCCAGTTCACCGCGATGATGCGGCTCGACCACAACCGCGCCGTCTCGCAGGTGGCCGCGAAAGTGCAGAAACCGGTCAGCGCCATCCGCAAGATGGTCGTGTGGGGGAACCATTCGGCGACCCAGTACCCGGATCTCTTCCATGCCGAAGCGGAGGGCAAGAAGGTGTGGCCGATGATCAACGACCAGGCCTGGCTCGAGCAGACGTTCATTCCGACGGTGCAGAAGCGCGGGGCGGCCATCATCGAGGCGCGCGGGCTGTCCTCGGCGGCGAGCGCCGCCAACGCCGCGATCGATCACATCCGCGACTGGGTGAAGGGAAGCCACGAGGGCGACTGGGTCTCCATGGGCATCCCCTCCGACGGCAGCTACGGCATCCCGGAAGGCGTCATCTACGGCTACCCGGTCACCTGCAAGACCGGCCAGTACCAGATCGTCAAGGGGCTCGAGGTCAGCGAGTTCGCGCGCAAGCGCATGGATGCGACGCTGAAGGAGCTCCACGAGGAGCGCGATGGAGTGACGCAGCTGCTCGGAGCATGAGCCCCGGGGGCAGATTCCGGCAAGCGCTCAAGGAAGAGGCGCCCCTCCTCTGCGCAGGCGCGATCAACGCCTACGCCGCGCGCATGGCGGAAGCGGTCGGCCTGCGTGCCCTGTATCTCTCCGGCGGCGGCGTCGCCGCCAACTCGCTGGGCGTCCCCGACCTCGGCATCAGCGCGATGGAAGACGTGCTGATCGACATCCGGCGCATCACCGACGCCTCCTCGCTGCCGCTGCTCGTCGACGCGGACACCGGCTGGGGCGGCGCCTTCAACATCGCGCGCACCGTGCGCTCCTTCGTCAAGGCCGGCGCCGCCGGGCTGCACCTCGAGGACCAGGTGCAGTCCAAGCGCTGCGGCCACCGACCGGGCAAGGAGATCGTGCCCCAGGCCGAGATGGTCGATCGCGTGAAGGCGGCCGTGGACGCCCGCAGCGACCCGGCGTTCGTCATCATGGCCCGCACCGACGCGCTGGCCGTCGAAGGCCTCGATCGCGCGATCGAGCGGGCCGTGGCCTGCGTCGAGGCCGGCGCCGACATGATCTTCCCGGAAGCGATGACCGATCTCGCCATGTACCGCCGCTTCATGGACGCGGTGAAGGTGCCGATCCTCGCCAACATCACCGAGTTCGGCCATACGCCGCTCTATACGCGCGACGAGCTCGGCGGCGCCGGCGTCGACATCGTGCTCTTCTGCTGCTCGGCCTACCGCGCGATGAACGCGGCGGCGCTCAAGACCTACCAGGCGCTGCGGCGCGACGGCACGCAGAAAGGCGTGCTCGACACGATGCAGACGCGCGAAGAGCTGTACCGCTACCTCGACTACCACGCCTACGAGCACAAGCTGGATGAGCTCTTTACCAAGCGCTCCTGAGCCGGGCGCTCCCAGGCCCAAGAAGTCGGTCGCGCTCTCCGGCGTTCCCGCCGGCAATACCGCCCTGTGCACCGTCGGGCGCAACGGCAACGACCTGCACTACCGCGGCTACGACATCCTAGACTTCGCCGACGAGGCCGAGTTCGAGGAAGTCGCCTACCTGCTGGTGCACGAGAAGCTGCCCACCAGGGCGGAGCTCGATGCCTACAGGAAGAAGCTGAGATCCCTCCGCACGCTGCCGGGGCCGCTCCGGACGGTTCTCGAGCAGCTTCCCGGGACCGCCCATCCGATGGATGTCATGAGGACCGCGGTCTCCGTGCTCGGCACGCTGGAGCCCGAGGCGCAGGACCACGACGCTGCCGGGGCGCGGAACATCGCCGACCGCCTGCTGGCCTGCCTCGGTGGCGCGCTCCTGTATTGGTTCCACTATCAGGATTCCGGAAAGAGAATCACCACGGAGACCGACGACGATTCGATCGGCGGCCACTACCTCCATCTCCTGCACGGGAAGAAGCCCGGCGACGAATGGGTGCGGGCGATGCACACCTCGCTCATCCTCTACGCCGAGCACGAGTTCAACGCGAGCACCTTCACCTGCCGCGTCGTCGCCGGCACCGGCTCCGACATGTACTCCGCGATCACCGCGGGCATCGGCGCGCTGCGCGGCCCCAAGCACGGCGGCGCCAATGAAGTCTCCGACGAAATCCAGAAAAGGTACCGCAACGCGGATGAGGCGGAACAGGACGTCCGCGCGCGCATGGCGCGCAAGGAAATCCTCATCGGCTTCGGCCACCCGGTCTACACGACCAGCGACCCGCGCAACAAGGTGATCAAGGCGGTCGCCGAGCGCCTGTCGAGGAGCGCGGGGGACATGACGCAGTTCCGGATCGCCGAGCGCCTCGAATCCGTCATGTGGGCGCAGAAGAGGATGTTCCCGAACCTCGACTGGTTCAGCGCCGTGTCGTACAGCAGGATGGGCGTGCCCACCCTGCATTTCACGCCCCTCTTCGTGCTCTCGCGCACGAGCGGCTGGTCGGCGCACGTCATCGAGCAGCGCATGGACGGCAAGATCATCCGCCCGAGCGCCAACTACATCGGGCCCGAGAACCGGGCTTGGATTCCCCTCGCCCAGCGGTGACCTGACATGTACGAATCCGACATCACCAAGTTCATGAGGAAGTACATGGCCGAGCACCCGGAGGAGATCGAGTCCCAGCGCAAGGGCCGCGCGATCTGGTGGGACAAGCGCCCCGACGAGCGCTCCCCGGTCCCCTCCATGCGCCACGCGCCGCGCTCCGGCGGCGCCGAGCACACCTTCAAGCCGACGGGAGGCTCCGAGTGGAGCTTCGGCGTCGACGACAACAGCCCGCAGATCACGGAGAAGAAGAAAGACGAATGAGCAGTCACATCTCCAACGTCCGGCCCCGGCCGGACAAGGTCCTCACCCTCATCGCGGACTACGCGACGAAGTATTCGATCAAGAGCGAGCAGGCCTACGACACCGCGCGCTACTGCCTGATGGACACGCTGGGCTGCGGCCTCGAGGCGCTCGAGTACCCGGCGTGCACCAAGCTCCTCGGCCCGATCGACCCGGCCACCGTCACGCCCAACGGCGCGAAGGTGCCGGGCACCAAGTTCCAGCTCGACCCGGTGCAGGCAGCGTTCAACATCGGCGCGATGATCCGCTGGCTCGACTTCAACGACACCTGGCTCGCCGCCGAATGGGGCCACCCGTCGGACAACCTGGGCGGCATCCTCGCCACGGCCGACTGGCTGTCGCGCAACCAGGCGCAGAGCCTG
>DASZQH010000148.1:0-9560 GCA_035549805.1 Burkholderiales bacterium
GCTCGACATGCAGCCCGACGGCAAGGGGCGCGTGCGCCTCGACTACCGCATCCCGGCGCGCGGCCTGATCGGCTTCCAGGGCGAGTTCATGACCCTCACGCGCGGCACCGGCATCATGAGCCACGTGTTCGACGAGTACGCGCCGGTCAAGGGCGAGATCTCGGAGCGCAGGAACGGCGTGCTGGTCTCGCAGGACGACGGCAACGCGGTGGCCTACGCGCTGTGGAAGCTGCAGGAGCGCGGCCGCATGTTCGTCAGCCCCGGCGACCCGGTGTACGAGGGCATGATCATCGGCATCCACAGCCGCGACAACGACCTCGTCGTCAACCCGATCAAGACCAAGCAGCTCACCAACATCCGCGCCTCGGGCAAGGACGAGGCGATCGACCTCACCACGCCGATCCAGCTCACGCTGGAGTACGCGGTCGAGTTCATCGGCGACGACGAGCTGGTCGAGATCACCCCGAAGTCGATCCGCCTGCGCAAGCGCTTCCTCAAGGAGCACGAGCGCCGCCGCTCCGAGCGCGACGCCGCCTAGATCGGGGACAGCTACCGATCTCGCGGCTCAGGCGTGGACGGCCTGCGCCAGCCGGTAGAGGCCTTTGGGGGCCGCCAATGGGTCGAGAATCGTGGTCTTGATTCCGAGCAGGCCCGCGGCGCGCGAATAGCCCGCCGCCAGCTGGGCTGTCCCCACCAGGAACACCTCCTTCGCACCCGCCATCGAGCGTAGCTCGGTACCGATCAGAAGCCCGGACAGGTACGAGGGGGCCTGGGCGCCGTTCAACTCGCCGAACAGCGCCCGAGTACGCACGCCGAAGAGGTGGTGCAGGAGGCCACCTTCGTCGCCGGAACGATCGACCCCTTCCGAGAAGGCGCGATCGTCCGCCGGGCCTTCCTGCATCATTCTGCCGAGCAGGCTATGAGTCCTCAGCACGGCGAACGTCTCGCCGGTGAAGTAGGTGCGCAGGCCGGTGATGCGACCATCGCGAACCCTTACCCACTTGCTGTGCGTGCCGGGAAGGCAGACGAGTCCGTCGCCGCCAATCTCGTCCATGGCGCCGATGATCTGCGTCTCTTCGCCGCGCATGACGTCGGGGACGCCGGACTCGTCGACGAAAGAGACGCCGGGTACGATCCACATGCCTTCTCGGACCTGCTGCGCATTTGCCGCGAGATTGTCGACGCCGGCGGGGCATTGGACGTACGCCACTTCCATCCATCCCTGGCGGCTGCCGACCATCCCGCTCATCAGGACCGGCATTTCCTTCCAGCCGGTGCAGATCGCCTCGAGCACCTGCGGAAACTCCTCTCTTGCCACGGAGAGAATTCCCTTTGGTGCGTCACGCTGCTCGACAACCCGGCCTTTCGCGTCCAGCCGGTACGCGCGCAGGCTGGTGGTTCCCCAGTCGACGGCGATCATGCCGCGGAAGATCGGTAGCTGTCCCCGATCTGCTGCTTCAGGAAGGGGAGCAGGACGGCGGCGACTTCGTCGGGGCGGTCGATGAAGGGCCAGTGGCCGGCGTCCTCGATGCGGTGCACGGTGGCGCGAGGGAGGGCTTCCTGGTTGCGGTCGGCGAATTCCACCGGGACGTAGCGGTCCTTCACGCCCCAGACCACGATGGAGGGCAGGTCGAGGGCGCGCAGCGCCGAGGCGACGGGCGACAGGTCCTTCATGTCGGTGCCGCGGTACAGGGCGAGCACGGCGCGGCGCGTGCGCGCGTCGTAGTGGCGCCACATCTGGTCGACGAACGCGGGCGGCAGGCGCGTGAAGCCGGACTTGAAGCGCCGCTCGTCGGCGAGCAGCCGCATGAAGATCTCGCCGAGCACCGGCGTGCGCCAGATGCGCGCCCACTTGTGCCACTTGTAGCCGCGCAGCACGCCGGTGTTGATGAACGAAAGCGACGCGGCGAGCGAAGGCTGGTGCAGGATCGCGCCGACCGCGAACGGGCCGCCGAAATCGTGGCCGACGAAATGCGCGCGGCGGATGCCCAGCTTTGCGAGCACCTCGGCGAGGTGCCGGCCCAGCGTGCGGGCGCGGTACTTGAAGTCGCGCGGGTGCGGCTTGTCTGCGTCGCCGAAGCCCGGCATGTCGGGCGCGAGCGCGCGCGCGAATGCGCCGGTGCGCTGCACGAGGTCGCGGAAATCCAGGCGCGAGCCCGGGTTGCCGTGCACGTAGACGACTGCCTCTTCGGACGCCGGCCCGGCCTCGAGGACCGGCGTCTTCAGGCCGGAGACTTCTACGGTGCGCTCGGCGACGGCTCCCATGGCCCGGACTCTACAGCGAGTCCGTTTCGCACGCCGCGGATGCCCGGCGCGGACAGCGCGGCGCGAAGCACGCGGTCGCGCTCGGCCGGGGTCACGGAGCCGGAGAGCATCGCCGTCCCGTCGACCACGCGCAGGTGCAGGTGCTCGGGAAGCCCGCCCGCCTGCCGGAGCGCGACCTGCACGCGGCGGGTGAGGAGCTCGTCGGAGGGCGCGGCCGGGACGCGGGCCGCGGGAGACACTTTGAGCTGGCGCCAGAGGCAGTAGCCGGCGCCCGCCAGGAGGGCGATCGAAAGCAGGCGTTTCATGCGGGGTCTCCTTGAGGAGGGACTCCGGAGCGGGGCAAGCGGTGTGCCCGGGCACATCTCGTGCAAGGTATCCGCCAAAAGGAGGCCTTTCCCCATGCAAGTCGCGCCCGAGATCAAGTTCCACGACGTCGATCGCAGCGAATGGGTCGAAACCTACATCCGCGAGCGGCTCGATCACCTGGAGAAGATGGGCAGCGGCATCACATCCGCGCACGTCACCCTGACGCAGGAGCAGGCGTCGAACACCAAGGGCAACCAGTACAGCCTGATGGTCGAGGTCCGCATGCCGCCGCACAAGGACCTCGCGGCGAAAAAGCAGAAAGTCATCCAGAAGATGGACACGGAGCTCCCGGCGCTGATCAACCAGGCGTTCTCGGCCATCGAGCGGCAGGTGAAGAAGACCCGGGGCAAAGACTCCTAGCGGGTAAAATCGCGGGCTTTTTGGCCCGCCCTGCGGGCTTCTTCCTCCGCCCGTGATCCGAATCTCCGACCTGACGCTGGTCCGCGGCACCAAGCCGCTGCTCGAGAAGGCCGACGTGTCGCTCAATCCGGGCGAGCGCGTCGGCCTTATCGGCGCGAACGGCTCGGGCAAGTCCAGCCTGTTCGCGCTGCTGCGCGGCGAGCTGCACGCCGACAAGGGCGAGGTCGACTTCCCCGCGCACTGGCGCGTCTCGCACGTCGCCCAGGAAACCCCCGCGCTCGACCGGCCCGCCGTCGAATACGCGATGGATGGCGACGTGGTGTTCAGGAACATCGAGCTTCAGTTGCGGGAGGCCGAAAGCGCCAACGACGGCAACCGGATCGGCGAGCTGCATGCGGCCCTCGCCGACGCCGACGCCTATACCGTCCGGCCTCGGGCGGAGGCGCTGCTGCTGGGGCTGGGCTTCTCGAAAGAGAACCTCGACAGTCCCGTCTCGGCATTCTCGGGCGGCTGGCGGATGCGCCTCAACCTCGCGCAGGCGCTGATGCGGCCCTCCGACCTGCTGCTCCTCGACGAGCCCACCAACCACCTCGACCTGGACGCGATCCTCTGGCTCGAGGAATGGCTGAAGCGCTATCCGGGCACGATGCTCATCGTCTCGCACGACCGCGACTTCCTCGACGGCGTGGTGACGACCATCGTGCACATCGACCAGAGGAAGCTGCGTCGCTACGGCGGCGACTACTCGAGCTTCGAGGTGCAGCGCGCGCAGGCGCTGGAGCTCCATGGTGCCCAGGTCGAGAAGCAGCAGCGCGAGCGGGCGCACCTCCAGTCGTTCATCGACCGCTTCAAGGCGAAGGCGAGCAAGGCGCGCCAGGCGCAGAGCCGCATGAAGATGCTGGCGAAGATGGAGGACCTCGCGCCGCTGCATGTCGCGGCGCCGTTCTCGTTCGAGTTCCGCGAGCCGCTGCGCGCGCCGAACCCGCTCCTCGTGCTCGAGGACGTGCGGGCCGGGTACGGCGAGAAGACGGTGCTCTCCGGCGTGTCCTTCTCCCTGCAGTCCGACATGCGCATCGGCCTGCTCGGGGTGAACGGCGCGGGCAAGTCCACGCTCATCAAGACCATCGCGGGGGAGCTCGCGCCGCTCGCCGGCTCGGCGATCTTCAACAAGGGCCTGCAGATCGGCTACTTCGCCCAGCACCAGGTCGAGATGCTGCGCGACGACCAGTCGCCGCTCTGGCACCTGGCGCGGCTGAACGCCAAGCACGTGCGCGAGCAGGAGCTGCGCAACTTCCTCGGCAGCTTCAACTTCCCGGGGGACATGGCGAGCGACCCGATCGAGCACTTCTCGGGAGGCGAGAAGGCGCGCCTCGCGCTCGCGCTCATCGTCTGGGCGCGGCCGAACCTCCTGCTCCTCGACGAGCCGACCAACCACCTCGACCTCGAGACGCGCGAGGCGCTGACCGTCGCGCTCGCGCAGTTCGAGGGCACGCTGGTCCTCGTGTCGCACGACCGGCACCTGCTGCGCGCGACCACCGACCAGTTCATGATCGTCGCCGACGGGCGCCTGCAGCCGTTCGACGGCGACCTCGAGGACTACCGCAAGTGGCTCTTCGACACGAAGTCGCCGCTGCCCGAGAAGAAGCCCGCGGCCGTCCCGGAGAGAACGAGGGAGAAGAAGGCGGTCAACCGGAAGCCGCTGGAGTCCCGCCTCAAGCGGATCGAGGAGCAGATGGCGAAGCTGAATGCGCGGAAGGGCGCCCTCGAGGCGCAGCTCGCCGATCCCGCGCTCTACCAGGATCGCGCGCGCCTCGACCCGCTGCTCGCGGACCAGGCGTATCTCGCCAAGGAGCTCGCCGACCTGGAGTCGGAGTGGCTCGAGAAGCAGGCCGAGCTGGAGGGGTAGGGGAAGGATGAACGGCGCCTACGGAAGCGTCGCCATGCTGTTCGTCGCCGGGCTCGCGGCGCTGTGGCCCGCGCCGATGGCGTGGGCGTACGTCGTGGCGTTCATGCTGTTCGAGTTCTGGCTCCTGCGCCGCATGAGGCGCGAGGGCAACGCGGCGGCCGCGGTGGGAGAGGCGCCCTACCACTTCACCGAAGAGGAGGCGGCCCTGATCGGGCGCTTCCGCTTCTACTTCACCTTCCCGGAGATCGCCCGCAACGCGGCCTCCACCCTCGCGGCCATCGGCCTCACCGCGCTCGTCCTCGCTCCCTGGCTCATCTTCCGCGGCGCCTACGTCCCCGCGATCCTGGTCGCGGTCAACCTGCTCGCCGTGGGCACCCTGACCCGGCGCCTCTCGCCCGTCATGGTGCTGCGCATCGCGGCCAGCAAGGGCGACCGGGCTGCCCTACGCATGCTCGAGCTCCACGACCCCCTCTGGGAGAAGATCAAGGGCGCCAATGAGAAAAATGGGGTCTGACCCCATTTTTCTCATTTAGCCGAAGCGCGAGACCTTCGCCGCGTATTCCTCGCGGTCGAAGCCCACGATGAGCTGCGAGCCGGCCTCGAGGATCGGGCGCTTGATGGCGCTCGTGTTCTGCTCCAGGAGGGCGATCATCTTCGCTTCGTCCAGGCCGGCCTTCTTCGCGTCGGGGATCTTGCGCCACGTGGGGCCGCGGGTGTTGGCGAGCCGCTCCCAGCCGACCTGCTTCGCCCAGGCGCGCAGCTTGCCGGGCGGCACCCCGTCCTTCTTGTAGTCGTGGAACTCGTAGGGGATGCGGTTGCCCTCGAGCCAGGCGAAGGCCTTCTTCATGGTGTCGCAGTTCTTGATGCCGTAGATCTTCATCGCAGGATCTTGTCCAGGACGGGATTGAGCCAGCCGCTCGCGGTGCAGTAGTGCGAGCGGAACGGAGGCGTATGGTGAAGCCGGTGGATCTGCGGCTTCAATACGAGGTTCGCCCGCTGGAACAGCGAAACCAGGCGGGACGGCCGATCCATGTGCGCCCATTTGTGGCACTGGTTGGTCATGAGGACGCCGAGCGCGGTAAAGGTCAGGAAGGCTTGCAGGAATGGCGGGAGAAAGAGCGCCAGGGCGAGGACCGGGGCGAAGGCGAGGCAGCTCGAGCCGTTCGTCTCGACGAAGTCGTGCCTCGTCATGGCCGCCGGATCGACGTGATGCTCGCGGAACGGACGAATGAAGGCGGGGCCGAAGACGGGCGTATGGATGCTGCCGAACCGGTCGAACGCCCAGTGCGCCACGCCGCTCAGGAGATCTGCCGCGACCCAGCCGGCAAGGGCATGGAGAACGAGGATCGGCTGGAAGGGAAGCGCAAGAAGATTCAACCCCAGAAGCGAAGCGAAAAGCGAGAGGCCGCCTAGCTCCAGGAAGCGTTGCGTGCGGCCGTAGCGCGAGAGCTCATCCATAGGGCGTCGGGCGGCCGCGGCGGCGGAAGGGGTAGAGGAGCTGGCCGAGGTAGTCCTCGGGCGGCTGGAACTCGACCGTGCCGTAGCGCTGCGGCCAGCGGCCGGGCTGGTGAGCGGTGCCGAAGACCACGTCCCACAGCGGCAGGAAGCCGGCGAAGTTCTTGTCCAGGCCCTCGTCCTCGGAGGAGTGGTGCCAGTGGTGGTACTCCGGGGTCGCGATGACCCAGCGCAGCACCGGCCAGCGCCAGCGCACGTTGGCGTGAATGTAGACGGCGTGGATCGAGACGAAGGCGAGGTAGGCGATCAGCGCCGCCTGCGAGAAGCCAAGCACGAACACCGGCAGGAACGCGGCCGCGCGCGTGACCAGCACGTCGACGACGTGCATCCGCGAGCCGGCGAGCCAGTCCATCGCCAGGCTGGAATGGTGGATGGCGTGGAAGCTCCAGAGGAACGGAACCTTGTGGAAGGCGCGGTGCACCCAGTAGGTCATGAAGTCCACGACGAGAAGGATCTCGACGAACTGCAGCCACACCGGCTGCGCCGCGACCGTCCTCTGGAAGCCGAGCTCGAGCGCCCACGCGAAGAGCGCCTGCGCCGGGACCATCGCGGCGAACGACAGGAGCTGCACGCCGGCGTGGCTGACGAAGAAGTGCTTGAGGTCGGTCTGCCAGCCCTTGCGGAAGATGCGCTGCTCGCGCAGGGCAAACATGCGCTCGAGCGGAATGAAGAGCAGGCCGAGCGCGAGCAGCTCCAGCACGAAGTAATCCAGCCCGACGCTCCAGGATTTCTCTCGTTGTATCTCGATGGACTCGACGTTCCATCCGCCGAGCAGCATGCAGATCGTGCCGAGGGCGAGGCCGAGCAAGCCGTGCGATTTGCTGCGAAGGAGAAACAGGGAGAGAAGAGCGAAACCGAACGTCGTGAAGATCGAAGCGGCGAGGATGCCGCGGAAGAGCGGCAGGTTCTGCCGGTACATCGGCAGCGCGTCGGGCGTGACGAGGACGTCGGGGAAGAGGAAGCAGAACTCCGCCAGCACGCACAGCATCCCGAGCGCGCCGGCGGCGACGCCGGCGCGCTTGCCGAGCTCAGCGCGAAGGCGCGGGGTCATCCTTTGGCAGCGACTGGATCCATTGGCGGAACAGGCGGATATTAGGCCGGTTCGCCTTGTGCCGCGCGTAGGCGAGGTGGTAGCCGCTGCCGGTGCGCAGCACGCGCCGGAACGGCATCACCAGCTTGCCGTCGCCGAGCTCCCCGGCGACGTACGCGAGCTGGCCGAGCGCGACGCCCATGCCGTCGATCGCCGCCTGGTAGGTGACCGCGGCGTTCGCGAGCTTGGTCGTCTTCCTCGGGCGCAGGCCGGCGAGCCCCTGCGCCGCGAGCCAGAGCTCCCAGCCGTCGGCGCGCATCATCGAATGCAGCAGGTTGTGCGCGGCGAGGTCGGCGGGCTCGCGCAGCTTCCTCGCGAGCGCAGGGCTGCACACCGGCGCGAGCGCGTCGGCGAAGATCGGCTCGGACTCCGCGTCCTCCCAGCCGCCGCGCCCGTGGCGCACGACGAAGTCGACGTCCTCGACGTCGGCCTCCTCCTGGCGCGGGTAGGTGCCGACCTCGATCTCGAACTCGGGGTGCTGCTCGTAGAACCGGACGAGCCGCGGCACCAGCCAGCGGATCGCGAAGGTCGGCGTGACCTTGAGGCGCAGCCGGCGCGAGCCCGGGTCGCCGGCGACGTCGATGACGGCGCGCTCGATCTGGTCGAACGCCGCGCCGAGGCGCGCGGCGAGGTGGCGGCCGCCCTCGGTGAGCGCGAGCTTGCCGCTGCGGCGCAGGAAGAGCTCGACGCCGAGCGACTTCTCCAGCTCGCGCACCTGCTGGCTGACCGCGCCGGGCGTGACGCTGAGCTCCTGCGCCGCTTTCGTGACGCTGCCGTGGCGCGCGGCGGCCTCGAACGTGCGCAGCGCGCCGAGGCGCGATTTCGGCGGCGCCATCAGCCGAGCAGGCGGCGGCGGCTGCGCTCGAGGTGCTCGACGAGCGCCCGCTCGGCCGCCGCGCCGTCGCCCTTCTCGTAGGCGGCGAGCACCTTGCGGTGCTCCTCCATGACCACGCCCGCCGGGCGGCCCGCGTCGGCGCGCTCGCGGAAGAGGCGCGACATGAGGAGGTGCGCGTGCTTCGACGCGTAGACCTCGGACATCACCTCGTTGTCCGCGCTGTCGACGATCGCCTGGTGGAACTGCGCGTCGGCCTGGCCGAGCTTCTTGTACTCCCGGTACTTCGCCCCGAGCCGCTTGGTGCCCGCCATGCGCTTCACCAGCGACTGGAGCAGGGCGATCGTGGCGGGGTGCCTGCGGGCGGCGCCGACGCGCGCGCAGTAGCCCTCGACCACGGCACGGAAGTCGTAGAGCTTCTGCAGGTACTCGCGCGTCGGGTGCGGCGCCACCGTGTAGCCGGCATAGAGCTCGAGCACCACGAGGCGCTCCGCCTCCAGGCGCACGAGCGCCTCGCGCACCGGCGAGGAGCTCACGCCGAGGCTGCGCGTGAGGGCGTCGATGTTAAGGCGCGCGCCCGGGGCGAGCCGCCGGTCGAGGATGCGCTCCTTGAGCGTCTCGTATGTGAGGTCCGAAAGCGAGGTCCGTTGCAGCGCCATTGGATCGTGCATAATGCACGATCCTGAGGGGCGACGCCATGGCGGACATCCGCAGCGCATTGAAGGGAATCTCGGGCGTGCCGGTGACGCCGTTCGACGAGCGCGACCGCATCGTCCCCGACGTCCTTGCCAGCCTCATCCGGCGCACCGCGGCGGCGGGCATCGACAACCTGGTGGCGGCCGGGAACACCGGCGAGTTCTACGCGCTGGAGCTGCAGGAGGTCCTGGCCGTCTACGGCCACGTCGCGCAGGCGAACGCCGGGAAGTCGGCGCTGACGGCCGGCGTCGGCCGCTCGCTCAAGGAAGCCATCGTGCTTGCCCGCGCCGCCGAGAAGGAAGGCGCCGATGCGCTGATGATCCATCAGCCGCCTGACCCGTTCGCTTCGCCGCAAGGCATGGTCGAGTACAACCATGCGGTCGCCGGCGCGACGAAGCTGCCGGTGATCCTCTATATCCGGCGCGACATCTTCTCCGATGAGGAATTCTCGAAGCTCCTCGACCACCCGAACATCGCCGGCATGAAGTACGCGTTCCCGGACGCGCCGAAGCTCGCCGAGCGCATCCGCG